>MEXP01000001.1:0-52245 GCA_001773725.1 Candidatus Amesbacteria bacterium RIFCSPLOWO2_01_FULL_49_25
TCCATAGGGTCTTTTTGTCCTAGTAGAGTTAGGCCGCATCTTCACAGCCATTTCAATTTCGCCGGGTGACAGTTCAAGACAGTTACTCTGTCGTTAAGCCATTCGTGCGGGTCGGAACTTCATCGATAAATCCATTGTCGCCAATGGGATAGACTATACCTTTATCGCAAAATACTTAAAAGTTTTTGTGTGTTGTATTTTCTTTTTCCAGAAGTATTCATCTTCACAGCCAGATTAATAATCTCTCTAATACTCGGTTTTCCTGCAATCTTTCGACATATATTCGAAAAAAGCAAAAAGTCTTTATACTTAGAAGATTTTAATGGATACTTTTCAAAGAAAGGTATCACTTTTTCGTTAATCTCGCCCAAACTCCGAACTTCAAACTTTAAGGTCTTATCGCTCCTATCAGGCCTAATAGTTCCACAGTCCAAAGTTTTCTGAAATAACTCCAGAACCTCAGACCGATCGCTATTTTGACTGACAGAAAAACTTGGCCTTACCTCAAGTTTGGTCTTCAATTTACTTCTGGGAGAAAAACTGACACAAAAGCTGCCTTCTCCGTCGGCGTAACCCGACAGGTACCAACAAACATCTTGAAATACTGACGTCTTAGGCATATATGCCTCCAAAGTCTACGTGGACTTTGAGTCGTTACGGGGTCAATCCCGCTTAGCGGGACGACTTCCCTCGGTACTACCATCTTAATCCGAATAAAATACAAAGATCAAGAGGCTCCACCGATATGAGTCAGTGTTTACGGTGCACGATACACCGCGAGGCGTCCAGCCTCGAGGTCGGGCTTGCTTCCGCCGCTTACCCGACAAGGAATTTCGCTTGCTTTATCTTTACTGCATGTCGCCATGCAGACGCCACTATCTCTTTACCCCGATTTAATCGGGGATGTCTGACGTATAGTGTGTGAGGATTTCCTTCGATTTCTCTCAGGATCTTTCCTGCTGATTAACTCCACCGTTCAGATTTTTACCATTTCTGGTACTGTCGGATACTGAGTCTTTCCAGCATATAGTCAGATTTTTGTCTCCCTCTGCGGCAAACAGAATAAAAGACAGAGGTCTCTCGCCTCACTATGGCAGCGCACATTCCACCATAGGATCCTTATAGTTAAGACCGCCATTCACTCGAGCTTAAGTTCAAGCCTCTCCCGAATAAATCGGGGTCAGCCATCCCCATGACTTACGAGCATTGGGCAGGCCTCAGCCTGTATACGTTCGCTTACGCGTTTGCACAGACCTGTGTTTTAGTTAAACAGTCGCAGAGTAATCTTTTGCTGCGTCCCGACTGAGTCGGGAAGGACATCTCACTAGATTACGTCCAGCTTTTTTGCCGAGTTCCTTGAACTGCCTTCTCCCGATCGCCTTGGTCTACTCGACCACCCCACCAGTGTCGGTTTGCGGTACGGCAAGAAACATGTCTCACTGCGAATATTTTCTCGCAAACAAAAACTGTCCCAGTTATCTCCAGACATTTGCCAGAAGATTCCCCATCCCGCTCGATTAAACGCCAGCCCGCATTTCGCGGGGCCAACTATCTTACGGTCTAAACGCGCATTCACTGCACACGCTAGGAAGTTCTTACTCGTTCAATCCCCAGTTAATAACGACACGTCCCCTGTAGCCGAATATAAACGGCTCGTCCATCAGCTACCCCCGATTTAATCGGGACTCACCTTAGGTGCCGACTTACCCTCCGTCAAACAATGTAGCGGAGGAACCCTTGGGGTTTCGGCGGTCCGAATTCTCATCGGACTTACGCTACTCATTCCGGCATTCTCACTTGAAATCGCTCCAACCAAGCTTACGCCTGACCTTCACTGCAATTTCAACGCTCCCCTACCAAATGTCCTCGACAAAGTCGGGACAAGTCTGTCTCTTCGGCAAACAGCTTGAGCCTCGATTCATTTTCCGCGCCAGACTTCAAAGTAGACCAGTGAGCTGTTACGCTTTCTTTAAAGGATGGCTGCTTCTGAGCCAACCTCCTGGCTGTCTATGAAATTTGACATCGTTTCACACTTAGCTGTTATTTAGAGGCCTTAGAGGTCAATCTGGGTTGTTTCCCTTTAGAGCGGCCCGCTTAGCCGGGTCGTTCTGACTCCCTTTCCCAAAAACTTCCAATTCGGAGTTTGATTGAACAGTACAACTTGCGCTGCACAGCCCATCCAGTGCTCTACCTGAAAGTCCCGAAGGAAAGAGGCTATACCTATATATATTTCGGGGAGAGCCAGCTATCTCCTGGTTCGATTGGCATATTACCCCTAACCACAAGTCATCCCACAGATTTGTAACTCTGAAGGGTACGGGCCTCCCCCCGGTTTTCACCGGGGTTCACCCTGCTCATGGTTAGCTCACCAGGTTTCGGGTCTTCCATCCTGCACTAAACGCGCTGTTAACACTCGATTTCTCTCCGCCTCCCCCCGACCTGCGGGGTTAGACTCGTGCAGAACGGAAACTCGCCGGATAATTCTTCAATAGGCACGCGATCACCCTGAGCGGCTTTGCAGCCGAAGGGCTCTCACTGCTTGTTAGCAGACAATTTCAGGTTCTATTTCACTAGGTTTTCAACCCTTCTTTTCGCCTTTCCCTCACGGTACTAGTTCACTATCGGAAGCCACAAGTATTTAGCCTTGGAGTGTGGTCACCCCGGATTCCCACAAAGTCGTGTGCTTCATGGTACTTGGGAATTCAGGTCTCAAGTGAATTTAGGTTTCGTCTACACGGCTTTCACAGTTCTCTGGCCCGCTATTCCAAGCGGTTTGACTACCCTCTTTCAATCCCTCGACCCTCCCGCAACACCCTTCGAAGCTCCTTACGGAGCAAAGTAGGGTTTAGGCTCTTCCGCTTTCGCTCGCCGCTTACTCACGGAATCTCTCACGGCAAAGCCGTGATAATTTCGATTTCTTTTCCAGCTTCTACTTAGATGTTTCAGTTCGAAGCGTTCCCTCCCAGCTTACGCTGAGTCTCCAAAAGGAGGGGTTTCCCCATTCGGACACCGCCGGATCAAAGCTTCTTGGCAGCTCCCCGACGACTATCGTGGCCATATACGTCCTTCTTCGGCTCGTAGCTCCTAGGCATCCTTTGTCTGCTTTACGTAAAAAAGATACGGCTCTTATTACCTAACTTACTCTCTTCACTTTTCAAAGTACAAGCAAGCCTGGACTAAAAGGCTCGTCTCGGCCTCCCCGCAAAAGGGAAACCGGGACCAACCCTTCAGTTGGTGGACTCGGAGGGACTCGAACCCTCGACCCCGTCATTGCAAATGACGTGCTCTAGCCAGCTGAGCTACGAGCCCAAACCGGCATCTGGGCCCAACTAAAAAAGCCCTCCCCTCGGAAGGCTGCCAGTCCCTTGCTATCCCCTATCAGGCAAAGCCTGTCAAGGAAAATTTTGGATTAAAAAGCAAAGTTCTCATGAATCGGCCACCTTCAAAAGGTATCCCGATATTACCCCGTCGTGCAAGCTCTGTCAAGGTGGCTACCTCACTCATACCTTAAGGCCTCTATAGGATCCAATCTGCTCGCCCGAACCGCCGGCGCCAGCCCCGATACTATCCCCACCCCGGCCGACACCCCAAAAGCCATCATCACCGATCCCGCTGTCACTGCCGTTTCAATAAATTGTCGCAAGATGGCCGATATCCCCCACCCAATCCCAATCCCTACCCCACCCCCAACCACCGACAGCAATATCGATTCAATCAAAAACTGGAGCAAAATATCTCGATTTGTAGCCCCCAGTGCCTTGCGCAAACCAATTTCCCTGGTCCTCTCCGTTACAGACACCAGCATGATATTGGCAATCCCGATCCCCCCTACAACCAGTGATATCGCCGCAATGCCAGACAGGGCCCCCGTCACCACCCCCAAAAACGAGGTTATAGACTCCAATAGTTCCTTAGGTTCCAAAATAGTAAAATCGTCATCAGTCAAATTTTTCCGATAAAAGTAGTTCTTAATTTTCCTGCTCGCCGCCGCCGCACTATCGGCGTCCCTTATCCTCACCATCACGGCCGCCGGTTTTTTAATCCCTGTCACTTTCATGGCCGTAGTCACCGGCATCAACACAAACGAGTTCTCATCGCTGTTCCCCCCCAGTCCCCCTCCCTTTTCTTTTAGTTTCCCTATTACCTCCACCTTGGACCCCGTCACATCAATCTCTCTTCCCACCGGATTCCCGACCCCCCCAAACAACTCCTCATAGACCTTATGCCCAATCACCCCCACCATTTGACTTCGCTCCAGCATACTTCTGCTGAAAAACTTTCCCGCCTCTATCTCCACATTCCCAAACTCCAAATATTCTTCGCCCACTCCTGCCAAATTTCCAAAGTAAGTTTTAGATCGGTATTTCATTGTCGCCCCCTTGGATATCATTCCGCTAACCTTGACAATCGGGTCACCCAAATCCCCCATCTGTCTGACGTCACTAAAGTCAAATTTTGCTTCCACGTTTCTTGGCGGCCCGCCGGAAAAACTCACTTTACCCGGAGAGATAAGCAGCACATTCGACCCGAGAGATTCAAACTCCTCCGTCACAAAAGCCTGCAGACCGTTTCCGATAGACACCAAAAGTATTACCGCCGCAACCCCGATAATAATCCCCAAAGTGGTCAAAGCCGACCTAGTTTTATTAGTCCTAATCGCTCTCGCCGCGCTCCTTACTAGTTCAACTGTGTCCATTTGCTATCCTCCCGTCTTTTATAACTACCTGCCTTTTGGCCCGCCTGGCGATGTTGGGGTCATGTGACACCAATATTATAGTTACCCCACCCTCATGCAGGTCTTCAAATAATTTAATTATTTCCTCGCCGGTTTTCGAATCCAAGTTTCCCGTCGGCTCATCCGCCAATAAAAGCGACGGGTTAGTAACCAGAGCCCTAGCAATCGCTACCCTCTGCTGTTGCCCTCCCGAAAGTTGAGATGGCCTGTTTTGCAGCCGATCCCCCAGACCCACCTTGATCAATTCATTTTTGGCTATTTCATGTCGCCCGGATGCAGAAATACCCCGATAAACCAGCGGCAGCTCCACATTAACAATTGCCGGTGTTGCCCGCAGTAAATTAAACTGCTGAAACACTAGCCCTATTTTTTCATTTCGCAGTTTTGCCAATTTGTTGTCACTCAAATTTTTGGTGTTTATTCCATCCACAAATATCTCCCCCGCGCTTTGCCGATCCATTAGTCCAATCAGATGCAAAAGCGTCGACTTTCCCGATCCCGACGGCCCGGTAATAGCGACAAATTCTCCCTTAACGACTTCAAAAGACACCCTATCCAAGGCTTTCACCATGCTCTCACTGCTAGCCGGGTCCCCATACACTCGACTGACATTTTTAAATTCCACTACTGGTACCATACTTTTTGCCCCTCGACAACACCACTCTTTATTTCCACCTCTTCGTCTCCTTCCAATCCTATCTCCACTCTTTGCCGTTGCCCCCCCGGCAGCTCCACCTCCCCCTCCCCCACCGCCTCGATAGGCAGCACCAGCACCCCCTTCGCCTCCTCCACTGTTAGTGCCGCATCTCCATTCATCCCCACTCTTAATATCTTAATATCTTCTTCACTTAATATCTTAACTCTCACCGAAAACACCGTCGCCCCCGCATCAGACTCGTGAGACGAAAAATCTATGCTGGTTATCTCCCCCTCCAGCTTTTCATCCGGATAAGCATCCAAGGTCACCTCCATTGCCTTGCCCACACCTACCAAATTCAATTCCGTCTCATCCACTTCAGATTCAAAATACAAAGACTCGGGATCCACTATATCCACCCCATCTGCCACCCCCACTGTTTCCCCAGCTACAGTCACAGTTATATTTACCACCACTCCGTCAATCGGCGATATCAAGTTGGCGTTCTGCCTCGCCCTTACCGCCGTCTGCCAAGCGTCATAAGCCTTATCCCGTGCCGTCTGCGCCGTCACCCGATCGTTTTTCTGTGCAAACGTCTCATCCTTGTCATGGCCCTTCACCTGGTCCTCGATCTCCTTGGCATTCGCGTCCGCCGCAGCGTAACTATAATAAGCCGCCGTCTCCACCGCCGCCGCATCCCGGGCATCCAATCCCATCACCGCTTGTCCTTTCTTTATCCTGTCCCCCCCCGCCACTTTTACGTACCCCAACTTACCCACCCCACAAAATCGCAAACTAGCCTCCCTGCCCGCGACAATTTTTCCCGACATCACCAAAGTCTTTCGCACATCCTTCCTCTCCACCACCGCCACCTTCATATTTTTATCATTACTGCTTTCCCGACTATTTCGCCACCACCAAAATCCCGCCATCCCCAACCCTATCAGCAAAAAAATAACGGCCCTCCGCCTCAAAAATTTCATACAAATTGCATTTTAGCACCAAGCATCCTACTATTAATACATCGTCAGATACCTTCTCATTATTCCCGCACTAATCTTCCTTGCCATCACCGGCACGCTTCTCTATGGCCTGATTATCACCCCTCGTCTCAACTCAAGGATGGTTTGCATTCAATCCCTCTCCCGCTCTTGCTTCTTGGGCACTCCCCTTTGCTTCGATTTCCCCAACCCCTGCTCCACCCCACCACTCTGGTACCCTCCAACCCGCTATTGAGATATAATCCACCAAAGAAAGCTTTCCTGATTTCTATGGGCTGCTGGTTCAGCGGTAGAACGCGTTCCTGATAGCGTGCCGACCATTGGGCGGATAGTTCAATGGTAGAACGCATTCCTGATAAGAATGAGGCTCGTGGTCCGATTCCACGTCCGCCCACCATTCTGTCGGCACGATATATCAAAGCTTTTGGGGCAGGTGCCCCAAGTCGCTTTGTTATAAGAACGAAGTGCATGGTTCGACTCCATGGCAGCCCACCATGACCAATCAATCAATCCGTCTTAGCCTCGTCGCCATTTCCCTCCTCACCCATTTCCAAACGCCCCTTCGTGAAGGCGCTCTTCCCCCACCCCCCGAATTCTGCTCCGGCCCAATCTGTGTTAGCATCATGGGCCAACATTTCCAACCCGACGCATCACTTTCGAAAGCCATTTTTGGCCCTATCCGACCATTCAAAGAACTCGACGCAATCCTTTCTTAATCCCCGCTATCTCCCGCTCGATCCCCTCCACCATGTCCCTATACACCATATATTCGGTGTACCTCAGCTCGGATAAAGAATCTTCATGCCTCACCCCCCGAAACAGCCTCTTCTTCTCCTCATAAATCTTCTTATACTTTAGGAGTTGCTCCTCCAAATACCCAAGCCGTGCTCTACTGTCTGTTCTGCTCATTTCCCCATTCTAACATCCACGCCTCCCATTCCTTCCTTACCCAATTCTTTACCCCAATAGCCCTAAGCACAATGCCCAAATATACTGGATTAAGCCATACCGGCGGCGAATCCACCCACTCAAAACGCCTTCCGCACTTTCCGCAATCTACATTTATCGGGGAATATCCCCGACTCTGCATCCTCAGCCTCTTGGCCGGACAATCCGCCTCTGCACAAATCAGCGCCACAAGCTTATTGTACCCCACCAAAAAACCCGCCTCCAGACGGGTTTTATATTCTCTCAGGTTCCAAAAAGTGGTGGGAAAAACAGCGCCGAGTCACTTTGACGTTTGTGACTTAGCCTGCCAATGTTGGTTGGTTTATTAAAGTGGCCGACCAAAAAGGACCACTGGGGTAAAAATACTCCTAGAAAGGAGGTGATCCATCCCCAGCTTCGGCTAGGGATACCTTGTTACAACTTAGCCCTCATCGCCGAGTTTACCCTCTTCCCGATTAAATCGGGACGTCAGGCACCCCCGACTTTGCTGGCTTGATGGGCGGTGTGTACAAAAGGCGAGAACGTATTCACCGCGGTCTGCTGATCCGCGATTACTACCAAGTCCATCTTCATGGGGGCGAGTTTCAGCCCCCAATCTGAACTGAGGGGTGTTTTGCTGGGATTAGCTCCGCCTTGCGGCTTGGCAACCCATTGTTCCACCCCATTGTAGGATGTGTGTGGCCCCAGATATAAGGATCATGCTGACTTGACGTCATCCCCTCCTTCCTCCCCGATAAATATCGGGGCAGTCTCCCATGAGTAATCAACATGGGATAGGGGTTGCGCTCGTTTCGGCACTTAAGCCGACACCCCACGGCACGAGCTGAAGACAGCCATGCAACACCTGTCCAGCACTTCACACTTTCGCGTGATTTTCCATAGTTTCCTACAGAACATTAGGTACTGGATGTCAAATCTGGGTAAGGTCCATCGCTTCGTGTCGAATTGAACCACATGCTCCCCTGGTTGTGCGCCTTCCCGTCAATTCCTTTAAGTTTCAACCTTGCGGCCGTACTCCCCAGGCGGCCCGCTTCACGCGTTAGCTCCGACCCCTCCAAAAAAGGAAGGATCAAGCGGGCATGGTTTACAGCTAGGACTACAGGGGTCTCTAATCCCTTTCGCTCCCCTAGCTTTCGTTCCTCAGCGTCAGTGCGGCCCCAGGTACCTGCCTTCGCCCTCGGTGTTCCTGACAATATCAACGCATTTCACTGCTACACTGTCAGTTCCAGTACCCCCTAACCGACTCAATCACGTAAGTTTTTCGTCCGGATCCGAGGTTGGGCCTCGGGCTTTCAAACGAAACTTTACGTGACGCCTACGAACTCTTTACGCCCAGTAAATCCGGATAACGCTCGCACCCCACGTATTACCGCGGCTGCTGGCACGTGGTTAGCAGGTGCTTATTCTACAGGTACCGTCCCCCTCACCTTTTTGCCAACAAACCGACACTTCTTTTTAACCTAATTTTTAACATTTGCATTCCTTTGCCGTGATTTTTCAATTTTCTTTCACGATCTAGTGCATCTAAGTGTGATTTGTATCCCTCACAGTAAACTAATTCCCATGGGATATATGGTTTGGTAGCAAAACTTTGACCTTTATTGTGTTCTTCTAATCTTTTTTTTAAATTATCAGAATAACCAACATACCATTGGTCAAAATCCTTACTCCAAAGCATATACACCCAATACATCAAATCTAGTTTACTAAATTTGGCAAAAAGGTGAGGGGCTTCCCTGTCAAAAGGAGTTTACAACCCGAAGGCCTTCATCCTCCACGCGGCGTCGCTGCGTCAGACTTTCGTCCATTGCGCAATATTCCTAGTTGCTGCCATCCGTAGATGTACTGCCCGTATCTCAGTGCAGTTGTGGCTGACCGACCTCTCAGTCCAGCTACCCGTCATCGCCTTGGTAGGCTATTACCCCACCAACTAGCTGATAGGAATTAGGCTCCTCCATCGGCGGCCAGTTACGGCCTTTTCCTACAAAGCTTTACGCAAAGTAGGATTATGCGGTATTAATTGGCCTTTCGGCCAGCTATTCCCCACCATAGGGTAGATTCCTAATCATTACTCACCCGTCTGCGACTGTCCGGTAGCCTCTTGCGAGATCACCGAACCGTTCCACTTGCATGCCTAAGGCACGCCGCCAGCGTTCATCCTGAGCCAGGATCAAACTCTCAAAAAAATTCCCACCACTTCTTGAAATCCAAGAAATGGCTTACCTTACTCATAAAAACACTGTCTTTGTCAACGAGCTAGACTCTCCAGAAAACGAAGCCAATTTTAACTCATATCCACATCCCTGTAAAGCTCAAACATCAATATCAGGAGTCATGTTGTCCGGGCCCACCAAACTTTCCAAGCTCACCCACCCTCCCACCATGCCCAACGCAGCAAATTTCAGCTCGTCACTCCAAGTTATCGTCTTTCTTTCCCTCTGCAGGTATAGTTTCACCAAATCCGGCCTGACTTTTCTTCGCATCAAGCACCCATAACCCAAAAAGGCGTAAATTCTGCAATTACGCGGCTGTTCCAGTGTTCCGTGAACCGAGCACCTACCCCCTTGCAAATTAGGACAAGGGCCCACCAGTTCATACATCCCATCCTTTCGTTTATCCCGCAAAACCGCTCCTTTAGCCTTCAGTCTTTCATACTCGTCAGGTCTCAATTGAAGTTCGATATCCTGACAGCACGCGGCGTGGCAAATATTTATGCAATCCACCTTCATAAAGGCCAGATTATATCCCTTCAAGGAGCTTATATGTCACCACTGCCGCGGCCACATGCACATTCAGCGATTTACCCAAAATCAAATCGTCTATTTTTCCCCCGCTCAACACCCGGGCCCGACACCAAAGACAAGTCATCTCCTATTTCTACCTGCCCGTTAGCCACCATTCCCCACATCCTCCTCCTTACTTCTGCCGATCTAACATTTAGCTCATCCGCCAATTCTCTAAACATTCCCCCCACATCACTCACCGGGATGCGTTTAAGAATCTCGTTCTCAATCAGCAACTCCATGCCAAAATACTACATCCCCTCCAAAATTTTGTAAACCACAACCGCTGCGGCCACATGCACATTCAAACTTTTATTTACCCCGTACATGGGAATTTCCACAATCACATCCGCCATGTCCAAAACCTCCTTAGAAATCCCCTCGGTTTCATGCCCAAGCACTAGAGCCACCGGCTGTAAATTTGAAATTTGAAGTTTAAAACTTAAAATTTTCGTCGACCTCGGATCCTGCTCTATGGCAATCACACATAATTCATGACTCACTCTTCTTAATTCAACTATCGCCTCCCTAGCAGTATCAAAGTACCGCCAAGGCACCCATTCTTCCGTCCCAACAGCAGCCTTATGAATCCGCGAGCTGGGTGGCCTCTCTGTCCCCCCGCACAGTATTACTTCTCTGGCCGCTACCGCATCCGCCAAGCGAAAAATCGATCCGATATTATACGTATCCAGCACATTATCCAAAACCAAATAAATCGGCTTTCGCTCAATCTTCTCCAGCTCACTTTCCGTCGGCTTCGTCACCCTCAACTGTTTGGCATTCATTCTCATTATTTCATTCTACACTAACCCATAGTAAAATGCCCCTGTGACAGAAAATGACAATGTTCAAAAAGCTGCCAATTGTGCCGAACAGGGCCTTTTTTTAACACTCGTTCCAGTGGGCATCGTCGAAGCGCCTGCAGAAACTGTTCTGTTATTCGCCGGCCAAGTCGTACTACATATAATCAGGCCAGATATGTTTCCAGAACCTACCTTCACTACCTTTCACGCCGCATACCTATTTACCATGACCTGTCGAAACATGTACGTTGCCCGCTATTTGCCACATCTTATCATCAACAAAATCCTCAGTCACTCTATCTTCCAACCCCCTGCTTAGACAGCATGCTGTTTTCCAGCCAATCTTGCACTCTCAACATTGCCTGCGCAAATATCACCCCGGCTCTATTCCACCAACTAGCTTCCCCCTCCTCCACCCACCGCTTATCGCCCTCATCCTTTATAGCCACAATCCGCTTCCCCCTCAACTCATACCTGACGTTAGTCCACTCCATATCTCAGCTTTGCGCGACATTCGCCCAAGAATTTTGATCCTCAAACAATTTGTCATGAAACTCCCAGAACTTTCCCTGATCCTTCGCACACTCTGCCGCCTCAGCCGCTTTTTGGGCATTTGGATGAATCGAAGACAGTGGGAAATGTTTATAAGCAAATAGCACCTTACTCCCGTAGTCTTTCAGCACCTGCTGGATTGTGGGAAACGCTCTCGAGCAAAACGGGCACTGAAAGTCCGAGTATTCCAACACCGTAATTTTGGCTCCGGTTGTCCCCCTGGTCGAAGCATTTCCCACACTTACACTCGCCCTGGTTACCGTGGAAGCGGCTTTGCCCGATAACTCTTCGTCAATTATTTTCTTAAACTCATCATACGGATACGCTCCCGCTAGTAGTCGGCCATTTATAAAAAATGCCGGTGTCCCCTGCACCCCCAGTTTCCCCCCCTCATCCAAATCGGCCTGAACCGCATTCTTTTTCTCACCATTATTCATACAGCTCACCAGCTTATTTCCGTCAATACCCACCTGTTTGGCATAATCCTTCATCGCCTCGGCCAAATTTTTATATTTCGAAGGTGCTGGAGCCGCATTGCCCGCCTGTCCCGCCGAAACCCCGCTGGGTGCAGAGGGGGACTTTGCCTGTCCTCCCTGCTCCAAATACTTCACCTTAGTCCACAATGACCCCAATGCAAAAGCCGCTGCCACCAACAAAATTCCCATCACTGGTGCGCCCCTTTCCAACCAACTCTTCTTAAGTTCCATAGGTACGACTGAACCCTCGTGCTCTTCCACTGCTACACTCTTTACTCTTCCTGCCATGCCGTCTCTTATACCACAAACGATAAATAACAATCAATGACCTTCCTCCTCCAGCCACCTCTCACAGTCCAACGCCGCCTCGCATCCATAACCCGCAGCCGTAACTGCCTGACGATAGATGTAATCATGCACGTCCCCGGACACAAACACTCCCGGCACATTGCTCATCGTCCTAAAATTATCCCCTTCCCTTTGGGCATAACCCCTTTCCCCCATATTTACCTTGCCTTCAAAAATCTTGGTCGCCGGGCTATGCCCAATCGCCACAAACAATCCCTCAGTCTGCAAAGTCTCTCCACTAGACAACACCACTCCCTCCACTTTATTTTCCCCCAGCACGTCTTTTACCTCGGCATTCCAGATTACTTTTATCTTCGGGTTAGCAAACACCCTGTCCTGCATAATTTTGCTCGCCCGGAAACTGTCTCTTCTGTGCACCATAACAATCTCCGTCGCATGCCGGGACAAAACCAAGGCCTCCTCCATCGCCGCATCTCCCCCCCCCACCACCACTACTTTCTTACCCTTAAAAAACGCCGCGTCGCATGTAGCACACGACGATACTCCTCTTCCAATCAATTTTTGCTCATTAGGCAGGTTCAGCCACTTAAACTCCGCCCCCGTGGCAATTATTACTGATCGCCCTGAGTAATTATTAACTCTAAAAGGTTTCACCCCAAAATCCACTTCCGTTGCGTTCTCCTCTTTAAACTCCACCCCAAATCTCTCCACTTGCTTTCGCATGTTAGCCATCAAATCCGGCCCTTGTATTCCCTCAGCAAAACCAGAAAAGTTTTCCACCAAAGTGGTAAGCATCAATTGCCCCCCCCACTTCTCCCCCGCAATCATCAGCGTCTTCAGCTTCGCCCGGGACGTATAAATCCCCGCCGTCATCCCCGCCGGCCCGCTCCCAATAATGATAACGTCGTAAATATCACTCATCCTAAACCACGCCAGCCTTTGCAAGCAAACTCACATACCCCGCTTTACCCGCAAACCCGATCTGCCGCGATACCTCCTGACCGTCCCTAAATAAAATTACCGTAGGGATACTCATTACCCCATATTTCGAAGCCAGCTCGGTCTCCGAGTCGACGTCCACTTTTGAAATTACGACCCTTCCCGCGTACTCATCAGACATCTGCTCCAGTACCGGCCCAGACATCTTGCACGGCCCGCACCATTCGGCCCAAAAATCCACCATCACCAATCTAGCCTTCGTCTTTTCATCAAAATCGGACCTTGTCAGGTTAATCGTCGCCACGCTCACCAATATATCACCCTTCAAGGGCCCGTATCAATCCCCAGACTATCAAAAGCCCAGCCCCAAAACACATCACTTGGACCACCATACTCCATTTATCAATCCTATGGTCATGGTGCATCTCCGGAATCAAATCTGAACAGGCCAAATACACAAAACTCCCCCCGGAAAAAGCCAGCAGTTGGGGCAGCCACGGCTCAATCCAATCCCTCTGCCAATAAACCAAGAGAGCTCCAATCACAGACACTGCCGCCGATGCCACATTCACCAAAATAGTCTTCTTCGGACTCCATCCCCGGCCAAGTAACATCCCGAAATCTGCCATCTCATGGGGAATTTCATGCACCGCTACCGCTACACTAGTCACCACACCCATGCCAGGAGACACCAAAAAAGACCCCGCCATCACAATTCCATCAACAAAGTTGTGAATTGTATCCCCCGCAGTCAAAAGCCACGGCACCGTTTTACCATGCTCTGCATGTTCCTCGTGATGATGGTGATACCAAATCAAGGATTTCTCCAGCAAAAACAGCCACACAATTCCACCCACCACCCATCCCCAAACAGAAGCTGGATTCCCAGCCAACTCCACCGCCTCCGCCAATAGATCAAAAAACGCCGTAGACAAAATTACTCCTGCCGCAAACGACGTCAAAAGCAATACCTGATGATGCGTAAATTTCTGCTTCCTTACCGCCAGAATTATTCCACCGGCCAGCGAGGCCACGCTTCCCACAAACGACCAAAACAATATCCGCCCCAGCATGACTAACGTACCAAGCCAATAATCTGAACTCCCAAGAGCACCCCCCACACCGCCATCACTACTTGATGCTCCCGTCGGCTAAATTCCCGAGCAAATATCCAATACCACCTCATATAATTCTTTTCAATCACCGCACCGATAAACATCCTCGTTGTCACTCCTAAGACCGCCCCCATAGCCAGTGGGCTCCCGGACGAGCTCACCACCCACACCCCGGCCACAGCCACCGCCAAACCCGTCAAAATGTTATGCACCGGCAAATTTTTCCTCTCCCCTCGAGTCGCGACCAATAGATCCCACGCCCTTCTCACATCCCCCCCGGCCAAAAGCGTCTTTGCCTGATTCCCGATCTTGTCTCCCGGATCCGATATATACACATAAAATAGGTCATCAATATCCGGCAGGAAGTAGCCTATCACCCATCCCAAAAGCAGCAATCCGTTTCCTGCCCATGCTACATTTCTCCATTCATCCCACTCCTTCAGTTTAACTATCTCTCTCACCAGCCGCCAACCGACAATTCCCACAATCAGACTGCTCCTGATCGCAAACTTCTCCCCCACTCTCCTCATATCTCAAAGTATTCCACAAAACCCACTCTCAATCAATAACCCCCAGACTTCTTCCGCAGTTCCTTAACTTTCCACATAAACAGCGCCCCCCTGTTATCGGCATTCGCATCTATCACAAATCTTTTTGCCTGCTCCAACAATGTCCGGTCTTCGTTTTTAGCCATTTTTATATACAAAGACTTGTGCGCCTCGTCGTCCAACTCCTTCGCCAGCCTATAACCATAGTCCTGCCACTCCCGCGTCACATATTTGTTCGTCTCGGGCTTAGCCCGCTCGTCGAAAATTTGCTTCAATGATTTCATTTAAAACCCCCTCCAAGACTACTCTCTCCTCCGGCAAAAACTTTTGCAAAACATATGTCTCTCCATCCACTGACACTGTCCGGTTATCAATCCCTATCCGTATTCTCCAAAAATCTTTGGTTTTCAAAGCATTTTCCACCGATTCTAACCCGTTATGTTCCATTGGCCCCCGCCCTTTCTGAATCTTATACTCCCCCAGTTTTATATCCAGATCGTCATGTGCCACCCACAGTTCACCCTCCGGCAATCCCTGCAATAACTTTCCCGATTCATTCATAAACACGCTTTTTGTTTTCACCAACCACAAATCTTCAGTCTTAAATACCAAGGCATCATAATGCTTCCTCCACCCATAATCACTATTTAGCCTCTGCGCCAACTTATCCACCAGCATCACCCCAGCGTTATGCCTTGTCGCAACATATTCCGCCCCCGGATTTCCAAGCCCAATAACCGCCCTCATAACCTCATTCTACACGAGCGGTACGAACACATAGTACTCAAACCCCTCCCACTTCATCCCCTTGCCCCCCTTAACTCCTCTCATCAATCTCTCTCTCACTGGGACAACAATTCGTCCTCCCGCCGCCAGTTGCTCAATAAGAGCCTCCGGTATCTCTTCCGCATCAGCCGCCACGATTATCCCGTCATATGGTGCATATTCCTTCCACCCCTTCTTCCCGTCCCCAACACGTAATTCATAATTCATAATTCCCAATTCCTCCAAACTCCTCTTCGCCATTTCTATCAAGTCAGGCACGATGTCAATTGAATAAACCCTGTCAAATAACTTCGCCAAAATCGCCGTCTGGTACCCGCTCCCCGTCCCAATCTCCAATATTTTCAAATTTCGAATTTCAAATTTCAAATTTTGCGTCAGAAGCTCGCACATCCGTGCAACTGTATACGGCTGGCTTATTGTCTGCCCATGTCCAATTGCTAGCGGCCGATCCTCATATGCCGCCCACCTCCATTCATTCGGCACAAATTCCGCCCGGTCAATTTCACCCATCGCCGCCAACACCCGCTGATCCTTCACTCCGTACATCCGGAGCGTCCCCAGCATTTCCTCCCAGGTTATCCCCATACTCTCACTTCCCGACTTTAAGCAATATTTTGTCGGTCCATTGGGCCAAAACCGGCAACTTGATTGTCTCTCCTTGGTACGCCTTCACAGTCAATACCAACTGCAGTATAAACCCCGCAATCCAAATGAGCGGAACCAAAAACACCAAAATTACCGTCGCCCCAAAGACAATCGCCCCTACCCATACTACCGCCGTCAGCAACAGAGCCTGAACCGCGTTCCATCGCACGGCCGAATTCTTCTCGACAATCAAAAAGACGATAGACGCTACCCAGCCCAAAAACGGCGCATAGCATAGAGCCGAAGCCAAATTGGGAGATAGATTAGTTGTTTTTTCTGCCATTATCTATCACCGCCCTTCATAAGATAAAGTATACAACCTTTTTATTTCCGATATATCCGTAGCCTCCTCCGGCTTCTTCTCCCTCCAGCCCTCGAATCTGGGAAATCTCAACGCGTACCCGGAGGTGTGCATAGGGGATTTCGTAATCTCATCCGCCCGTATTTCCGCTACCAACCGAGGCTCCACCCAAAAATCACACTCCATCTGCTTACTCACCGCGTAGTTATCCGGTATGCTTTTGACCTTTAAGTTTTGACATTTAACTTTCAACTCCCTCCACTCCTCATCCGTCAGCCCTGTCCCCACCTTAGCCACAGTCAAATACTTATCGCTCTTATGATCATACACACCGATCAAAAAATCTCCGATTCCAAATCCCGATCTCTTACCCTGTCCCACGTCATATCCCATCACTACCGCATCGATAGTATCCGCCAGAGTCGACTTATCGTAGCTCTTTTTATACTTAATCCAGTTAAAATTTCTCGCCCCGGCCGCGTAAATCCCATCCGATTTCTTGGCAATTATCCCCTCACACCCATCCCCTATCGCCCTCCCAAAAAATTCCTCAATGTCTTTTGTTGATTCAGCTGTTTTTTTCGGCATTAATCTCACCGTCTTTCCAGGTATCACCAGCTCCTCCAGTCTTTTCCTCCTCTCGTCATACGTTTTATTGGTCACATCCATTTTCTCTGCCGCCAATACGTCAAATAAATAAATCGTCAGCGGAATTTTCCCCGCCATTTCAGTAATCTGGTACTTCCTCTTTCTCTGTACTGTCTCCTGAAAAGGCAAAAATCTTCCGTCTTTCCCCAAAGCAATCATCTCCCCCTCCACCATGCAGTCATGCTTAATTTGTTTAGCCAACCCCTCCACCACGTCCGGATACATAGAAGTCACATTCTCCAACCCCCTGGAGAACAAACTAATCTTATTTCTCTGGACATGCGCCTGTATTCGCAGTCCATCAAGTTTGTACTCTAGTGCGCAACGACCATTTCTCTCCCAAATTTCTGCCGCGTCCTTTGCCCTTTCCGCCCGAGCCATGAGCACCGGCGTCCCGATTTCCGATCCCAGCTTTCTCGGTTTCTTATGCCTCACAATTTCGCTCGCGATCTCCCCCAAATCCGCTCGCACGTTATACATCGACTCAATTTGTTGCCTCAAAGATTTATCTCCAGCAATCATCCAAGACAAACTGTCCAAAACCGTCATATCCGAAAACCCCGTCCGCAATTTCCCCAATATCATCTTCACCGCATACTTCGCCTCTTTCCCGCTCAAGTGATCAACCAATTCACCAATTAACTTCATCTTAAGTTCCTGACTCCCTCCCCCCCCCGCCTGGGCAATCTCAAGCAGCTTGTCATAAACCTCTTTTATCCCATGGTTCCTAATTCCTGATTCCTTATTCAGTTTCTCTGCCACCAATCCCAAATCCCCGAGTTTCTTAAAAAGTTCGTTTGCCCTCGGGCCTAGCGCTTTCAGCATCTGCTTGTCCGCGATGCCAAAATCGGGCGATTTATATGCCGGCCCCAACCTTCCCTGGGTCATATAGGCCACCAATCTGGCATCTTCCAGGTTAGTTCTGGAAAACAATTCCGCCAAAATCCGCGTCATTTCCAGCCTACTCGCCGTCCCCTCCAATTTCTCAAGGTATTCCGCCAATTCCGCAAATCTCATGTGCCAATTCTATCCTATACTCTCACGCTCTTCTACTCTATTCTACGTACCCCGTCATAAAAAAGTATCCAAACACCACCACCATCAAAAAAATGCACCCCAATCCGACACTTACCCAGCCGGATTCATATCGTGTCATTCTATAAATTCCCTCCCCCAAAAGCGACAAACCGAAAAACGTTGGCAAAATCAGCATCACATATAGTAGTTGAGCTTCCATACTTACTTTTTAAGCGCATACTTAGCCGCTTTAGTTGACCCTCTTTTGGTAATCACTCCTTTTTCAATAAGCGCCTTCAGCTCCCGCAAGATAGTGTCGTCGGACACCATAGGCAATATTTTCTTAGCCTCAGGCATGCTCATTTCCCCATTGCTATGCAGATACTCCATCAGCTTCATCTGCCGCTCAGAAATTTGTACTTGCCTCCCCATCCTATGTTTAATTTTTATGTCAACGGACAACTCCCTTACCTTATCTTTAATCTTAGTTAATTCACTCGACAAAGCCCGGGTAAACACCGTTAGCCAAGGAGTCAAATCCCGCTCGGAAAGTACTGCAGATTGATTGGATACTTCCATCAGGCTTCCGAAATATTCCTCGGCATGTTTATCAAAATATTCTTCCAGAGCGAAAAATCTTCTAATATCATACCCTTCCAGATACAGCACCATCGTCGCAAATGCCCTAGCCGCCCGCCCGTTCCCTTCCACAAAAGGGTGCACAGCCGCCAGCACATAATGCGCTATCCCCGCTCTGATCACCGGGTGCTCCTGCCGTCCTTTCCCACTGTTCAGCCATTCCAAAAAACTCGCCACCAACCCCGCCACTTCAGAAGACGCAGGCGGCCTAAAACCAACTTCTCCCGTCACGGAATTTCTCAAGACCACTTGTACTTGTCGAAAGGCCCCCGCGTGCCCCACCTCCACACTCTTATCCACCACTAATTTGTGAATCGCCAGCAGCACTTCACTCGTATAATCCGCCAGCCCAGCTTCATTCTTTCCCGCCGGTTCCTGCATTGATTCTACATAATCCAGCACCTTCCGGTAATTTATTACTTCCTGAACATCCCGCTCTCTGGCCACCACTCCCGCCTCACTCGCTTGATTTGGGTCATCCATCCCCCGATCCATAATCAGCTTCGCCTGCCCCAGCGTCAAATCATTCCCCTCCAATATCGTCCCGTAATGCACCGCCCTCAGCCTGGCTTCGTCACGAAATTTTGCTTCCCACGCCGGAACTATCGGGGCATTATTAATCACCTCCCGAGCCGCCTCCACCCACCCGATGTTCTTCAAAATCTCTGTCGTGATAGTATACTTAGGAACGTACATGGAAAAAAAGCGCGCGGCCCGAGTGCTAAGCTGCGTTAATCACGCTCCTCGCGACTTGCGAAAGCGAAAGCATTTGAGCAACAAAGCGAGGTAAGGGATATACGCAACCTCGTTGCGGATATTCTACGGTAAATTTACGGTAATTGCAACGCAAATACCGACCGACATATCTTCGATATGGCGGGCATAAAAAGCAATGGCCAGCAAAAAATTCCATCTCGAGCTAGTCACCCAAATGCTCACTCTCTGCTCATCGGCATTTGGTTTAGTCGCCGCCCTGGCTTGGAATACCGTCGTTCAGACATTCATAAACGACTTTATCAAGCCCTTTTTACCCGCCGGCGGCTCACTCATCATTTCTCAGCTTATCTATGCAGCAGTCATCACCATCCTAGTCGTCACCATCACCCTCAGGCTCTCTCAAATCAAAGACAGTCTAGAATCCAAATAACTTTGCTCTAGTACCCAGTTTTATCCAACCACTTTTTAAACTCCTTCAGCGCCTTAGACCTCATTGAATATTTGTTTTTCTCCCCCATTGTCATCTCCCCAAAAGTCTTTTTGGAGCCCTTGGGTATGAAGATCGGATCCCAACCGAAACCCCCACCCCGAGGCTTCAGAGCAATGCTACCGATAGTTCTTCCTACAAACAAGTGATTATTCCCTTTTACATCCACATAAACGATCGTTGTCTGCGCGGTTGCATCCCTTTGCTCATCACTTTTCAACACCTCTAAAATTCCTTCATTTCCAAGCGCCTTCATGAATGCGTCTATGTATGTCCCCGGTAATCCATTAATCGAGTCAATAAAAAGTGCCACATCTTCAACAAACAATGACTTTTTAAGGCTGGACCAGTAACTTCGGGCTTTCTTTGTCGCCACTTCTATCGGGTCCAGAGACTGTATTTCGTCTATTTCAAGTGGAATCCCCACCACCTCAACGCCCAAGATTGTGCTCGCTTCTTTTAACTTCCCCTGGTTTGTAGTTGCAAAGTACATAGTCTCCTTTATTATCATATAGTATCATCGTGACCACCAAACCCGAAACCAACAACTTAGAAAGCCTAAAGGCAGATTTTTTTAAACTTCTCGACCCTGAGCATGGAACCAGCCGCATCACCAAACTCCTTGCCCAATCGGAAAAAAACGGGTCATATTTACAAAAATGGTACGCCTTCAGCAAAAAAGCCCAAGACGTCTATCCCAGCCAAGGACTTCTCCAAACCCCCCATGACTACCTCGACTACCAAATGAGCCAGATACTTCCACAGGACATTTTGATCGAAACGCTAAGAATCAGAAGGTATTTTCTAGAAATTTTCAATCACCCATACCGACTAAATTTTTTAAATAAGGTCAGCCAATCAAAATTCATCGCTCCCCCCAAAATCATCTGCCAACCCATCGAAACCGCCATTAACAACGGTTTATCGCTGGCCATCGGCGATCTTGGGGCCACCCCGGCCGGATCCCAAAATCCCAGAATCAGCCGCAGAGAAAGATATGCCCAAGGGCCCTTCATCAAACTAGGCAAACAAGCCAGAGCCTTATTCATAGGCTCTTCGTCCCCGGACATTTGGAATAGCTCCGCCGCTATAGCCACTATGGCCGCCTCTCACTGTCTCGCCGCAATCCCCAGAAACGGCCTCCTTTCCGACATCAAAAGACAGTCGGATGTAGCCAAGGAAGTTTTTCAGTGGCTTGATGAAACCCAACACGAACTCCTTGCCGATAGAAACGATAGGAAAGATATTGCTAAGTATTGGAAAAACAATGTCATGGGCACCCTGGAAGCATCCGAGGAAGAAGCCCTCAAAAGAGCCGATTCGTTAATAAAAACCGGAGTGAGTGTCTTTAGAATTTATTCTCCCGAACCAGGCACTGGAACGATCGACACCGTAAAAAAGCTACGTAAATACTTTGGCCATAAAATTGAGGTCTTTACCAGTTTTATTGTCGACGTTAATCAGGCCAAAAAAGCCCAAGAAGCCGGAGCGGATGGGATATTTGTGGGCATCGGGGGGGGTGGTAGATGCACGACTGGTGTCCGTAGCGGGAGTGCGATCGACTGGCCGGAACTCGTACACAAGCTGCGGGGTGAAATCGAGATCCCCATAATCGTTGAGGGCGGGGCAACCGATCACGTCGCGGTGTCCCTTCTCCTGGGAGCAAGTGGTATAAGCGTATCTCGGGCGGTCGCGGGTGGAACCATCGAATCGCCCGGTGGTGCCATGTTTCTATCCGATGCAAAAGGCAGACTATTCAAGCCTTACGGAGGCGAAGCGTCAGCTAGAGCCAAATTCATCGAAAAAAAACTCTTAGCTTTCAATATCCCCTCTTTCATCGAGGGTGAAACCGGCAATGCCTACTTGAACTTTAGTAAGCACCTCTTTCCCACACTCACGCTAAACTTACATACCCTCACAGAAGACGCCACCCTAGCCATGGTATTCAAAGGAGTAGCTAACATCCACGAATTACATGCCATCAATCCTTCTCCCCTGAGGCAAATAACCACCTTCGGTGATTTTCAAAGAAACTCACACTAATTACGCACCGGCCTGAAATACCCCCTCGGCCAAATCATCCGCGTTATATCCATACCCCACTTTTTCATACAACCTCTCTGCGGTTTTTTTAACCAAAAAAGCCCCGGCGGCAGCAGCCAATAAGGGTGGATTTTTAGCCGCCAAGCCCACAATTACTCCCGCCAGCACATCCCCCGTCCCCCCCTTAGTCAATCCGGCGTTTCCTCCAGTTATCTCATAAGTCGTCTCCCCGTCACTTACATACGCCACCGGGCCTTTATACACAATAACGCAGTTAAATTTTTCGGAAATTGTTTGTAAATTGCCGGCCCTGAGCGAAGTCGAAGGGGAAATTAAAAATTGTAAATTAAAAAGCATCTCATACTCCTTGCGGTTCGGAGTAAGTATCGCTCCCTTTGGAATCCACTCCTTATCCATCACCTGCAAACTGCCCCCGTCAATCACCCACCTCTTGTCAGGAAATTTTTTCAATAAATTTTCTGTCACCTCTTTTGTTTCATCTCCTCCTCCATCTCCGATCTCCCTCCTATACCTCATCATTCCCGGTCCGATCAAAATAGCATCGGACTTATTTATATACTCCCCAACTTCCTCCCACGGCACCCACACAAACGAATTCAACTTGGCCACTTTTTCCAAATCCCGTTCCGGACTGGCAAAAAATACCATATCCACCAATCTCGAAGCCCCCTTGACCGCCAACATCGGTGCGCCATGAAATAGACTCGACCCCCCAATAATAGTCACCTGACCGTTATCCTCCCCATCCGAATCCTCCCTCGGCCTCCACAATTTCTTCAAATCGTCGACAGCAAATGTTTTCATACAACGGAGCAGATGTGACCGCTAATTCGCGCGCAGCCGGACGCCGTCCCGAGCGAAGTCGAGGGGCAGGCAGTCGAACACGTATTTGCGCACATCGAACCGCGGCGATTACATTCGAATTATAGTCCAATCTTTCTCAACTGGCACTAAATGCTCGTCCGCACTCGTTATCACCACCTGCCCCGGGTATTTTTTCACAAACTCCACCACCTCCCCCCGATGTTTATGATCCAACTCTGAAAATATATCATCAAGTAACAACACTGGCTCACCACCAAGATATTTCATTTCGCATTGTTTCAGCCACCATACCGCCATTCTCTGCTCGCCCCGGCTCCCGTATTTGCTTACATCCCTCTTATACTCTCCCGCTCTCCCGCTCTTATACTCTAATATAAAGTCGTCTCTATGCGGCCCCACCAATGTCGCCCCCGCCGCCACTTCTTCCTGTTCATATTGCCCCAATCTCGACTCAGAAATAACACTTTTGTCATAGACAAACCCCGTCACCGCCAAAAACTCGCCTCTCTTTAAGCTCATATATTCGCCATTCTTAATCAGCAGCTTGTCCCAAAAATACAACTGGTTCCTGGTCGCCAAATTATCCCGGATCAAATCCAAAAGTTTATTTCTCTGTCTCACCCCTTTTTCATAGCTAATCAGGCTTCTCCTGTATTCCCTGTCCGCTTGGGAAATCACAAAGTCCAAATATCGTCGCCGGATAGATGGGCTTCCCGTCACCAATTCCATGTCCCCCGGCCCAAACATTACAGCTCTCATCAAACCCACAAAATCGACCTGTCTTCTCGGAACCCCGTTTATTTCAAATCTTTTCCGATCAGTTACAGTAATTTGAGCATCATAAATTTCGGAACTATTTGCTCGTGGAGCGCGATCTATTGATCGAAATTGAAAATTGAGAATTGAAAATTCGGTGTCATTTCTAATCATTTCAGCGTCTCTCTCGGCCCTAAAACTCTTCCCCGTCGCCAGTAGATATATAGCTTCGACAAGATTACTCTTCCCGCTCCCATTCTCCCCCAACACCAACGTTCTTCCCCCCAACTGGAAATCCGCCTTCTCATAGCTTCTGAAATTTCGCAGGCTAATCTTATTTAAACTTGACATTTAGGGCAATAATACGTTCCCCTTCCCCCCAACTCAAACTTATGCACAATTCCCCCATCCCCCCGTTTACATTCTTCCCCTTCCCGCCCATAAGTTCTGAAATGCTCCTGGTAATGCCCTCCCAGTCCGTGCAAATCAATATATTTCGCGTCCGCCGCCGTCGCCCCTCCATACCTAATCCCTTCTTTAAGAACTTTAACAACTCCCTTATACAACTCCGAATATTGCTTTGAAGTCAGCGTATTGACTCCCCGCCGCGGATTGACCTTGGCCTCCCACAACGCATCGTTCGCATAAATGTTACCTATCCCCGAAATCACACCTTGATCCATCAAAACCAGCTTAATTGGTCTTTTGGATTTTGACACCAATTCGGTAAACTTCTTCTCGTCAATCTCAAACGGCTCCGGTCCCAGCTTTTCCACAAATTTAGGATTTATCTCCACCCACCCGAACAAACGTTGGTCATTAAAATACAACGTCCCTTTATCAAAATAAAATATCACCCTCGTATGACTACTGGGCATTTTATTCAAAAAATCTTCGGTGGGGTGTCCACCCACCACTCTCTTATACTCTCCTGCTCTTATACTCTCCTGCTCATAGATTAATTGTCCGGTCATTTTAAAGTGAAATCCAAGTAATAAATCCATTCCGAAATCTATTAGCAATACTTTTCCCATTCTCTTTACATCTTTTACACTTTTATGTACTACGCTTTCGAGCTTCCCGTTAATCACTTTATGACTTAATATCTTAATCTCTTTACAAACCTGTCCCACCAGAACTTTCTCAAGTTGCAACCTCACCGTCTCAATCTCAGGCAACTCCGGCATAATTCAAATATAACTCTCGTTAACTTTAATGACATAGCCTATCACCTTCACTAATAAATGCAAACCCAACCCCAAAAAAACCAGCGCCGCCACCTCCCATATCGTCCATCGAACCACGGGCCAGCTCATCACCATCGTTCCAACCACCCAGTCAATCTGATCCCAAGGAAACCATGACTTGCCTGGAGCTATTCCCATTCTTCGCTTACAAAAACTTTTTACCAAATCTCCCATCAATGCCCCAAATCCGGACAACGCTCCAAGACCTCCCCCAACGATCCCCGCTATACCCACCCCAAACACCAACCCCCTCCACGTCTTATGACTCCCAAACAATATCCCATTTATCGGCCAATCCCATTTAGGCCACAACTTAGCCGCAAACACCGGGGCCATGTTCGCCACCCCCGCTACTCCCAAAAACCACAACATTTTTACAATTTCACTTCGCATCCAGTCTCCTTTGTAAATCCAAATCCAAAATAACCAAATTCGCCACAAAACCCAACAAATTCACCCCAAAAATAATTTTCAGCACCCAGTCAAACCCTATTCCATATCCCAAAAACAAGACAATCCGCTTAAACCCCGGGTCAAATCCAGTCTTATCTCGCAAGACAGTCATCAATAAAATTGCCACCATTGCCAAAGCCGCCCACCTCCACCGGGCAAATCCACCCAAAACCAGCGCCCCAAACCACAATCCCTCACTAAATCTGTCTAGTACAACTTCTAGCCATTCCCCCCTCCTCGACTCCAAACCAAAAGCCCTGGCCACCAAACCATCCAACCCGTCTAATACCAATGACACCGCCAAAAATGTCAAAGCCAGCTCAACCATCCCAAACCACACCAACCCAGCTCCTGTTACCCCTACTCCAAATGACATTAGTGATATCTGATTCGGGGTCAACCCCAAATTCTTATGCAAAAACTTCGCCGCCGGAAAAAAGATTTTCCCTACTTCGAAGTTGACCACAGGAGCAAATTTATACATCCAAACATTGCAGCCACCACTATTTCCTTAAGCTTATCAGACCGACCCAACCAAATCCCCTTCGTGACAAAACCGCTAAACGGCCAAAACGGCCGCTTTTCATAGCTCACCAAATAATCCAAAGTCATATGAGCCACAAAAAAAACACTTGGAACTGCCGACCTCACAGCTATTGAAAACGGCACCACCCACAACAAAGACACCGGCTCCTGCAAACTCGTTCGCCAGTTATAGTGTTTCTTTCTCTTCCATCCGATTCTATTAATATACGCTGGAACTTTTACAGCATGATCCAAGTCAACGGCCACCCCAAACACATACGCCCACATCGCATCCAGCCCCTCAAGCCCCAATAATTGGACTCCAGCGGCCACCACTAATATGTGCGTGACAAAAGTCATTCCATACTCCTTTCCACCAACTGCAACATCTCTTTTTTAAATCTTTCCTCCGAAAACCTCCCCGCCCATTTTTTAATTTCTGTCTCATTCCACTTTAGTTTATTAAAGTCTTTCATCGCCTTTCCCAACCCTTCCACGGAATAATCGTCAAACAATAATCCAGTCTTTTTATTTACCACCGTCTCTCTGTACCCCCCGCCATCAAAAGCAATTACCGGCGTTCCGCACGTCATTGCCTCAACGGGAGTTATCCCAAAATCCTCATTTTTCGCAAGCGCCAAAAAGGCCTTCGCCCCCGCCATCAACCTATACTTTTCTTCCTCACTCACCCTCCCCAAAAACTCAATATTAGAATAATTAGAGTAATTAGAAATTAGAAATTTATTAGAGTACCCTGCTCTCTCCCCCGCAATTTTAAGTTCAAAGCCATATTTTCCGGCCGCCTCAATCGCTAGTTCCAACCCTTTCCCCCCCACAATCCTCGACACTATCAAATAGTAATCTTTTCTCTTATATCCTCCCGCTCTTACACTCTTACATTCTACCGGCGGGTATATCACCACACACTCCCTCCTATAAAACTTCCTTATCCTACTCGCCACATTTTTAGAATTGGCCACGAATATATCTACCTTTTGCGCTTGTTCAAAATCATGCATTCGCAAAAAATGTCCCACTATCAACGCATACACTCTCACTGGCCAATATCTTTGCCAGTTAATCGACGTCTCATATCCATACAGCCACCTCGGCGGGGTATGGCAATAACAAATTTCTTTAACTCCAAACCTTTTACCTAATCCTTTAGTTACATACCAGCTGGCCGAAGTAATTATCAGGTCATAGCCAGAAAAATCAAGGCTTCCCCAGATCCATGGGATCAAAAATCTCAGCGGACTATACAGCCGCTCATAAAACGGCAAGAGCCCAAACCAGGAAGTAATAACTTTTCTACCCTCAAAGGCCTTAGTCGCGCTCGACCCTGGTACCGTAAATGCGGTGTAAATCGGCGCTTCCGGCCATATCTTGGACAGCGCCTCAAGCACTTTCTCCGCCCCCCCGTACTCATTCAAATAGTCGTGGACTAAAGCAACTTTCACGATTCAATCCTTTCAAACAAACTCCCTTGATTATCCACTTTTATTTCCTCACCCGTCATCCTTTTAACTAACGATTTATAACCCAACTCTTTAAAAACTTCTGCAATTTTATCAACGCTTGGCACTTCGTACGCAGAAACATCCAAAGTTACCGGTGCGTCCGTCCTGATCGTCGCCAGCCTCTTAGACAGTTCTCCCCCCTCGTAACCAGCAACTAGTTTTCGTCTTACTGATTCTTTTATCTTACCTAGGTTTTTAAAAATATTAGAATAATTAGAATAATTAGAAATCAGGTCAATTGCAGTCTTTGGCCCTATTCCAGTTACTCCCGGATAATTGTCCGAAGAATCCCCCACCAGTGCCTTGTAATCCACCACTTGCTCCGGCCAAACTCCCAATTTTTCTCTAACTCTATCTCTGTCTATTATCTGTCCATCAGACAGCCCCTTTTGCGGCATATACAACTTCACTCGATCATTTACCAGCTGCATCAAATCCCGATCCCCAGTAATAATAATCACTTCTTTTTTACACTGTTTTGCTAACGTCCCAATCACGTCGTCAGCCTCAAAACTGGGTATTGCATATACGGGCACCCCCATCTTTTCCAAAACAATTTTCAACTTGTCCACCTGCCCCCAAATATCTTCACTTATTTGTCTATCCTTTTCCCTATTAGTCTGATAGCCCACATACATCGTGTGTCGAAAAGTTGGTTCCGGACAATCAAACACCACCGCCGCATGTGTCGGTTTCAATTCCTCAATAGCTTTCAAAAGCATAGACAAAAACCCATACACTCCCGCCGTCGCCTCCCCGCTCCTATTCCGCCAATCCGGCAGAGCGTAATACGCCCGATGCAGCACCGAATTCCCGTCCAATATCAGCAACTTACTCATCACTCTGATTTTACTCTCAGCGGAAAAAAATCTCTCCCTCCCCTGCCTATCCACATATCAGGGTCGTTTATCTCTGCCCTTAACCCACAAATTACCGGAGCCATCACACATCCATCACGTACACATCCATATGCCAACCCAGTCGCCAGGGCATACTCCAGCAACCCTGGGTCAATCAACAATCGATCCAGCCAACTACGTCTGCCCGCCTGAAACAAGTATTACAATGCATAATTTACGAATTCATTATCTTAATAAACTCTTCCCCATCCATATTTTCAATCTCCAACAGCCTAATAGATACTTCGTCCAGCTTCTTTCGATATTTTTTAAGTAATTTGACCGCTGTCTCATATCCCTCGTCCACAAATCTCTTTACCTCCGCGTCAATTTTGGCCTGCATGTCTTGGGACACTTGTGCCGGCTCATAAAACGCCTTTCCCCACTCCACCATATCCTGCCTCGGCCCATAGTTAACCGGCCCCAGCTCACTCATTCCGTACTCCACTACCATCCCGCGCGCCACTTCTGTCGCTTTGTCAATATCATTAGCCGCCCCGGTCGTCATCTCCGAGAAAACCAGTTCTTCCGCCGCCCGTCCCCCCAGCATCATGGCGATTTGGGAGATCAATCTCTTCTTCGTCTCATGCACCCTGTCGGCCGCCGGCGGGATCAAAGTGTGTCCCAAGGTCATCCCCCGCGACACTATAGAAATTCTGTGTACCGGATCCATCCCCGGCTGCGCCCAAGACACAATAGCATGTCCCATCTCGTGATACGCCGTCATCTTCCGATCTTCTTCAGACTGCAATCTCTTTTTCTGCGGCCCCAACTTCACTTTGGTCGCCGCTTCTTCAATATCCTTCATTTCAATCAACCTCTTGTCCTCCCTGGCCGCCGTAATCGCCGCCTCATTAAGCATGTTTTCCAAGTCAGCGCCAGAAAAACCTACCGTCCTTTTGGCCACCGCCTCCCAATTTACTTCCGGGGTAAACGGCTTGTTCTTGGCATAAATACTCAAGATAGCCCTCCTGCCCTCAATATCTGGCATGTCCACGACCACCCGTCTGTCAAATCTACCCGGGCGCAGAAGTGCCGGATCCAGAAGGTCTCCGCGATTCGTGGCCGCCAAAACTACCACGTTGTCATTTGGCGTAAACCCATCCATCTCCACCAATATCTGGTTTAAAGTCTGTTCCCGCTCATCATGCCCGCCCATAATCCCATATCCTCTCTGCCGCCCAATAGCATCAATTTCATCAATAAAAATAATGGACGGCGCGGTTTTTTTAGCCGTGGCAAACAAATCCCTTACCCGAGCCGACCCTACCCCGACCAGCATCTCCATAAATTCAGACCCAGCCATAGAATAAAACGGCACATTGGCCTCCCCCGCCACGGCCTTTGCCAACAACGTTTTCCCCACTCCGGATGGTCCGACCAGCAATGCTCCCTTGGGTGTCCTGGCTCCCACCGCCTTATACTTAGCCGGGTTTTTCAAAAAGTCCACCACCTCTTCCAACTCTTTCTTCGCTTCGTCCACCCCGGCTACATCAACGAACTTTACAGATGGTTTCCCTTTATCAAACAATTTCGCCCGGCTCTGTCCAAAAGAAAACAACGAATCCTGGGCCCCCCTAGCTTGTCGAAACATATACAGCAAAACCAAAAGCACTACCCCCGTCCCGATTATTGACGGCAAGACAGCCGCCACCAGCTGTCCCAAGGTCTGATCCTTTATCTCGTACCCCACCATCGTGGGATCAATCTTTGCCCGATCCAATATCTCAGTCAGACTCTCATTCCCTTCTTTTCGGGTCACCAGCTCCTGTCCATCTTTATAAATCAAAACCATTCTCTCCGAATAAACGTCAATCTTTTGCACCTTGCCGTCCTTAACGTCCACCAGTGCTTGGGATAAAACAATCTCCTTGCCCGCGTTTTTCCCGCTGTACCACAGCTCCACCAGGGACAACATCATGAGTATCACCACTCCCAGCCAAATCAATTTCTGGAAATCAAACTGCATCTGCACCATAATCCCTCGGATCGGACCTTTTTTTCCGTTTTTACCATTCTTATGATTATTCGTTTTTAGAGGTTCCGGCAACTTCGCCATATATTCCCAATTCTACCTTACTTTACTCCCAACTGCCACATCCTCCACCGGCACCAAAAAAATCGGTTTATCATCTCCCACTGCCAAAATCATCCCTTGCGACTCTTCGCCCATGATCTTTTTGTACTCCAGATTCATCACGAAAATAAACTTTTTATTCAAAAAATATTCCGGACTATATCCAAACGGCCTCACCGCCGTAAAAATAGTCCTCAACTCACTGCCAATGTCAACAATTAACTTAATTAACTTAGTACTCCTCTCTACTTCGCCCGCCTCCACCACCAACCCCACCCGCATCTCAATCTGCTTAAATTGATCGAGTGTAATCATTGCCTCACAAATCCCACTTTCTCGTAAACCTCCATCAGTTTCTTGTGGGACAGTTCATATGATTTCTTCGCTCCATTTGCCAAAATCTTTTCCAGCCCCCCCGAACTCCTCAGTTCCTTGTACCTGGCCTGCAAAGGTTTCAATAAACCCACTACCGCATCAGCCGCCGCAGTTTTAAACTCACCGTATTGCCGGCCTTGAAACTCCACTTCAACTTCGGCCAGACTCTTACCCTTAACCAAGGAGTAAATCCCCATTAAATTTGCTACCCCAGGTTTCTTTTTTACATCATACCGTATTTCGGTCCCGCTATCAGTTGTAGCCAATTTAATCTTTTTAACCACCGCATCCGGTTCATCCAACAATCCCACCGCCCCCATCAAATCCGCATCGCTCTTACTCATCTTTTTCGTTGGGTCAACCAAACTCATCACCCTCCCTCCGGACTTAGGTATAACCGGAACCGGCAGCACAAAAGTCTCACCAAACCTGGAATTAAACCTCTCCGCCACATTCCTCGTCAGTTCAACATGCTGTCTCTGGTCCTCCCCGACAGGCACTTCCGTCGTGTCATACAGCAAAATATCGGCAGCCATAAGGGCCGGATAATCAAACAACCCCACACTCACAAAATCCTTCTTTTCGGACTTTTCCTTAAATTGCGTCATCCTGTTCATCTGCCCCATAGATAGAAAGCAATTCAATGCCCATCCCAAATTGGCGTGGTCGGGATTATGCGACTGGATAAACAGCAATGATTTTTCCGGATCCACCCCCGCCGCCACAACCAACCCGGCCACCTCCAACGTTTTCTCCCGCAACACATTCGGGTCTTGCGGTACGGTGATAGCATGCATGTCAACAATACAAAATATATTTAGACCTGCTTGCTGGCCCGCCGCCCACTGCCTCATCGCCCCCAGATAATTACCAATGTGCAAATTCCCACTCGGCTGTATCCCCGAAAACACAACTCTCCCAATCATATCTTCAATTATAAAGCATCTCTAAGTTTAGTAAAAAAGACAGGCAAAGAACTTTTACCAACTCCTCCGATAATTTTATTTTCTTCGCCCTTATCCTCCTCAATTAACACCACCCCATTTCTACCAAGTACTCCCAAAGACAATAAGCTCGCCAATTGAGCGTATACTCTCTCTCGAGCAAACTCCCTACCAGGATCGGTATCCAAAATCTTCTTATTAGATTCATATCGATAATCAACTCTTGATTCCACCAATCCTTCCGATAAAGGTGAACGCCCGGACCGAAGTTGATCCAATTGATTTCTCCTTAAAGAATCGAACTTATTCAAAACCCCATTCTTGCTCATAAACTCTCGCAAAAACTCGACTTCTGACCCATCCATTTGCTGAGATATTGCTAATTTATATCTAAATAGCGACTCCTGAGTTTCCAACAGATCCGCATCCGGAACAACTCCATCCCCTCCTCTAGGAAAATAATCAATTAAATCTTGATCTGATAATAATACCTTTAATCGAACTTTTATCCCCAGTTCCTCAAAAATTCTTCGGATGTCGGCCAAACGGTCGAACAATTGCACTTCACTAACCGGCCGATGCACACCTCCATCCTTAGTCGGCACCTCGACATTCCGTACATGATCAACTAGTTGCAATCTATTACCAAAAGGATAGGTAAATCTCAAACATTTGATATGAACCAAATTCAAAGGCTCTTCACTCTTTATAGCTTCCAGCAAATTCTGTTTTAATGTCGTTTCATTAGTGGGTATAGACATTTGCAATTTTCTCATTTCATATCTTGCTCCAACAAAAGCAAACAGCTGTTCCCTATCCAAAGAGTTATTAATTCCGTAAAACAAGTCCCTTGTCAAGGTTGAAATTTCTGAATTTAAATTTTTAGATCGAAAATAACCTTCATATTCCTCATTTCCCACGTCACTCCTCAACTTTCCCATCAGAATATTTTCCGCCTTATTAAAAACCACTGGAAAACTCGCCGGAAGACTTTCTGAAGAAAAAATCGCCCCTTTTCGCATTTCACTTGCAGCTTTCTTACACCTTAAATCGCCCTCCTTCTCCACAACTTGCAAAACCAACCCTCTGTACAACGACACTCCTGAACTGGTTTTAACCTTCTCCAGCTGACTCCGGCAATAATCGACCACTGCATTTTTGATATTTCCATCCACCTCAACTTCAATCGGGGTTGCCATTATTTTTTCCCTTAATTCGTCAAACCTAATTCCTCCACCAACAGATTTATTCAATAAAAAATCCCTCAATAACTTCCTCTCATCTGATCTTTTAGAAGCTCTGACAAGTATCTCATCCAGCAAGTCCTGCCGGTGAATCGATTCTACGTTAACTATCGCTCCAAACAAATTCATAGTCACACCAAACCGCCTCCTTTCTAGGAGGCAAAACTAATCCTGAAAATGAAACCGTTCTTTCTTTCATGGTGAGAATGGAGGGACTTGAACCCTCATTTCCCGTTTTGGAGACGGGCGCTCTACCCTTGAGCTACATTCCCATATAAAAGGCCCTTGCAAACACCCGAGTTCAAATAACTAAACTCAGAAATTTACAAGGGCCTACAAGTTAAGCGGTGCCACCTTGCGTTGTACTCTTCTTGACATGCTCCGCTACTGCGACACATGTTGCTGACTTTTACGGTTTCGCCTCCGTACGATACTTTTCGTCCCCTCCCCCGTTCCAACCTTCGGGATCAATGGGTTTGCAAATTGTAGGTTAATTATAGCAAATATATCAAATTAAAACAAGATTCTAATCCCCCGTCTAAGCTGATACTACCTCACGCACGCCTCTACAATTTTCTGATCCGCTCTCTCCTGATACTTAACCCCGTACAAAAACCCAATGAGTGGCAAAGCCGCAAACAAAATCGCTGTAATAGTCCTCGAAAGCGGCGTCACCGTAGTCCAATACTTGGGCAGTTTTTTACTCACATATTTATACTAATATATTCGTTTCTCCAAAATCAATAGCCTCTTTTCCACCTCATCCCTGCTCAATTCACAACGCTAGACCAAAATGGTAAAATGAGGCTGTCCTTTAAAAAAAGACGTGCGGGGTAGTGTAAAGCTGCACGGAAGGCTCATAATCTTCCAGTCTGGGTGCGATTCCCAGCCCCGCAACAAGGAGCGCAGCGACGAAGTGGTGATCGAAGTCGAACCACACGTAAAATTTGGCTTCATAACTTGAGGTTAGGGAGTGGTAAAGTCACACCTAAAATGAATGGTAAAATTAGGCAATGGGAATGATAATGAGCTACGAAGAGTATCTGAAATTGGGCAGGCAACCAAACCCTTATTTGGTGTGGATAGCCAGTAAAGGCAAACAACTATATTTTTTGGGTTCTAGTCATTCTTTCAACCCAGCAGATTCTATCCACCAAGTGACGAAGCACTATTGGCATGATTTTTTGGGATCTGTCGGTAATAAAAAACCGGTAGTTTTAATTGAAGGAGGGAAAAGATCCATTAGTAACAGTGAGGATGAAGCCATTAGGAAGTTTGGGGAAGCAGGATTGGTGGCGTTTCTAGCTGCACAAAATGGTTGGGAGCATGAATCCCCTGAACCTAATTTGTTGACAGAAACATCTGAACTACGGAAGGAATTTTCCGAAGAGGAAATCTGGACTTATTACTTCACCCGAATGGCGGCTCAATGGAACAGACTGTTAAATAAGCCAGACATTTGGAGTTATGTGAGAAACTCATTATTGAAAGATAATGAAGAATTGAAGTGGAATGCGGATAATCTTGGCCAAGAAAGTTTAGTTAACAATTTTGCAAAATTATCTGGACAAAAATTTGTTGAGTTCGACTACGAACTATTAAATGGATTGTGTGATCCAACAAAAACAAAAACAAAAATAAATCAGGTGTCCAGGAGAAGTGGACAAATAAGGGACGAGTATATTGTGCAAAAGATAACAGAACATTGGAAAAACGGAGAGAGTATTTTTGCTGTTTATGGCAGAAGCCATGTGGTTATGCAGGAACCGGCACTAAGACGGTTGTTAACCTAGCTATAAACCAGGTTCTGATTTCTTCCAACCCCCGCAACACAGTAGGAATGGAGGCCCACAAAGCCTCCATTTTTTATTGAACCATCACAAGTTCTCCTGTATCATTCATCTAATGAGACAAAAATATTTATTATCCCTCTGGTAATTCTTGCAACATACTACCTGCTATCTTTCGGGATAGGATATTTGCTAATTGTTTTAGGGTTACGTGCCGCTGGTGGATTCTTCTCTGGAGGAAATTTCTGGTCAAACTTTTTGTTTTTGGCAATACCATTGTCGAATTTTTTACTTCTAGGGATTGCTATTTGGCAACTTGTTGATCAGGCAAAGAGATTGAATGTTGATCATAAAACTAGGAATGTTGTCGTTATCATCTTTTTGGCCATTTACTTTCTCTACAGTAGTCCTTTACGAAATATCCCATTAAACCTGTGGCACTGGTTTATAAAAAGACAGTAGGTTCTGATTTCATGTATTCCCCGCAACAAGGAGCGAAGCGACGCCGAAGGACAAAAACATTTACAATCATCTCGTGTACTTCGTTTATATACTTCTTTGTCAGGACGGCAGTTTTTACACCGGTAGCTCCAGTAATCCCCGACAACGTTTCCTCGACCACCAAAACGGCAAGGGTGGTGCCTACACTCGCTCCCACAAACCAATTAAAATAGTTTACACGGAAGAACTCCCAGACAAATCCTCCGCTCTCAAACGCGAGTCACAAATCAAAGGCTGGAGTCGCCAAACGAAAATTAAAATTTTAAATTTACGATTCTGATTTCATCCAATTCCCGCAACACAACCTCTTGGGTATGCAAACTTCTAGAGATTTGAGGACAAACCGTATATCGGGGAAAGAATGCTTGTTAGCGAAGAGGCCAAGTAAGAACCACCCAACACAAACATCACCGCCAAAGCGATTACTCCCAATTTAAACATTTTTTCGTTTGGTAATTTCCCAAAAACTAGCCTGGCCCCGATGTATACGACTCCGGCCAAAACCACAGCCGCAATTGCAGTCAGATACGGATATACTCTGGTCAGAAACGGCAATTGCGCCCCAAAATCTTGATACAGAGAACTTAACTTCGGATAAATAAAAAATAGCATCACTATTTGCTGAACCAATCCCAGGCATCCAAAAATCAAATCCAGCCACCCCACTACTTTGTATTTCATAGTCTAATGATATACCACTGTAGCAGAGCTTAAGAAACGTTGGTTGTGAGAAATACGAACCGGTGATACAATAAACCATAGATACCATTTTCCATGGCAAAATCGTTCCTTAAAAACAAAGCGGTCAAGCTTCGAAAATCCGGCCAGAGCGTCAAGAACATAGCCAAATCACTAAGCGTCTCCAAAAGCACCGCCAGTTTATGGGTCAGAGATGTAGTTCTTTCTCTTGAGCAAGAAGAATTTTTAAAACAAAGGTCTCTAAAAGGTGCAGAAAAAGGCCGCACTATTGGATCGCTTGTTCAAAAACAAAGACGGCTTGAACTGCTGGAAGCAGAGAAAAAAATCGGTATAAAAGAAATGGGCCAATTCACCAAAGATAAGCTCAAAATCGCCGGCTTAGCTCTATACTGGGCTGAAGGGTCCAAAAAGAACCGTAGAGTCGAGCTTTGTAACTCAGATCCCATGATTATCAAGTTCTTTATTAATTGGCTCACTAAAACCTTCGACATAGCCATAAGGGAACTCTCTTGTTACGTCGGTATTAATGAAGCTCACAAAGCCAGAGAAACTGAAGTGAAAAATTACTGGTCGCTCTTAACAAAAATCCCCCTCACCAGTTTCACTAAAACAAGCTTCAAGAAGTATCCCCTCAAAAAAGAGTATCCGAATTTTAACGAACATTATGGCACGCTCTCAGTTCGCGTGCGGAAACCAGCACGAATTTACTATAAAATCCTAGGTGAAATCCACGGACTATCCATGGCTACGTAGCTTAGTGGTTAAAGCACTGGTATCATAAACCAGGAACCGCTGGTTCGAATCCAGCCGTAGCCACCTGTGTCCAAAGACATTTTATTCCAAGCCCGCGCGCCTAGAAACTCAGGACCTACAACCTTTATCCATTCGGAACAAGGAATACGTGTCCCGTATTCCGAAATCAGAAAAAAATACAACTTAGACAATCAACCCCCAACCTTCGAACAACCCCCACCAAAACTGCCCTCCGAGAAAGTTGTCTAAATCCTCACATACAACTCCCACCACTTCCTCCAGTTTGCCTGGCGCCCCTCCGAAGTTTTAGCGGAAGGGAGCTCCGCCGGTGTAGGCAGGATGACCACCACCTCCCCAGGTTTACCCAACCCCAGCTTCTCCCTCGCCTCACGCTCCACAAATTCGTCCGTTTGCACATACTCCAGCTGTTTCTTTAACTCAGCCTGTTCAACCAGGGCCTGCGCCAGCTCAGCCTCTGTTTCACCCACCCTGTCCCCCGCCTTATAAAGCCGCCACACATTACTCCCCAACCGGACTGTCATCACTACTCCAAGTCCTATAATAATCCAGTCCCTGATCCGCCTCACTCTTGCATCCTAGCACACTTTAGGCTACAATTCCTAAGTTAAGGAGTATCCTGTAGTGAACACTATACCAGATCCCATCAGTTTCGAATCTGCCCTAGAGAAGTTTATCGCCCATCTCAAAGACCACCGCCGGTCTGCCGCCACCACCATCGCCTACCACGGCGATCTCCGCCAGTTGCACGAGTTTCTCAAAGAGCGCCGCATCACCCAGGCCACCACGGTTCAAACCGTCCATTTGGAAGAATTTATCACCAATCTTTCCACCAAAGGCTACACCCCAAAAAGCATCAGCCGCAAGATCAACTCCCTCAAAACATTTTTCAAATTCCTGATCGACTCCGGCCTCCACTCCCACAACCCCAGTTCTCCCCTCACCCACCCCAAGTACGACATCAAAGCCCCCCGCATCCTCTCCGAGACCGAACACAAAAGTTTAAGGGACGCCGCCCGACTGGACATCAGAATTTCCGCCATCATCGAGCTCCTTCTCCAAACCGGTATCAGAATCGGCGAGCTGGCCAATATCCGTATGGAAGATACCAAAAAAAACGAGGTGCACATCCGCCCCGCCGAAAGTAACCCCGAAAGAATTATCCCCCTCAACAAGACCGCCTCAACCGCCCTGCAAAACTATCTCTCCATAAGACCTCAAGTCGAAAACGACCATCTTTTCGTCACCAAAACCGGCCATCCCCTCCTTGTCAGAAACATCCGCACCGCCATCGACCGTTATTTCAAAAAAGCCGGCATCAAAGACGCCAAAGTCAACGACCTCCGCCACACCTTTGCCGCCCATCAGCTCAAAAGCGGTGTCCACCCCGATTTCCTAACCCAGATTCTGGGCCATAAGCGCAAATCCTCGACCGAAAAATATCTCGATTACGTCAAAATCGAAGTTACCCAATTCTCCACCCGCCTCACCGAACTGTAATAAATTATGAAGCAACCAGACAAAATCGAGCATAGCATGAATAACATTCTAAATATCTGGCTAGGTTTCAGGGCAATAGATCCCCTTCTAGCCAAACCCATGACTCTCCAAATTGCCGCCAGACACCTGCAAATCCACGGACCTGATTTTCTTCAAACCCTTAAAAATGAACCCCGGCTTGCACTGACCGAAGAAGACCTGAAAATCCTAGCCCAAGGCCTCCAGCCGGATCAGCCAGATCAACCACAATAAATGCCAGAAATCTTCACCCTCCTCAACTCCCTCGGCATTTCCTACACCCTCCACAAACATCCTCCCGTCTTCACCTGCAGCGAGGCCGATAAATACTGGGCAAATACCACAGCGGCCCACACCAAAAACCTCTTCTTAAAAACTGAGAAATCTCCCCACAAATACTTCCTCTATATTTTAGAATGCTCCCAGCGGGCAGATCTCAAATCCCTCGCCAAATCTCTCAATTTACCATCTCGCCTCACTTTTGCCAACAACACCGAGCTTAAAAATAATTTAGGCCTCACTCCCGGCTCCGTCTCCCCCTTCGGCCTCATCAACGATCAAAATCATTTAGTCACCGTAGCTATCAGCTCACAGCTCCAAACCAAAAGCTATCTACTGTTCCACCCCAACACCAACACCGCAACTTTAGAAATCAGTTGGGAAAACTTCAAAAAATTTCTCTCCCACACCGGCCACAACTACAAACTAATCACCACGAGTAAACCATAAATCCCCCACACATCGCCTCCTGGATTTTCAAAACCCTATCTTTGCTGGGAGCCATCAAAAACGGCAGGCATAAAACTATCTCCCGACCCAATATCCCAGGTTGTATTTTTACCGCCCGCCGACCAGCCGCTTCTTCCAGAAACTCCTCTTTAAGCTCAGGGTGCAACCCGTCGTTAGTTTCGGAATATCTGCAAGACCCACTTTGATTACAAAAGTAACATGTCCGGAAAACCTCGGCCATAGGTGGGTGGGCCCGGGAGGATTCGAACCTCCAACATAATGTGTATAAGACATTCGCTCTACCGTTGAGCTACAGGCCCAGCAGTCCAATTTTAACTTACACTCCTCTACTCTTCCACTCTCCTGCTCTAAAGTTTGCTCCTCGTCGCGATTTCACTCTCCACCAGCCGTATGTCCTTCCCGTATTTCAGTCGCGACAGCTGTTTTATAGCATCAGCCAGTTTTTGATTCCGCAAGGTTCTCTCCGTCACCACGTCCTTAGTCACGTCCATTGTAAATGGCGTCACTGGCTCGTTCCTTACGATAGTTTTAACAAACACATTAAACCTCTCGATGTTCAAAAGGTCCGACTCATTAAAAGTCGGCGTGTACTCATGCTGCAGGTAACTGGCATCTGCCACCCCCGTCCGGAAAGAAATCAAAGTACCCACGTTGCCAAACACCGCGTTTTTTACCTCGTCCTCCATTTGCGACGTAAATTGGTTGGCCACGGTCAGATTCAATTTATACTTACGTGCCTCAGACAAAATCGTGGCAAAATCCGGTGTGGCAAAGTTTTGAAACTCATCCACATACAGATAAAACGGCCGTCGCTCCTTCTCGGGTATATCCGCCCGGCTCATGGCCGCCGCCAGAAGCCGCGGCACCATCACCAGTCCCAGGAAATTAGAGTTCTCCTCCCCCAGCTTTCCTTTGGACAAATTCACAATCAAAATCTTCCCCTCGTCCATTACTTTTCTAAAATCAAACGCCGATTGCGACTGCCCGATAATATTCCTGATAGTTTTGTTGGTAATAAACCGCCCGAATTTAGACACGATGTAATCCAGCACTTCGGACTTGTGAAACTCGCTCGTCTGGGCAATCTGATCCGTCCAGTACCGCCGCACCAGCGGGTCCTTCACCCGCGGCAGCAGTTCCTGCACAAATTCCGGCCTCTGTAGTGTCTGTACCACCTCGATAAAAGTTCCCCCGGGCACCGCGTCCATCACCGTCAGCATGGCATTTCGAATCGCATGTTCAAATCTCGGCCCGATAATCCCGGTCTTATGCGGATCATACAGCTTATACATCATCCCGATCACCGCATTAGTCGCCATATGCCTCTCCTGGTCAGACCGGGCTTCGATCAAATTCATCCCCATCGGCCGCTCTTCGTCAGAAGGCTCAAAAAAGATCACATCCTCCGCCCGGCTGGGAGGAATATAACCCAGCAAATCTTCAGCCAAATCGTGCGGATCGATCACGCACACCCCTCTCCCCGCCTGGATATCTTGAAGAATCATGGTTTTCAAAAATTCCGTTTTTCCCGTTCCCGTCCGCCCGATGATATACATATGCCGCTCCCTATCAGACTCACCGATATACACCGGCCGGGTAGTTCCTCTAAACACCGACTTTCCCAAGTAAAGTCCTTCTGTAGCAATTTGCTGGGGCGCCGGCGCCCGCTTGGCATTCAACCAGAATATATGCGGCGTCTCCACCGTCTTGTTGGGAAAATGATAAATAGTCGCCAGCTCCTCACTGTTCAAAATCGTCCAGTTTCCCCACCACACTGCCGGCTGGTACCGGTAAATAAAGTCCATCATAAAATGTCCCCTCAATCGAATCTTTTTACCCTTAAGCCCGTTCAAATCACCATTAAACTGTTCAAATGTCGCCCGAATATTGGCCATATGCGCCTTGGCCGAAGCACCATCGCCGGAACACACCACAATCCGAATTGTGGTCATAAACCCGTTTTTAGACACTTTGTTGTCCACCGCCTCCAAAGTCTTCGCGTCCACTTTGTAGCTCGCTTTCTCCGGGTCCGCCTCAGATTTTTTAGTTTTGCCTATCCACATTCTGCCCTTCTTTTTCCAAGCAGCCTCTGCTGGGGAAATCAATATCTGCAAATGCACTCCTTCCCCGTCTCCCATCTTGCCCATCGCCGAGGTCACCGCCGCCAGCGGGTCTACCGCCAGGTTTTTATACACCTGCAACGGATAGTGTGCCGAGTTGCGCAAAGCCAGCCACGAGAACTCCACTCTGCCTTCTTTGGTAAAAATGTTTGGCTCCTCCACCACCCTAATTTCCGCCCCCGGATAGCTTCCGTGAATTTGCTTCTCCACCAAATCTCGCAGTTTCTCAGGCAGAACAATGCAAAACCGGATATCCTCCTTCCGACCCACTATCTCCAAAGATATATGCGGCTGGACCTGCAAAAAAGTCAGCCACCCGAAAGGTCCTTTTGGTCCCTTCTTAATCGAATACAAGCTGGCGATCACCTGTTCCATCGCGTCTATCTTTATCTCGTTGTCCCGCGGCACTGCAATCTGCAGGCACACCGTCTGCAGGCTCTGCTCTTCCCGATCTTTATGCCGGTACCAAATCACCAGCAAATACCCGGTCAAAACCATCACAAACACCAGTATCCCTAGTACCACCATCAAGCCAACCAGCTGCAGCAATAAAACCATCAGTCCGGATTCCATATTTATAATTTAGCGCTTGGTACCCAACATTTCTAACTGTCGTTTGCACCACCTCGCCAGCCAGGCAATCGCCTCCCACACCTTATGGTGCAATCCTTCCTCTATTTCCTCCGTAGTCAATGGCAAAGTCACCTTAACAGTCTGCGGCGCCGCCGGTTTCAAGAGTACTTGCTGTGTGTAGTCGTCCATCACCGGCCCGGCCAGTTCCACCTCCTTCTCCACCCTTTGCATGTACCCCTCTATCTCCTTCCCCACCTCGGGGGTAGTGGGGATCTCCACCATCTCTCCCGGCTTTTGTACCTCCCGTGGCTTCAATTTTTCTTTCGCAAACATATCTAGCCTCTCCTTAAAAGACCCTCCCGCGTTATACGCCGCCTGGAAATCCCGTCTCCTTTCCTCAAATTCCTCGACCACGTTGGCCAAACTATCCTCCTGAACCGGATTTTTGGTCAGTTCATCCAAGTCAGCCGCTGCCTTTTGACCCGGCGTCTGACCTGTGACTTGTACATCATCCATATCTCCATCTTACCAGACCTCTCCTACCCCCTCCATACCTCCTCTTCCCCGTCTTTTTTAAAGTTAACCCACCTGGCCATCACAAACAGTGCGTCTGACAACCGATTCATATACTTCAAAATATTTTGGTTAACCATATTACCATTTGTTACAGAAAGATTCACGATTTCACGCTCTGCCCTTCGGCAGACGGCCCTCACCACCTGCAGCTCCCCCACCGGGTAAATAAAATTCGAGAGCTTCGGCAGTTCACCGCTCAACTTATCAATAAGTTTTTCCAATCGCCTAATTTCTGAATAACTTAATTTCTTCCCCGACCCCGCCAACCCCGACGCAATGACAAACAAATCTGTCTGAATTCTCTTCAATTCAGCTTCTAGTGGAGTTTTATATCGGCACATTCCCACCCAACTATTCAGCTCGTCAATACTCCCTATGGCCTTCGCCAACTGATCCGACTTTTGCATCCTCCCCCTCATCGTCCCCGTCATCCCCCCATCCCCAGTTTTTGTATATATTTTCATCATTAGTTTTTATACAGCAACCCAAACTTCACTATCTTCACAAACAGCAATCTTAATAGTCCCATTATCCTCTACTATCACTCGCCCGCTCTAACTTCCCCAAAATCTCTTTTAAATAAACATCCGCATCCTTCAATATTTTTAGCTCCTTCGGGCTAAACCATCCAAACCCCTCGTTTTCTTCTTTGTCCAACTTTACTTTCCCCCTCGCCCTGGCAACATAAGTCAGCCTCACCACATGCTTACCAGCAACCCGTAAAATATCCTGTGCCGCAACTAATCTTGGTTCCCCATTTATCTCTAACCCCGTCTCCTCCTTTACTTCTCTCCGCAAATTACTAATCAAAGACTCTCCCACAATTATTCTTCCCCCCACAATATCCCAGCTTCCCGATACATCTGGATATTTCTTCCTAGATCTTTTTACCAATAAATATTTCCCATCACTTCTCTTCAACAACACCTTCACCCCTACCTGCAACTCCATCCCCAGATTGTACATCAAAAACCACCCCCAAGGTTATCTCTTTACCTGTCTCCCAAAAGTTAGCACAGAAAACTGGCTCAAATCTATACCTTTCAGTGAATAGACATCGTTAACCGAGCCAATCAATTTCTTTTTGGGATCTAAACTCAACCATTCAATCGCGCTCTCCAAATCCCCATGACTCGATGCTTCAATTTCCAAATACGATCCGATCAGTGGATATGTATCAATATCAAATTCCACTCCGTTTAACTTGTATCTTTCTCTCTTGTTCTCCATATAGTAACTTTGTACAAATCCCAACTTTCCAAATAGTTCAGCTGCCCCGTCAAAATCACTTACTTCCACCTCCACCTCCTCTATCTTTTTACCCGGCTCCAATTTTTTATAAGCCATCGTTACTCTATCTCCTTCATCTCGCAACCTGATCCATTGATTGCTCTTATCAAATCTCAAATCCGGATAGTCAAAAAACATTTTCCTATACAAAATATCAAGCACTCTCTTACCACCCAGTCTGGTCAATTTCCTCCTGACCTCATCTGGATCAATATCCACAAACTTGACCTCAATTTCTTCAGCCATCCTATCATTTTACATAACTAAACCTCTTCACCCTCTTCCCCTCCACTTCCACTTTAGCCATAAAATCTTTCAAAGTCCTCACCCACAAAATTCCCTTCCCATAAAGAGCTCTGTATCCCACACAAACTTCTTCAAAATTTTCCAAAACCCCCACAAACTCCACCACATAATATTTATCGGGGTGTTTGTAGTGGACATACAACTCTCCCACTTTCACTTTCCCCAAAGCGTTGCTGACTTCTTTTTGTAACTCTTCTTGAGTCTTATGTTTCATGTTCAACACTCCGAGTATCCACACGAGTAACACTTCTTGCATCCCTCTTCAAAGGTCAACGTTCCTTCCCCACAGCTAGGGCAAATATCAGCCTTCTTTGCCAAAAAAAGCGGGGCCTGCCCATATCCATTCCCTCCCACTTTAACGGGAAGCGGCATCGCCATCTGCACCACCGACCCATTTTCGTCCTTTCCCTCTACTTGGTAACTCACCATCCCCATATGTAGCATCAGCGCTTTCGCCACCGCATCCGGCAAACTCCTGATTTTATTTGGCCCAAATCCCACCGATCTCCCCCCGCCTATCCCCGACAACTGATCAATCAACATCTCCACTCTTTCTTTTCCGCCGACCCGTCCATCCAACTTCAGAAATTTAGACACGAGCCGTCCCAGTGCCTCCGCCATTCCCGTCAATTCCGAGCCGGCTTTGCCAATCACCACGAACACCTCAAACGGATTACCATCGGAATCGTGATTCACGGTAATAAAGGCACTCCCCATCGGCGTCTCTATTCTATAAGTCGCTCCATTTACTCGCATCGGTCGGCGTCTCACTGTCTGCTCTGCCGCCTCATCCGCCATCGGCTTGACCTCAGAAACTCGCCCGCTTTTGTCCGGCTTATATCCACACGTTACACATACCTGCTCTCCGTCCTTCATAAATAAGATTGCGTTACAATTCGGGCATTTTTCCCTCGACACATCTTTGGCATCCATAACCTGTACCTGACGGCTACCATCCCGGTACACTGTAATACTCTTACACCCCGTCTCATAAGCCATCCAGTAAGCTTTATCCACATCTTCCACCGTCGCGCTATTTGCCAAATTAACCGTCTTGGACACCGCATTATCAGTGTATTTTTGGAAAGCCGCTTGGTGTTTGACATGCCACTCCCAATCAATCTCCATCGCCGTTTTAAATAGCCGCTTCACGTCACTTGGCACGTCCAAATTTTGCACCGATCCTTCCTTCGCAATCCTCTCTACCATCTCCTCACTGTAAAAACCTCGTTTCTTGGCTATATCCTCGAATATCCAATGCAACCCCCGGAAAGACCCTACATACGTATTCTTCATCGTCACAATACCAAACACCGGCTCAATCCCCGACGAGCAACCGGCCAGCAAGCTAATAGATCCGGTAGGTGCAATCGACGTCAAGGTTGTATTTTTCCGCTTACCACCCCCCAACCGGCGCGACTCATCATTCGCGGCATCATTAATAAACTTCATCACTTTCTCTCCCAACTCAACGGCATCGCCTGAGTCATAAGGAATATTCAATAAAATTAGCATATCCGCCCATCCCATCACTCCCAGGCCAATGTTTTTAAACTTGCGGGTCCGCTCCTGGATTTTAGCCACAGGCCAAAACGCCGCGCTCACCGACCCGTCCAAAAACCGCACTCCCGTCCGGGTAACCTCCTCCAACCCTTTCCAGTCCACCTGACCATCCATCGCAAACCTGGATAAATCTATCGAGCCCAAGTTACAAGATACATATGGCGGCAGCATCTGTTCACCGCACGGATTACACGCCTCGATGGGCTCAGGGTAGCAATTGTTGCGATTCACGGTATCAATAAATATCACTCCTGGGTCGCCATTATGCCAAGCGTGCTGCACAATATACTCCCACAAATCCCGAGCCTTGATCGTCTTGTACACCTTCCCTTTAAACTGCAGATCCCAATCCCGGTTGTTTTTAACCGCTTCCATAAACCGATCCGTAACTGCCACTGAAATATTAAAAGTCCAGTAAGCCCCCTCTTTATCCTTACACTGAATAAACTCCATGATATTGGGATGATCACAGTTCAAAATGCCCATTTGGGCCGCATGCTTCTTCCCCGCTCTGTGTACTACCTCCATCGCATTGTGATACAACCCCATAAACGATACCGGACCACTCGCCTCCCCCCCACTGGTGCTAATAACTTCTCCTTTCGGCCGAAGATGACTAAAGTTATAACCCGTCCCTCCGCCATACTTCTGCACTTGGCAAGCGTCAGTCAAAGTTCCCATTATTCCCATCAGACTATCGTCCACCGGAAACACAAAGCAACTGGATGCAAACGGATAGGGAGTCCCCATATAAGCCATTCGGGATGGGAAAAACTTTCCCGAATAAACAGCTTCAAAAAATTCCCGCGTCCTGCCAGTCTTCCTCCCCGCGTGCCTGGCCACCCGCATCACCACATCATCCCACGTCTTCTCGTTATTCTGCAGATATCGCTTTGCCAGCAAATTCCGGCTAATCTCCGGACGAGCAACATTCACAGTTTTCAAACGCCCATTTGTCACATGTCCATTACCTTTCTTTGGACTTCCCCTGGCTCTGGTTACTGTTTTTAATTGTAATTCAGGCATTATGAAATTTTCTCAAATAACTTTTCAAACTCAGTTAAATCGGTCAGTTCAAAGTACACACTGGCAAATCTGATCCAGGCAACTTTGTCTATATTTTTCAATCTTTTAAGGACCATCTTGCCAATTGCTTTGGATGATATCTCCGTGGCCTCCTTGCGCCGCACTTCCCGTTCGACCTCGTCCGCCAATTGGCGGATTTGGTCCACAGACACCGGCCGTTTGTCAAAAGATTTGATCACTCCTCTTACAATCTTTTCTCGATCAAATGCCTCCCGGCCTCCGTCGCGCTTGATGACAAAAACAGTCGGTCCCTCCACCCGTTCCCATGTGGTAAACCGCTTCTGGCACTTTTGGCATTCCCGCCTCCGGCGTAAACTCTGTCCGTCTTCGGCCGCCCGCGACTCCAATACCGAAGTTTCAGGATGTGCACAAAACGGACACCACATAGATTTTCAATCCACTATATTTAGTGGCGACAACTAGCCTATCCCACTAAATAACTATCGTCAACTATTAACTAGTACATCAAAAACTATCACTCCAACTCCAACACCACTTGCCCCATCTTCTCATGTAGAGCCGATGTTAATGCTTCAGTGCCGACCGCCATATCTTTATTTGCCCCTGCCGATCTGGTCACAATTTCCCCCATCAATTCTTCGTGTTTCCCCGCCGCTTTCTCCAATTGCAAAAGCAAGCTCTTCACATCCAACCCTTCTTTGTTCAACATAACTGCTCTGTTTACAGCCTGCTCCAAATATTTCTCTCCCTTAGTCGCTGTCACCACTGCCAACTCCCCCTTTCCTCCTTCCAAAAGCGCCATCGCCGCCCCTATCCGTTTATCCGCCAAAAAAAGTTCCTTCTCAGCCTTTTTCCCTCTATCCCAAGTCATCCACAGTCCAATCTTATCCCTCACTGCCTTCAGCTTATACAGTGGACTGTCGGGCAGTAGTCCCGGATATGGCAAATAGTACTCCACTATAGCCGACTCCGACGCGACATTTGCATCCTGATGCGGCGATACCGCCAGCGGGTTAACCGCCGACAATACCGATAGCGCCAAAACCACGACTCCCACAGCCAAAGCCGCAGACATGCCCAAAACCATGTTTCGCGCGCTTCCCCACACCTGCCTCATAAACGATCTTTCAACAGAATTGGCTTCGCTCATTCTTTCACTCCCAAATTTTTTCGGGGCACCTTTAAGTATGCCACACTCTGTCAACTCCAACAATGCCGCATCACCGGCCCGGCACCCTCTTATCTGTACACGAATATTACCCGAAAATGACTAAGCCAGCCTGCAACCCCTTAGTGCCTGCTCCATCACTCCCCCCAATTCATCTATTAACCGAGAGGCCTGCCCCAGCGAAATAAACTGATGATGATCCGGAAAAAAATGGAATATTTGATTTCTGGCCTTCTTCCACACCCCCCACAAGGTCAATGGCAGATCCTCACTCCCGCAATAATCCACCAACTTTCCATACACCCACCCCGATCTATACCGCTTTGGTAAATTTGGATTCAGAGCCCGCCCAATTCTAAAGTGCTCGCCAAAATATTGTTGTCTGCTAATCAACTTCAAATCCAAAAACAGCTTTTTCAAAAACCCCTCATACGCCTTGGCCATGGGAAATACCACAAATGAGTAGTCATGCCATCCATCCCGACTCCCCCTCTCCCGCTCCAAAAGTAAAAAGCTTTCCTTCACCAAATCCTGCATCGGCTCCTCCAAATACTTCCACCAGTTCGTCTCCCGATAACTTTCCACCTCTCAAATATACACTATCTCATGTCTCCATACTGGACTATAGGATAGAAAGTGTGCTAAAATGCCCCCATGTCAGCCGAAACTCCCCCTGTTCCCCAAAAATCCTATGGCCAATTGTACCGACTGATCCACTCTGGTGAAACCAACCCCTTTGTAAAAGCCGACGCAGCCATACAGCTATCCAAACTCGGATTTACTGCCGCCACACTGGGCCTATATACACATGTTGTCCAAATCGTCGCCGAAGTCATTGATCCCTCGGCTCCCAACGACAACCTTACCAGAACCGAAACCGCTCAACAATTAAACACCCTCGCCAGAGGCCAAAACAAAACCGGCGGCCTAACCGACAACCCACAACTTGCTGATTACGTCACCACAGAACTGCTAAGACTTGCAAACTCCCTCTTAGAACCACCCAAAAATGGCAGAAAGAGGAACGGAAATAACGGCAGCGGCATTCCCCCCGAAGACAACTTTACCGACCTTCAAGTCATGGTCCGTGAGTACCGTAAAACTCATACCCCCGCCTTCAACGACCACCAGGATCAGCTCGCGATCTTCCAAAACACCTCTGCCTGCGATGAAGATGTTCACGCCACTGCTTACCTCAACCTCTCGGCCTTAAAAGGCCTTACATCTTCGGCCCAAGAGTGGTTCTCCCACCACACCGGCCGCCTCAATGACTTCCTCAAAACCACCGCCGGCCAAAAACTCGCCGACAGGATCAACGCCGACCTCAAAACCGCCACAACTGGCGGAAAAATCGGCCTCATCACCGGGTCCACTCTCATCAATCCCCTCCTTGGAGCCGGTATCGGTATGGGATTCTACGGCTACGACGTCGCCCAGAAACTCCACCACGCCATCAAAGAAAAAGGCGCCACCAATACCACCGAGGCCTTAACCGCCCTAAAAGATGTGGCTGTAGAAAACTGGCGTTTTCTCTGGACCGGAGAATCCCAAAAAGATCGAGAAGCAAAGATACTGGGCATGATCGTTGGAATCAGTATGATCGCTGTTCCCACATTAATAGCCAAAGCCCTCCCGTCAGAAGAAATTCTGGGATCTTTAGGAGGCCAGACAGCTGAATCCGCCGCTAGAGCCCTCGCCACAACCGCCTTCACCAGACATATAGTCAAATCAGGAATAGAATATGCGCAAAAACAGGGCTACGAAAACCCCAAAAACTGGATCGACCAAGCCCTGAAAGCTGCTGCCATCGCGACCGAAATCACCTCCGCCAGCCTCCTGGCCTACCACACCGGAGAATTGGCCACCGGTATTCTTAGCCATTTGCGGACAGCCGTCCAAGACACCCCCGACTCCTTCTCCAAATCAGTTTCCGACCACCGGGCCTCTCCTCAACTCGCCCAAGCTCCCGATATAGCCACTCCCCACCCCACTCCCACCGAAACTCCAACCGAAGCTTCTTCCCCCATATCCTCATCCCGCGATGTCCCGACACCCGCGTCACCTCCCACCAGAGAAACCAGTCCCACCCATACCCCATCCCCCACCCCCTCCCCCACCGAAATCCCCATCCCCACCCACACTCCCGATGCCGCAGCCGCCGCATCAGTCATCACCGACTCCCAAAACCCGCACGTCTACTACGACAGCCGCGAAGCCGCCGCTTCCGTCCCCGGTCATCCTCCGATTCCCGTCGCCCTGGATGTAGACCACAATGGAACAGTCGATCTCATCCGTCAAAGCCACGCCGCAAATACTGCCAGCGGTCACCAATTTGAATCCGGATGGATCGCCCTGTCTCACGATCCCGCCCGGGGACCTGACCACGATGTCCGCCTCACCAACCTCCACTATGACTCCGGTTCCTCCTCCTGGAAATACGCCGCCATCACTTCTCCCGACGCCTCCCAGGAATTTACTTTGGATGATTCCGGCCACTGGAACGCCAAAACTCTCCCCTGGCAGCCAGGTCATGTTCCCACTCCCGCCCAAGTAGCCGATGGAGTTCAAACCGGCCAATATATCTCCGCAGGCCAAACCCGCTTCCTGGTCGACCTGGATCACGACGGCCGGCCAGACGCCGTCACCGGGCCGGACAGTACTCTTCTCTTCCACACCACCACCGTCGGCGACCACAAGGTTTGGACCAATCCCACCCAAGATTACGTCTTTACCGATTCCGACAACAATTTGCAAAACGGCTTTGATAAGGCCTATTCTCACGATGAATTCACCGCCCATCCAGACACCGCCCTTCCGGTTGCCGTAAATGTTGATTCAGACCCCGCTTGGGAAATGCAAAGATCCGGCAATCTTTGGTATGCCGATCTAAACAACGACGACACCATCGAGACCCCCGTCACCCTCACCCAGTCCGGACATTTCAATCACGTCACTACTTCAGACGGCACTTCTTACGTCCTCAATCCGGATACCGGCTCCTGGGAAATCGCCCCCTCCACCGAAAATCTCCTCGATCTTCTGGCCCAAAAAGATTCTCTCGGCCGCCCGGTTTATTACTTAAGCGAGAACGGCCCTCTCACTCTCGTTTATGGCTCTCAAGGCGGCCCCGTTGGCCTCACCCAACAGCTTTTCGCTCTCGGCCATCCCGGTTGGACCGGAAATGATGTTGGCCACGCCGGCTATCAATGGGGTATTCGCCTGGTCGACCTTGTCCAACAACACGCCCATACCTCCCTCGTAGTTCGCCCGGGAGACTCCGTCGAGTCCCTTCTAACTAGATATAATGTTCCCAGCACTGAAACCGAAACTTTCCTTACCCAGCTTCACGCCGCCGCAGGCCATTAAAATATGGACCCGTCCTACACTGCCCAAATCCAAGCCGCCGCCCATCCCCTCGAGATAGCCGGCCTCACCCCCGACCAAGCTGCCCAACTCGTCCTCAGTTTATCTCCACTCATCGAGGTAGTTTTTGCGAATCGAGTCCGCAGCATATTCACCGCAGACGAAATTAACAACCTCAATCAGCTTGGCCCTTCTCTTTCCCCCGCCGATTCCATCTCCCGTCTCGAAGACGAATATTACAAAAAAACCAACCAGGGGTTTTTAGACCTCCACCGCCAGATAGTCGAAGAACTGGTTACTGCCCTCACTTCCAAATCCCAAACAGTCCCCCAATAGCCATTAGGACTCCCAAAGCCAGCCAGCCCAGCACAAAAAATACGATTATCTTCAATATCCAGTCCAGCACCTTCTCCTCTCCCGGATCCAGCTTATCTCCTTCAAGAGCATCTTTTTTTACCCCCATCGTATCCTGCACCACCGGCGTCACTCCCACCGGCTCCGGGCCAATCGGCGAAACTTTTCTTCTGACAGGCGCTTTTCTTCTGGCTGGCATAACAAAACTCAATATACTACCCCAAAATGTATAATTCAAGACACTCATGCCCAAAAAGAAAATATCAAGGCGTAAATCCCCAGCCGCAAAATCCAAGTTCCGAAAGTTGAAGCTTGGAAAACTGAGTCGTAGGCAAATCCACCGGAATTGGAAACTAATCTCCACAGCCCTTTCGCTCTGTTTCTTTATTGCTCTGTCTCTTTACTTCTTCTGGGATCTCCCCAACCCCAAAAATCTCACCAGCCGTCCCGCCCCAGCCTCCACCCGGCTCCTGGATCGCCATGGTGCTCTTATTTATGAAATATTCGAAACCGAACGCCGCACCCCCGTCCGGCTCTCCACCCTTCCCAAACACCTCATCGACGCCACCCTTGCCGCCGAAGACAAAGATTTTTATTCCCACTCCGGTTTCTCTCTTCGCGGCATCACCCGCGCTTTCCTCAATACTTTCTTCAAAAGAAACCTTCAGGGCGGCTCGACCATTACCCAACAGCTAGTCAAAAAAGCTCTCCTCTCAGACGAAAGAACCCTGCGCCGCAAAGTTCGCGAGTTCGCCCTCTCTAGTCTGGTGGAACTTCTCTATACCAAAGATGAGATTTTAGAGCTCTATCTCAATCAGGTTCCCTACGGCGGCACTGCCTA
>MEXP01000001.1:52273-62659 GCA_001773725.1 Candidatus Amesbacteria bacterium RIFCSPLOWO2_01_FULL_49_25
TTTGGCAAGACCGCCGCCACCCTCTCCCTAACCGAATCTGCCCTCCTTGCCGGTCTTCCCCAAGCCCCGTCATACTATTCCCCCTTCGGCGCTCATCCCGAGCTGGCCCAAGACCGGAAAAATTATGTCCTGCGTCAAATGTTAGATAACCGCATGATTTCCGAAAGTGATTACGCCTCCGCCTCCGCCCAGGTTTTAACCTTTTCTCCTCCCACCACCCTCCGTGCTCCTCACTTCTCTTTATGGGTAAAGGATTTACTCGCAAATGAGTATGGACTGCATACTGTAGAGCAGGAAGGATTAACGGTTATTACCACTTTAGACTTGGAACTTCAGGAATTTGCCCAAAACACTGTCGCCACCGAGACCGCCAAGCTCCAAAAGGAAAAAGTGGGCAACGGAGCGGTTCTAATCACCCTCCCCCGAACCGGTGAGATCTTGGGGCTGGTCGGCTCCCGCGATTACTACGACTCACTAAACGATGGAGCAGTAAATGTTGTCCTCGCCCGCCGCCAGCCCGGCTCATCCATCAAACCCGTCAACTACGCCCTGGCCTTCGAGCGTCGCCTCCTTACCCCCGGCACTCTCTTAAACGACAAGCCGACTTGCTTTGCTATTCCCAATCAAAAAAATTACTGTCCGGATAACTACGACAACCAGTTTCACGGCCCCACTCAAGTCCGGTTCGCTCTGGGCAACTCCTTCAACATCCCCGCCGTCAAGACCCTAGTCTTGAACGGCCTGAGTGATTTCGTCGCCTCCTCCTCCGCGTTCGGCCTCACCACGTTTACCGACCCCAAAAACTATGGCCCTTCTCTCACCTTAGGTGGCGGCGAAGTCACCATGTACGACATGGCCACCGCCTATGCCGTCTTTGCCAATACCGGCCGCCGTGTCGACCTCAATCCCATTCTCCAAATCATCGACCGAAGCGGCAAAATCTTGGAGTCAGCAAATCTTAAAGCACTTTCGCCATCAGAAGCCGAAAAAGCCGCCCCCCACGAACTGATAACCATCAACTCAAAGCCCTACGTGTCAACCCCTCCACCCGACACCCGCGTTATCTCAGCCGAAACCGCCTTTTTGATCTCCCACATTCTCTACGACAACGGCGCCCGTTCGGCCACTTTCGGTTCCTCGTCATTCCTCAACATCAAGGGCCACCCCGAGGTCTCGGTCAAAACCGGGACCACCAACGACAAACGCGACAACTGGACCATCGGCTACAATCCGGATATTTTAGTCGCCGTCTGGGTCGGCAACAACGACAACACCCCCCTCTCCCGCATCGCCTCCGGAGTCACCGGCGCCGCCCCCATTTGGAACAAAGTCACAACTCAGGCCCTCAAAAATTACAAACAAAACTGGCCCACTCAACCCGCCGGCGTCACCGGAACGCTCATTTGCAGTCTCTCTGGCCTAAAGGCCCCAGAAAATCCCGACCCTGGATCATGTCCCACTCGCTACGAATATTTTCTATCCGGCACAACTCCCCCCATCCAGGCAGAAAATCTTCGCCGTGATATCGCCATATTTAAGCCCACCCAATCCCCCGCCACTCCTGGCCAGATCACCCAATTCCCCGGCGACATTGAGACTCAAAACCATAGTGTTATTTACGATGCCCTGGGGACCGCTCTCTGTCTCGACTGCGCCGGCGGCTACGGAGACGCCGATATTATCCGTCTCGATTCCACCGGCCGCGCCGCTCGCTAATCTATTCCTCTTCCTCGTCTTCAAAAATTCTAATCCAGTCGCCCACAGCAAAATCAACCCCCAACAATCCCACTGCCAAAAGATCCGCACCCCCATTTGTCCCCTCAACTTCCAGGATCAATCCTGCATACTCATCAAGTCGCACATCCATCGCTTTAATCCCCTCATCGTCCCCTATCGGCTCGTTATGAACCCCGGCAAAAATTTTGGCCCCACCTCTTTTCGCCCCCTCCAAGTCAACCACAGCATAAAGCCCCTTAGGATCCTCCAGGATAAAATATGAAACAATCGTCTCGCTCAATGCCGCCGTATATGGTTTCCCTACTTGGAGATATTTAATATCTCTCAGGATTCCCCGCACTTCGCCTTGCATTTCAACCACATACTCAGCCGGTTTCCGCTCGACCGTTTTCTCCTCAACCGGTTCCGCCGCAATTCCAGTTATAAATCCAGCATCCACCATTGCCATTTGCCGACATTTTACACCTCTCCTCCAAAAACGCAAGTTACAGGCTATAATCCAGGCCAGGCATGACTCTCAAAAACCTTCTCAAATTCCTGTACCTTACCTCTTCCCCCATTAGGTCAATTAGGTTAATTAGAATAATTAGGTTAATTCCAGCAATTTCTTTCCCCCTATTACTATTCGCTATTTCTGTTTACTTTTATTTGTTAAAAGGCCTCCCCTCCCCCCATTCTCTGGCCACCATCCCCGTCCCTCTCACCACCCACATTAGAGACAGAAACGGTGTCGAGCTCTACAAAATTTACAAGGACCAAAATCGCACCCCGGTCAAATTAGACGATATCCCCCTCCATTTTCGCCAGGCAATACTCGCCATCGAAGACGCCGACTTCTACTCCCACTCGGGCTTTTCCTTGACCGGAATAATCCGCGCCGCCTTTTACAATCTGCAAACTAAAAGCTACCCACTATCAGCAATTCAGGGCGGTTCCACCATTACCCAACAGCTGGTCAAAACCTCCCTCCTCTCCCCCGAGCGCACCATCAGGCGAAAAGCCCGAGAGCTCATTTTGGCCCTAGCCGCCGAGTCTCTCTACACCAAAGACCAGATATTGGAAATGTACCTAAACCGCGTCAGCTTCGGCGGTACCGCTTTTGGCGTCGAAGAAGCCGCCCAGACATACTTCGGCAAATCAGTCAAAAACCTAGACCTGGCCCAATCTTCATTCCTCGCCGGTCTGCCCGCCTCGCCCACCACCTATTCCCCCTTCGGCGCCCACCCCGAGCTGGCCAAATCCCGCCAAAAAGAAGTCTTGCGCCGCATGGTCGAAACTGGATTTATTTCCTGGGACCAAGCCGAAGCCGCCGCCGCCGAAGAACTCCAGCTCTCCCCCCCCCAAACAGATATCAAAGCCCCCCATTTTGTCATGTACGTCCGCGAGATATTAGCCTTCAAATACGGCCACCAAATTGTGGAGCAGGGCGGCCTGGATGTCACCACTTCCCTCGACCTTACAGTCCAGGAATTCGCCCAAAAGACCGTCGCCGAAGAAATCGCCAAAATCGCTTACTTGCTTGTCGGAAATGGCGCTTCTCTGATCACCAATCCCAAAACCGGAGAGATTTTAGCCATGGTCGGCTCGCGTGATTATTTCGATCTCAAAAACGACGGCGCTGTCAACGTCACCACGGCCTTGCGCCAACCGGGTTCAGCCATCAAGCCCATCAATTATTCTCTCGCCTTCTCCCGCGGCTTCACCCCCGCCAGCACTATCGACGATTCCCCCATCACTTACCGCACTCCCGGCTCCCCTCCTTATTCCCCAGTCAACTACGACCACCGCTATCACGGTCGGGTCACTCTGCGCACCGCTCTCGCATCTTCATACAATGTTCCGGCCGTCAAACTCCTCTCCGCCAATGGCGTCCCCGCCATGATCGATTTGGGTCAAAGAATGGGTATCACCACTTGGACCGATCCTTCCCGCTTTGGCCTCTCTCTCACCTTGGGCGGCGGCGATGTCACAATGACCGACATGGTTACAGTTTACGGTACTCTGGCCAATTACGGCTTCCGCGTCGACCTCCATCCCATCCTTTCTGTTAAAGATTCCTCCGGCCGCACTCTAGAGGAGTTCGATCCGACCACCGACCACCGGCCGCCGGCCGCAGTCATAGACCCTCGCATCGCCTTTCAAGTCGCCGATATTCTCTCAGACAATGCCGCTCGCACACCCGCCTTCGGCCCTCGCTCCCTCTTGGTAATTCCCAACCACCAGGTAGCTGTCAAAACCGGCACCACCAACTCCCTCAAAGACAACTGGACCATAGGTTTCACCCCCAACCTGCTGGTCGCCGTCTGGGTAGGCAACAACGACGCCACCCCCATGTCCTACGTCGCCTCTGGCGTCACCGGTGCTTCTCCAATTTGGAATAAAATTATGTCCTACCTTCTCAAAGATTCGCCCCCATCACACTTCTTCCCCCCCACCGGCCTCGACCACCTCTCCACCTGTTCCGGCAAAATGGACTATTTTCTCACCGGCACCACTCCGCCTCCCTGCCCCACACCCACTCCCGTCACCCCTCCAAACCCCATACCACCAGTGGGCGAAAGGGGACAAGTTCTCCCCGCCATCACCACACCCCAGCCAACAAACCAAAGCAGGCAAAAACCCCGTATAATCAATCCCAGAAAGAAAATTCGATGAATCCGGTAAGCGTGATTGTCAGGTGCAAAAACGAAGAAAAAACCATCTCCAGCTGCCTTAAATCCATACGCTCTCAATCAATTAAGCCGTGGGAGATAATACTCGCTGACAACCTCTCAACCGACAGCACCAGAAAAATCGCCAGATTGTATGGGTGCAAAATCATTAACATACCTAATCCATTCAACCACGCTGGGTCGTGCAACCTAGCAATTAAGTCCAGCAAGGGAGAAATTATCGTTATCACCAACGGTCACAGCATACCAATTGGCAGGCATTGGCTGGAAACTGCCCTAACCTGCTTCAAAGATCCCAAGACTGCCGGCGTCTTCGGCTGCCAGCACTCGGGGAATTCGGCATCAGTCTGGGAAAAAATCGAGAAAAAAATCAGCGGCTTCAACGCCCGGACCATCAGAAAATACCACCGAGTCTCGTTTAGAAGTGGCGGACTTCTCAGTACGGCCTGTGCCGCCATTCGCAAAGACCTCTGGAAAAAATATCCTTTCAACGAAGACATCTCGCAAAAACTTGGAGGCGGGGAAGACACAGACTGGGCATTTCACTTCATCAAAGATGGTTATACAATAGTCCAGCATCCCAACTTCTCCGTTTATCACTCCCACAACGATTCCCTTGTCAAACTTACCCATCGCCTATCAAAATACGCTATCTCCTATTTGCCCATTTATCTCAAATACATATGAAATCCGACTTCAGAAACACTCTCATTTTAATTATCGCCCTCTCCGCTCTGGCTACCTTCCTTGTCCTGCTTCGCTTTTCCATACTGTCTTGGTAATCTCCAGTACCACCCTTCTAGCCTCCTCCCTCTCTACTCCTTTATTCAAAATTACCAGAATAAACGGTTCAAACAGCTTGACAGCTCCAGAATCTGAAGCTTGGATTTCGCTTGAGACTCGCTCCATGACAATTCCGCTGTCCGCCCACACATCTGTATCCGTCCCCACCTTATGCACCAATCTCACCCGGTCCACAGGCACTCCCAAACTAATTCTATCTTCATAAATGCTGTCCTCGAGATACTCCCAATTACTTGAATCCTTATAAATCTCCCGCCACATCACAGTCACATCCTCCGCTGTCGTCGTCAACTCCCGGTAATTGCTGTTTATCAGCCCCCAGTCCTCCACTACCTTCTCGATCTTCGGGTACCCCAGCCTGCGGTTAATCATCACCCAAGCCGTGTTATCGGACTTTTTTCCCAACTCCGTCAGCACTTGCTTGACCGTCACTTTGGTCCCTGGCGCCTTAAACTGCAAAGGCCCCGATCCATCCGCGTGATCGGCTTTCTCAATCGTCCATACATCATCCAGCGTCAACTGCCCGCCATCAATTTCACGCTTTACCGCCGCCAAAGCCGGCAATTTCATGATCGAGGCCCCGGGCATAATCTTGGCCCAATCAACACCATATCCCTCTCCCCCGTCAATCCTGTACACATACACCGCCCATTCTCCGCTCGCCGTCGCCACCAGCCCCCTCACATTCTCAATTATCTCTAAATTCCTATTACTGCTATTCTCCACGTCCCAGCTCACCACCGTCGGTTGAACAATTTCTTCCGCTCTCCCCCCCCAAAAAAACCACGCCATCCCGCTCACCACCCCTGTCATCAAAAACAAAAACAGAATGCTCTTTTTGCCCACATATAAATCATACCAGTTACGCTCACTCTCACCCTTGCGCCCGAACCAAATTCGGCATTTCCCGCCCCGCCAGGCCTTCCACCAAATTCCTTACCGCAATTGTCCCCATCGCTTTCCTCGCCGCCACCGTCGCCGAAGCAATATGCGGCGTGAGTATCACGTTCTCCATCTGCAAAAGTTCCGCATACGGACTCGGCTCGTTTTCAAACACATCTGCCCCATAGCCTGAAAGCATCCCCGCCCTCAGCGCCTCCGCCACTTCCGCCTCGTCCGCCACCGGTCCCCGAGCCGTATTCACCAGTATCGCTCCCTTTTTCATCATTCCCAAACTGTTTTTGTTTATCAAATGCCGTGTCTCGGACGTCAATGGCACATGCAGGGAAACCAGGTCGCTCTGCGCCAAAACCTCCTCCAACTTCAATCCACTGCTCCGGCTGTATTCCACGACCTTCATCCCCCACCCTTCCGCCCTCTTAGCCACCCTGCTCCCAATCCGCCCCGCCCCGATTATCCCCAAAGTTTTACCCGATACATCCGCCCCGATAAATATTTCCGGCTCCCATCCGTGATACGCCGCGTTCCTGGCATATTCAGCTGCCTCTGGCAACCTCCGCGCCAATGCCAGCATCAAGGTCCAGGCAAACTCCGCCACACTCTCGTTCACCTCGTCACACGGTGTATTAGACACCTTTATCCCCTTTTCTCCGCAGACCTTAACGTCAATGTTGTCATACCCCACCGCGTAATTGGCAATCACCTTCAGGTTCTGGGCATGCCCCAGCAAATCTTTGTCAATCTTGTCTGTCAGCAAGCTCAACAGCCCGTCATATCCGCCCTCCAGCTCCGTCTCCAGCTCCCGCCTATCCATCGGCCGGTTCTTATCCGACACCACAACCACATACCCCCCGTCCAGCAATGGTTTGGAAACCTCCCCCCAAAACGGCAATTTCCTAGTCACAAATATCTTCGCCACAAATCCAGTGTACCAGATTTTTCCTCTTAGGTTAATTAGAAGTTCCCTAAATCTCCTTCGCCGTAATTTCGCGATTCTTCTCCAACCACTCCTGCATCTGCTGTTGATTCAAAAGTCCCGCCTGCGGACCAACATAACCCAACACTGACGCCGAATTGCAAGCTCCCCATTTTAGTGCCTCCGGAATCGGAAGCCCTTTCATAAAAGCCCCCAAAAACCCCGAACCAAACGCATCTCCCGCCCCGGTCCGCTCGACGACAGGCGCAGGAACAGTCGGCATGAACCAGTATTTTTGTCCGTCATATGCATACGCCCCCTCCGGTCCATCCGTAATCACCGCTACTTTCGGCCCCAAAGACTTCAATCCGGTCAACAGTTCTTGAATTTTTTTTGAATCTTGAATATTAAGCAGGACAACCGCTTCTTCTTTGTTTACGAAAATTATCTCTGCCGCTTCATAGGCATATTTTATTTTCTCCACCCCCATTTTTACCTGTCGTGACCCGGGGTTAAAAGCCATCCTTACCCCCTTCTCACCCACCCACTTCACTGCATCCTCATAAAAGCATTCAAAATCCTGTCCCGCAGTCGTCAAATACGTCCATTTAGCTGTGTCGTCCCCGGATTTAAATTTAAACAGGCACTCAGACTCAGGGTAATAAGACAAAATTGTCCTCTCGCCTTGATAACCAATCACCACCCCAAAGCCGTATTTCCCCGGGATGGTATGCACGTTATCCACATTTACTCCCTCTTTTTTTAGTATTTCCAATGCCCGCAGATCCACCCACTCTCCCCCCATCGTACCCAACACCCCCGTTTTGTACCCCAGCCTCGCCAGCCCCACAGCGTTATTCCCCGTGTTTCCCCCTACTTCAAACTGCATCGATTTCACCGGGACTTTATCCCCAAAGCCCAACTCGATCACGCACCTTTGCCGATCAATACTGCACGCCTCGTTTATCTCCTCCTCCGGCAAGTTCACAAACACATCCATCCGCGCCGGCCCCAGTGCCAGCATGTCAAACTCCATAAACTACCTCCGCAATTTTTTTGGAAATACCAACCGCATCCGCGTCCTGCCACACATTCCTTCCCACCGCCATCCCCACCGCCCCCGCCTTCATAAATCCCCCCACTTCTCCCAACAGCGTTTCTTCATCTTTCTTCAATCCTCCCTGCACCACCACCAATGTTTTCCCCGCATTCTTCACTACCCACCCAAACGACTCCGGATCCCCGGTATACGGCATTTTTGCCACATCTGCCCCCAACTCCAGTGCCAGTCTCGCCGCATACGCCACCACGTCCCGGCTAGTTTCTTTTCCTTCCACATGCTTTCCCCGCGGATACATCCACACAATCGAAATCAAACCTTTCTTATGCGCCTCATCGCAAATCCGGCTGAATTCTTTCATCATTTCCTCCTCGTGCTCACTCCCCACATAAATGGTATACCCCACAGCAGTCGCCCCCAACTCTGCCGCCCGATCTACAGAGCACAGTTGCAAGCTCACTGGTTCCTCACCTTTATGAAACGACGTCTTTCCGTTAAGTTTCAAAATCAAAGGAGGCAAATCAGTCTCCCCCGCATAATATTTTTCAGCTATCCCCTCCTGGAAAACTATTCCCGTATACACCCCGCTCTTCCTGGCAATATCCAAAATAAAATCCGGGTCCACATTTTCTTCATTAAAATCCGTCGGTCCGTGTTCAAACCCTTGATCATACGCCAAAATCAACATCTTTCCGTTTCTCATCAACCTCCCCACATCCACCATGCAAATAGTCTACCACACACGTTTACGAGCAGATGGAGCTGTTGCGAACAACGCGCGCAGCCAAATACCTACTCCCCCAGCAAATAGTACAGCGCAATCACAACCGAAACGGTTCCCACTGCCGTCTGCAGCGTCACTCCCCACGCCGCCCACTTAAGAAGCGGCTCCATTTGCGCCGGCAGCATGTGCGCGAGCCCTCCCAGAAGCAAAAACACCCACCCCACGCTCATCCAAAACCCCTCCGTCTTCTTTGGGCCTTCAGGCTTTGCCTCCACCACAGCCAAATCCCCACTCATGCTCTCCCGCTCTTCAACTCTTCTACTCTTCTTGGCCGCCATATACTGATATATACTCCATATTCAGTCAATGTTCAACCCTTTTTTCTCGGCATCACCCTCTTCACCGCTTCCTTAATCGCAGCGACACTCATCCCGTACTTCTCCAGCAATTCTTCTGGCTGACCGGATTCCCCGAATTTATTCGGCATCCCGACATACTCCATCGGGACCGGGTAATTGGCCGCCAACACTTCAGCCACAGCCGACCCCATCCCTCCCATAATCTGGTGTTCCTCAACTGTTACCACTGCCCCACAATCTCGCGCGACCTTAGTAATCGTAGCCGCATCCATCGGTTTCACCGTATGATTATTAACTACAGTCGTCCCGATTCCCTCTCCATGTAACTCCTTCGCTGCAACGAGTGACTGGTAAACCAGCGGCCCGCACGCCACAATCGCCACCTGATTTTGTAAATTAGAAAATTCGGAAATTATTTGAAAATTGGAGTTTGAAAATTGAAAATTTTGTGAATCCCACAACACCTCCGCCTTCCCAATTTCAAACGGAGTTTCGGCAGTTGTAATCACCGGCGTTTTTTCTCTTGCGAATCTGAAATACACAGGGCCCGGTCTAGCCACACTCGCTAGCGTCATTTTTTTCGTCTCGATAGCATCGCATGGAACTACGACCGTCATATTAGGCAGTACCCGCATTATGGCAATATCCTCCAGGGCTTGATGTGTCGCCCCGTCCGGCCCCACCGACACTCCCGTGTGCGCGCCCGCGATCTTTACATTCAGGTTTGAATAACACACCGAAACTCGACATTGATCCCAGCTTCGCCCCGGCGAAAAAACAGCATACGACGAAATAAATGGAATCTTTCCCGCCGCCGCCAACCCCGCCGCAATCCCCACCATATTTTGCTCCGCCACCCCACATTCGATAAATCGCTCCGGATATTTTTTCGCAAACGCCTCTACTCTGGTACTCTCTTTCAAATCTCCCGTCAAAACGACGACATTCGAATTCCCCTCTCCCAACTCTAAAAGCCCCTCCCCATACCCATTTCTGGTCGGTGTCTGTTCCACATCGTGCTCAAACAATTTGGGATTTAATATCATAGTTATTGATACTCAGACTGTATCTTACCTCCCAAAGTTCTCAACTGAGCCAGTGCCATTTCTGCCTCATCCTTCTTCGGCGGCTTGCCATGCCACTCATAATTCCAATCCATAAAATCCACACCCTTTCCGGGGATTGTGTGCGCAATAATTACTGTCGGGTTCTCA
>MEXP01000002.1 GCA_001773725.1 Candidatus Amesbacteria bacterium RIFCSPLOWO2_01_FULL_49_25
GTGGGACCCAAAGTCGGTTTTGGAGTCGTTGAGGTGGATTACTTTTAAATGGTGGAGACCAATCTGTTCGTTGAACTTGTCGAGCGCCGATTCAAGTGTAATTCCCGAAGCAAAAAGGTGCTGGGTGTCGAGACAGACGCCGAAATTTTTAATTTTTGATTTTAAATTGTTGACTAAGTCTTCAATTTCCGAAAGGTTAGCCCCGATTGAGTTGGCTTGACCGGCGGAGTTTTCCAGAATGATAGGGACGAGATCTCCGGATTGCTGTTGGGTTTTGATGATGGCTAAGGCAACTTGGTTCAGGTCCGGCTGGGGCGACGAGCCGATGTGGAAGATGGTTCCGGCGCCGCCAATTCTGGAGGATAGATTTTGGTAAAAGCTTAGCAAGTTGATGCCGGCTTGGAGGTAGTCGGGATTGGCGGACGCCAGATTGACGAGGTAGGGGGCATGGAAGAAATGGGGGCCGATTTTTTGGTAATTGCCTGTATCAACTTCTTTGTATTGGAGGGAACGAGGAGAGGAAGCAAAGGTCATGAGGCAGTTGGCGCCCATTTCGCTGGCTCTGGTTATGCATTTGTCGAATCCGCCGGCGATGGAAACGTGGGCGCCGAGGTAGGATGGAGGAGTCATTTCTTTCTTAGTCTGTTTTGGTCTTCGCGCCTTTGGGCTAATTCGACCCATTTTTGGTATTGAGTTGGGTCAGTGGGAGGTTTGAAGAGCCATTGTCGGACGATAGAATTGGCTTCTTCTTCGGTAAGGCCGAGCTCGACTAGTTTTTGGGCCTGTGCGAGAACGCGAGGGTCATCTGCGGGAGGGAGGCCAAATTTTTCGGCTTCGGCAAAGCTGTCTGTGTCTTTTTTGCCCATGGTGGACTCGACAGGACTTGAACCTGTGGCCTTCGCAATGTCAATGCGACGCTCTAGCCAACTGAGCTACGAGTCCGATGGAAGTATTTTAGCATTTAGGCTTCTCTTATAACCTCGAAACCCTTGAGACTTCCGACGATGGCAAAGCCGTAGACTTTTTGCGCCAGGCCCATTTGTTTCAGCTTTCTGGCGGTTTCGTTGAGGGTGGAACCGGATCCGACCGCGTCGTCTACGAGCAGGACTTTTTCGTACCTAACTGTGGGGTTTTCCACGAAGATTGTTTCCCGGGCGTTTTTTACGCGCTCTTCCAACTTGCCCAATGTTTTTTGGGCCACGCGGATGCGGCCGGGATAGGCCTTGGTGAGGTCGATGTGGGGGAGGGGCAAGTTGAGCTTGACGGAGAACTCTTTGAGAAATTGGGTTTTTCTGATTATGCTGTGGGGAAGGAAAGCAACTGCGTCAACATTCAAGTGACTGACCAGGCGGTCTAGGGCAGGTCTGACTTCGTCGGTTAACTTGTGGATAAGCGGGCGGTTTTCGGACTGTTTGGAGTAGAGCATAAGGGCGCCCAGGCGGGTTTTACCGAAAGTGGGCAGGCTGTAAAAATCTAGATAGAAGACTCCGTCTAATTGCATATCGGCTGGGAAAGTCTTGGATACATTGGCGGTGGCATCTATCCAGCCTTGGGAAGTAAAAAGGGTCTCGAGATTTTGGCGGTCGAGGGTATAACGGGCCAGAAGACTGTCTACCTGGCCGGACTTGCTGACATTTTGGGCCCAGAGCTGAAATCCTGCTAACCCCGTTTCCAGACGGCCGGTGGGGTCCACGTAGGCAAAGTATTTATCCAGGAGAGCAGATGCGGGGCCATTTACAAGCTGCGTTTTCGTGGTGCTTTCTACCGGCAATTGGTAAAAGACCTTCGGGGGGGCTCCAGCCTTGACCAGCTGGCCCTTCTCTACGAGTGATTTGAGGTGGCGGTGGATAGCGACGGAACCAAATCCCAGGTGGTTAACCAGGTCTTTGACCCTAGCCTGGCCGTTGGTTGTGATGTAACTGATGATTCTAATCTTGGTGTCGGTAATCATGGTACATAGTATACAATTTACTATATACTATGTCAAGAGGGATGATCTCAGAGTTGGGATAGGGCTTGCCTTAATTCGGTCTGGACCAGATCGGTGTTTCCAACCGTGATGATTCCAGGATGGGGGGTGGTAGCCATTCTGAGGATGACCCGGCTGCCGTCTGTGTGGTTGAGGCGCTGGTCTGTTTGGTAGACGGCTTCCCTAATGGATTCTACTGGCACTTCAGGCCTGATTGAAGCTGAAAATTTGTCGGCAGTGAGAACCCCTCTATCTCTGGTTTCTTTGAGGCCTTGGGTGTTTAGGTTGATGGACAGAACTCTGGCGACCATGGCTAGGGCATCGGTGTAATTTGTCCAGCGGGGATTGCATTCGGCTATTGTGATTTGCGGCGGCTTGCCTAGACGCTTTTGGAATTCTACTTCCAAGGCCCCTGGAATCATCAAGTCGAAATTGACCAGGCCGCACAGCTGGGCCCGGTTTAGGCCTAATTTATCAGCTAAGGTGAGAACAAAACTACCCAGGTCTTGGGCGGTTTCGGCTTCGTGCCGGGCCTGAGTATTAGATAGTTCAGCTGATTGGGGGTGGTAGGAACCGGTGCCGATGCAGGCCGTGCCGTCGGCGGCCGTAACTTGGCCGTTCCAACCAAGGTGGTCGACCCGGCCGTTTTCGATGATTAAGGAAATTCCTGGGGAATCGGCCAGGTGGAGAAAACGACTGATTACTACCCGCCTTTCTTTATTTGCGTCCGTGGCCTGTTGGATATATTGGTGAGCGCGGGCGATGGCGAAATCCCAGTCGGGAAATTCAGAAGAATCCTCGTCATCGGTGAAGAAAATTCCTGGTTTGTGAGAAAGCCTTCTTAATGAGCAACCGCCGTAGTTGCCATCGGACTCACCGCCTCTGATCATTAACCCAAGGGGGTAGCGATTTTGCATACCAGCATGGGTGTATATTTGCTGTACGGAGACTAAGAAGTCGGCGGCTGAGGCGGGCAGGTCGTCGATGTCGCAAATAACGTGTTCGGGGACGCAAACGCCTTTGATGTCTAACTCCTGAACAAGTAAGTGAAAGTCAGCTTTATTTTTGAGATTTTCCGTTATAACTCCGGGCAGACCCCAGACCCTAGCCCCTTGAGACTCGAGTGTGGTTTGAGTGGCTAGGGTATTGATGTAGGGAACCACTAATGATTTGGGAGGTAACGGCTCGTTTGGGGTAAGTAAGCCGATAGCGGCATGAGTCATAAGAGATAAATATTGTATTTGGTCGGTGATAGCCGGGGTTTTTTCTGGGACGAGGACCGAAACAAATCGACCAGGTGGGGTATGCCCACAGCGCTGGCCGTAGTGTTTGGCTACGGCAGAAGAGACTTGGTCGCTGGCTCCACGCAGGACAGTGCCGATATTGTGAAATCCGACCCCGTGGTCGTAACTGTTGCCGAACATGTGCGAGTCTTCAGACATAAAAAAACCTCCCTTGTGGGAGGTAAGGAAAAAATTGGTAAATTAATTTAGCGAGGTGCTTCTCCCACATTAGCCTCGCCCCCCTTAAGGAGGACAATGAGGTTAATGAGAGAAAGAACCCGACTCATTTGAGTAATTATAGTAATTTTTAAATTTGCTGTCAACCACGATAGCCGGTTTGGAGTTGAATCCAAGCCTGGCTGCCTTCCGAAAGACACGCTCTGGCGATTGTGGGTGAAGTAGCGACAAGAATGATGTCCTCAGACCCAAGAAGCGTCCATGCGTGTTTAGCTTCGGCGTATTCTTTGGCGGCAGCTTCGGGAGAATAATTTCCCTTGTGAAAGGATTGCCTTCCATTAAATACGGCTGTTACTTTCCTGCTGCCTGAGTGAATCAGTGCGCTAGCCATGCGATCGACATTGTCATGAAAGTTGGGTGGGGTATGGATTTTGAAGTCTACGGATAGGTTTTTGTGTTCGAGAGAGCTTAATGTATGCTTAACCCCCCAGGCGCTTTCTGATAACATTTCCAAAGCTTGTGATTGCGGAATGCCGTGAGTTATTCCGGACCGGGTAAATTCCCATCCCGGGAAATGGCCGGTGAATTGAATAGATACGCCATCCTGATTTGCTCGGCGGGAGAGCGTTTCTAGATATTTTTTTACAGTATAGGCTGTTTGAGGGGTGCCGGAGCCGAAGCCATTCATGTCGTAGACGAAAGTATTTCCTTCGTAGTGTCCGTTCCAATCGGGACAAATGACGGCACCAATTTTTAAGGGTTGGCGATATTGAGAAAGAGTTTGGGATAGAACGGTAAAATCTTGAGGCAGATGGGTGACTAACCCGGCTATCTCTCCTTTGGCCACGTCAGCAAGCATGGACTTGCCAAATTCATAGTAATTAAAGTAATTTTCGGCTAACTGGTCGTAAAGTAGAGGCAGGCTGTTTGTGAGCATTCCCATGGCGCTGGGTGAAGCTCCCCTGGCTTCCAGTTTGGCAACTAACAATTCTTCTTTGGGTATACTCATATGATTTTTTGGATTTCAGTTGGCTGAGGAGTGGTAACAATGACTTTTTTATCTGGGGAAATGTAAATGTTTATTTCTGATCTGAGACCGTAATATGGGGTGTAGATGCCTGGTTCAATGGAATAGCCAGAGTCTAAAACTAGCTGTCTGGTGTCTTTGGTTTCATAATTATCCAGATTGGGTCCAAAGCCATGCAGCTCGGTGCTGATGTTGTGGCCAGTGCGGTGGACAAAATAATTTTTCAGTCCAGCTTTACTAACCACAGCTCGAGCCGCATCGTCGATATTTGATCCGGTTGGAATGTGACCGGCTTTGAGACTTTTGATAATTGAATTTAGAGCGGTGTCTCTGGCCAGTTTGAGAGTTTTCCAGCTGGATTGAATTTGGTCAGGGACGTGTCTGCCTGTGTAAAACATGGTAGTAACATCGGCAAAGATCGAGTTGTGGTCTTTGGTTTTGCCCCAGATATCAATAAGTAAAAGTTCGTTTTTTTGAATTGGGACGGGTTTTGAAGCTGAAGGGAAATAGTGTGGATTACCGGTGTTTTTGCCTGAAGCTACTACGGGATGGTATAAAGTGATGAGTGATTGTTTGACGTATAGTTCTTCAATATGTTTTTGCAGCTGGAGATCTGTAACCTTGCCAAGATTATGTTTTAGGTAAGCAGTTGTTAGATTTAGAATTTTTATGAGTTTGTTTCTTGCTTTGAGGTGTGATTGATATCCAGATTTACCCCATATAGACAAATATGTCCCGACCAGGTTTTGTGAAGAGACTATCGTGGCCCGAGTAAGTTTTTTTAGGAGTGTAATTGTTCCATAGTCGACGCGGGACAAGGCGGGAATGTTGGCGTCTGAAGAGATTTCCATGGCGATTCGGCCCGATTGGGGAAGGGCTTGCTTTAAGACTCTTACAAGGTCATCGCGCGATCCATAGACCAATTTCTTGCCAAGGAAATGAACAAATTTGTCCTGTTCCATGGACTGGTAAATCCAGGTGGGTGGGCCAGATCTTTTAATTTGGCAAAACCACGGACGCGTGACTAAGTCTTTGATCCCGCAGACATCATTAGCCAGGGTGTTTAAGCCAATTTCATAAGTACCTTGGTTTTGATAAATTAACCAGGCATCTAAATGGAGGGCATTTAGTAAGTTTTGAATTTTTTTAGTGTTCATAGTAACGAAAAACCCCGCTGGTGCGGGGTGTTGTGTTTGGGTTAAATAATTATTAGGTCAACTCACCCAAATCACCCCGCTTGGCGAGGTAAAGGGGAAAAAGAAAAAGTTTTGGGTGAAGTTCATGTAGACGCCCTAATTTTATTTAGACTGGCCAGTATTGTCAAGTTTTGAGGACAGTCGGAAGTAGAAGTCGGTCATGGCCGAGATGCCTTTGGTGTAGTTGGAGAGGGAAAAATGTTCGTTGGGGGCGTGGAGATTGTCGTCGGAATTGCCCATGGCGATCATGAGACAGGGAACTCCTCCCAGGCTTTGGGTGAGAAGGGGTATGGCGCCGATGGAGCCGCCGGTGGCGTAAAAAATCGGGCTTTGGCCGAACGCTTTTTGAAGGCAAGATTTGGCGAGGGCAAAGATGGGGTGGGAGGTAGGAGCAACGTAAGGGAGAGCGGATGCGTGGTTGATTATTTCGATATGTGTTCCTTTGGGGGTTAGGGATCTGATGTATCGGGAGAACAATTTGAATATTTTGTCCGGATTTTGGTTGGGAACCAGCCTCATACTGAGTTTGGCCATGGCGGTCGAGGGAATTATGGTTTTGGAGCCGGAGCCGGTAAATCCACAGAGCATACCATTGACGTCTAAGGTTGGCTGGGTCCAGCGGCGCTGGTTTAGGGAATAGCTTGATTCTCCCCCACCAATAGAGAAAGCGCTCGATTCGTGGAGCACGTCTGTTTGTTTGGGTTCGGTCGCGGCGAAGTCGGCGAGTTCTTGGGGTGAGGGAACAAGTACGTCATCATAGAAGCCCGGGATGAGGACGTGGTTTTTGTCGTTTTTGAGGCGGGAAATGATATGGGAGAGAGTTAACCCTGGGTTGGGGATGACGCCGCCGAACTGGCCGGAGTGGGCGTCGTGAGCGGCTGTTTGGAGCCGGATTTCGGTATAGGTGAGGCCGCGCAAGCGGGTGTGAATTGCGGGCTGGCCAAATGTGGGCATTTCGGTGTCGGAGACCACTAGATAATCCGATTTGAGAAGTCGATTGTATTTTTTGGCGATATTGGAAATAGAGGGACTGCCTATTTCCTCCTCGCCTTCGATGAGAAACTTGAAATTGAGGGGGAGATTTTTGCCGTATTTGGCGATTAGTTTCTGGATGGCCGAAATGTGGACCATGAGCTGGCCTTTATTGTCTGTGGCGCCGCGGGAGTAAACTTTGCCGTTTTTGATAAGGGGTTTGAAGGGAGACGATTGCCATTGATCGAGCGGGTCGGGCGGCTGGACATCGTAGTGGCCGTAAATTAGAACGGTGGGATTTTTGCGCGAATTGAGCTTTTGGGCAAACACTGCAGGGTGTTTTTGGGCGGGGAGGATTTGGGTAGTAAACCCGAGACTTTTGAAGAGGCGGATTAGGTAGTCTCTGGCTTGGCGCATGTCCGGCTCGTGTTCGGGAAGGGTGCTTATCGAGGGGATTTTGAGAAACTCGAGGAGGGACGCTAGGTTGTCCGGCATGGGGTGTTAACCGGTCGAGGTAACCATGTAGCGCTCTGAACTGAGCATGTATGAGGTTCCGGATTTACCAACTTGACCCCAGTAGTAGGACTTTTTATTGGCCCGGGAGTTGGTGGTTGCCAGCCAGTGGCTAGAATCCTGGACTTTTTGGCGCAAGACCTTGATGAAGCTGAGCAGTTGGTCGAAAAAGTTGCGGTGGTAGACACCGGGATTGGCGGGGGCCTGGGCGACCGCGACTTCGACTTGACTGGCCAAGGTACCTGTAGCGGAAGCTAGAGTTTTGATTTCAACCAGGATAGATTGGATTTGCTGTTTGTTTTGGGCTTCCAGGCGGGCGAAATGTGCCCTTTCTTCTTCTTTGATTTGGGCCAGGCGGGCGTTGAAGCGGGATTCGGCTTTGGCCTCGCCTCGGGATTCGGCTTTGGCCATGTCGGAAACAGAGACAGCTTCATTGGGTTTGAGGGTGCCGGTGGGGGCAAAGCCAAAAGACTCTGGAACATCCTGGGTCACGATCTTGGTGACTTGGATTTTAGCCTCGGATTTGAAATCGCCGCCGAGTTCACGGAGGGCTTCCAGGAAGTTTTTGGGTGGGGATTTGGTTTGGGATTTGCTACTCATACTATGGGTTATTGCATATATTATACTAACTTTTGCAAATAGTCCAGTGCGGATTTTCTATCGGGCAGTTTTTGCTTCACCTGGATATGGAGAAGGATGTATTCGGTTTCGAGGTCGATTCTGGCTTCCTGCGACGTCTGACCTTTGAGGTCTGTGGGCGTGAGTCTTTTGGTAGATAAGTACTGGTCGGTGGTGAGGCCAAGTTTGGTGATGTTTTCGGCAAGGGCGGTTAGGCGGTGATTGGTTTCTTCTTCGACGAGCAAATCGGGAATTTTGATGGCGGCTTGTTTGCGAAGGAAGTCGAGTTTCTCGGGAAGCTCTTTGGGAAGTTTGGCGGGAAGGGTAAAGTTTACGACGGGGGCTTCACAGGTGACGGCTGAGAATTCCCAGTCGTGACCTTCTTGACCTTGAGTTATTTTTATTTGGGGGGAGAGGATGGGTTTGAGGTGGTGGGATTTGACGGCGGCGGTGTAGAGGTCCGGCAGGAGGTGCTGGACGGAGTGGGAATAGAGGTGGGATTTGTCCAGTTTGGCCTCGACTTGGGAACGCGGGGCCTGGCCTTTGCGAAAGCCAGGAATTTGAGTATTTTTGACCGCCTCGTCGACCTCTTTGTCGTAGACCTGTTTGATATCGGACCAAGGGAGAGTAAGAATGATTTCGATGGTGCCATTGTCCAAGCGGGTTACTTTGTTCATCGCTGGTTAGTTATTTGGTGAGGATGGTAGTGCTCTGAATTTTGTCGCCGACGGCGAGGGAATTTATGATTTCCATGCTGGAAACGACTCGGCCGAAGTAAGTGTATTCGCCATCGAGGAAGGTGGAGTCCTTTTTGACTATGAAAAATTGGGAGTCGTTGGAGACGTCTTTTGGCGTGGCGCGGCGGGCGACGCCGAGCGAGCCGGTGGTAAATGAGGCGTCCGAAGTTTCGGTGGGGAGGGTGGAATTGCCGCCGGTGCCATCGCCTTTGGGGTCACAGCCCTGGACTACCCAGTCTTCGACTCGGTGAAAGGTTAAGTTGTCGCACTCTCCCCTGCTCCAAAGCCCGAGAAAGTTGGCTACTGTTTTGGGGGCGAGATCGGGGCGAAGTTCGAGAGTGATGGGGCCTTTGGAAGTAGAAATTTCTACTTGCGGGCGGCCTGTGATAGGTTCGGGTGTGGTTGACATAGCGTCTGTGACGGCTGGTTTTTCAGATACCTTGCCGGTGGGAAGAATTTTTTGCAGAGGTTTTCTGAAAATAAGAATACCGCCTATGATTATAACAGCGGCAATGATGAAGTTGCGACGGGTAAACACCAGCCGATAATACTATAGATAAACTTGAAACTCAAAAATCAGGTTTTAAATGGGTGAAATTTGTAGCCATAGATAAGCATACCCCGATTTCCATACTTTATTGGACGGAGAAGGGGAAGGAAACCCACTTGACATTTGGGTTTAATTCGGTTATTAATTAAGAGATGAATGTAATTGATGAAAGAATAAGCGTGGGGGTGGAGTGTGCACTTGGTAGAGTGACTCCCAGGTGGTTTTGCTGGAAAGGGAGGGAATATGTGGTCAAGCGGGTGCCGTTGACGTGGGAACGAAAAGATGGAGGAAGGAAATATATGTGTTTTAGTGTCGATGTTGGCGGAGCGGTAGGGGAGTTAAGGTGGGATTTACAGAATTTTCAATTTTCAATTTTCAATTTACAATCAATTTTTTAATTTTAAATTTTCAATGCTTAAAACGATACTTCATCTGGATATGAATAGTTACTTTGCGACGGCAGAGCAGCAGGCCAATCCGTATTTGAGGGGCAAGCCGGTGGGGATAATTAAGGCCGAAGGCCGCGGGTGCGTGATCGCGGCGTCTGTGGAGGCTAAGAAATTTGGGGTAAAGACGGGGAGTACGGTATGGGAAGCAAAAGGACTTTGTCCGCAGATTGTTTTGGTGCCGTCGGATATGGATAAATATTTCGCCTTGACTTCCCGGATGACAAAAATATTGGCGGATTACTCCCCTACTCTGGAGATTTTTTCGATTGACGAAGCTTTCATTGATGTGACACAAACGCAGAATTTATTTTGCGGCGGTGTTTTTGGCATGGCTTTGGAGATGAAGAACCGGATAAGAGAAGACTTGGGAGAATGGATGAAGTGTTCGGTGGGAATTTCATTTACTAAACTTTTGGCAAAGCTGGCCTCTGAGATGAAAAAACCAGATGGATTGACATTTTTGACGATGGAGAATTATGTAGAAGCGACGGAGAGTGTGGCGGTCTCGGAAGTGTGCGGGATTGGGTATGCCAGAACCGCTTGGCTGAATGCCCGGGGGGCATATACGCTGGGGCAGGCGCGCCAGATACCAAGTCTGCCGGTGGAGATTTTTGATTTGGTTTGGCTGCGAAGTGACGACGAGCTGTCGACTATTGACGATTTGGAACCGGCAAAAAGCGTATCCCGGACGTTTACAACGTTTGCAAGTCTTGACTCTCAAGCCTCAATTCTCAAATTGGTCAGGAATTTGATCGAAGAGGCGTGTATGAAGTTGAGAGAGATGAATATGGCGGGAAGGACGTTTTGTCTGAGTTTGGACAATTTTTGGGCGAGGACAACAATAAGAAGCCCTACTGATGATCCACTAATTATTTTTGGTATGTTAAATAGGGAATATGGGAGGAGCCCGGTTACTAATGTAAGGCAGGCTGGGGTGTGGATTAGCAATTTGGCGTTTAATGTCCAGCGCTCAGTTTTTGAAAGGAGAGCAGATTTGTTGAGAGCGGCAGATAGAGTAAATGAAAAATATGGCCTGTTTACGCTGTATCCGGCGATTTTGCTGAGTAGCGAACTAGTTCGGCTCGAGGTGACGGGATATTTGGGGGATAAATATTATCGGTTTAGAGGGGCGAGGTAGCAAAGACGATGTTTGTGGCCAGGCCAAAGACGCCGGCGCAGGCGTGGTCCCATTTGGGGTCGGTCTGGTTGGCGTTGTGCTCGGGGGAGCGCATGTAGACCCATTCGATGAGATGGGTCCCCGAGAGGACGTATCCGAAGGAGGAGTTTTCGCCAAGGTGGCCAAACCCCAGTTTTTGAAATCCGTCTTGGTTTTCCAGATAATCTACAAATCCGGCATGCGCGTCGGTTTTGCCGAGCCGGTTTTGGTATTCGGCTCGAGATGTTGCAAATTGGCAAAGACGGGGATCGGATTTGAGGGGTTGGGCGCTGGATCTGGCGCGCAATATGTTGAGGGCGGCCAGGATTTCTTCGGGAGTTCCCATTACGGAATCGTTTTGGACCTTTATCTGGTAGGTGTGTTCGCCGATTTTTTGAGCGACGCCCCAAGGGCCGGTCTCAGGTGCCGATTGGGGAATGATAATTTTTGAGGGGATATCTGTGGGCGTGGGAGCGGTTGGGAATGTTGGGGGGAATGGATTGGGATTTTTTGGGGAAGACGGGTTTAGGTAGATGGTGAGGAAGGTGAGAATGAAGGCTAATAAGAATTGCATGATTGTGCGGCGAGAGGGAGTTGAACCCACACGACCTTGCGGTCACTGGCTCCTAAAGCCAGCGCGTCTGCCATTTCGCCACCGCCGCGCGAGGTTATTTTACAGCAAACAAAAAGCCCCGGCTCCTGCCCGATGCCGAGGCTTCTTGATAAGATTCTGCCGCCGCAGCCTTTCGACCGAGCCGCAGAACGTAACTCGAGTATACTATGGGGTTAAGTGAATGTCAACGGTTATCCACAAGTCCTGGTTTATTGGGCTATTTTTTGAGCGAGGATAAAGATACTGGGGCCGAAGTAGATTTTGGAAAAGATAGTTTGGGAAGCGGATTCTAGAAGTAAGAGCATTTGCAGGGGAACGATTTTTTTTAGGAGGGGCGAACGGAAATTGGATACTGACAAAACTCGCAAGGGTGCAAAGCGGCAAAGGCGCAATGTTTTGAGGACGGTTTGGGGGTGGTGGTTGACGAAAGAAATGTATTTTTTGCGGATGCTGGCTAGACTTCGCAGATCGGTGGGGGTGGGAAAAATTGGTTCGCCGGAGATGAAGCTTTTGAGGCGGGATTTGAAGTTGAGTGAATTGGCGAATTCGATGACTAAATAACCGTTGGGTTTTAAAATACGGGTCAGTTCCGAAAAAATTGGCTGGAGATTGGGTATGTGGTGGAGGACGCGGACAAGGATGGCGCAGTCTAGAGATGAGTCCGGAAGGCGGGTGCGAGCGGCGGAGCCGGCCATAATTTCTACATTTTTACTTCTGAGCGACTTACTGGCCAGCCGGCGCATTTTGGCAGAGGGCTCAATGAGATAAGTGGTTTGGGAGCGGGAGGCCAGGGCGGGCGTGAGGCGGCCGAAACCGCCGCCGATATCAGCGGATTTTTGGAAGCTTAGACCTTGAAGGAGTTTGTTGAGAGCGAGAACTTCAGATAGATGTTCGTATTCCCGGCCTTGCCAATACTGGGTGTAGGAAAATTGCGGATCGTCGTAGTGGGCCATGGTTACTCCAAATCTGAGAGAAATCTGGAGACGGCTTTGGCCCAGGGACCGCCTTTTTCGATAGAGGGGGGAGTGTACTTGGCCATGATTTCTTCCGGAGTGTCCAGACCTTGGTCGATGTAGTCCCTTTTGAGAGTTTTGGCGACGATTTCTATGGCTTGAGGATATGAGTCGAAGCGGATGACATTATCGCCGTAGATGCCGAAACCCCAGCAGTTGTGTGAGTTTTCCGGAATTTTTTTGCAAAGGTTGGATTCTTGCTGGGCGATGGCTGGGAGAAGTCGATAATCCAGATAGTATTTGTCTGCTGTTGTGACTAAAAACTGGGAGTAAGGCTCCAGGGGGGAATTGTAGCGATGGAGATAGTTTTTGACGATGGCCGGACGGGCGTCGGAAGATGAGATGGAAATTAAGGAAATGGAAGGGAGGAATTTCAGGGCCGAGTCAATGGAGGCAGAGAGAACAAGGGGGATGTGGCGGGTGATTAATGCCGGGTGGGTAAGAAGGTAGAAAGATGCGAGTAAAAGAGTGGGGATGCCGGTAAAGAATGACCCGAACAAAAGGAATTTTTTCATTGAGCGGCTAACGGGAATCGAACCCGTGTCATCTCCTTGGCAAGGAGAAGTTCTACCATTGAACCATAGCCGCCTGCACTAAAGCTTCGGCGGCCAGGGCCGCCTGAATTTTAGTGTGCCGTGGGCAGGAGTCGAACCTGCATAGCCTGTTCTTCAGACAGGAGCCGTGACCACCTTGGCTACCGCGGCAATGCAGTTATTATATAATATGTCCTTGAGATTGGGCGGATGGCGGAACTGGTAGACGCGCAGCCTTGAGGAGGCTGTGGGAGCAATCCCGTGGAGGTTCAAGTCCTCTTTCGCCCACCAAATGTAATATGGCAGAAAGTTTTGTTCCGCCTGATAAATACGAGCATGAAGAGAGGACGGGGAAGTTTGTGAAGGCTGTCGAAGTGGAAGTCTTTCCCGAACTTTCAGCCAAAGGCTGTTTTTGCCATGCTTTTGCGTTGTCTGAAGGAGCGGTGGTGGATCAAGCAGAGTTGTGGGATGATACGGAAGAGGATAAACGTGTGAGGCGGCTTTCGGAGCAAATGGCGGATGAATTTGACCGGGAATTAACGAAGGCTGGTATAGATCGAGGGGAAATAGTGGTAGAAGCTCCTGTGAATATGAGGGTTGACTTGGAAAGTTTGAGGCCGAGGCTGAAACTTATAGCGGAGCGTTTCGGCGGGGAAGAACATGCCTGGGAGCTGGAGGAGAAGGAGACTTTTCGTGCGAGGGTAACGGGAGCGGGAAAAGAGCTGGTGCTTCTGGCGGCTTATGAGTTTCGGGCTAGATAGGTTTGAGGTAAAATAGTGTGAGTCGAGCTGTGCCACTAGAGTTATGCGGCGATGGCGGAATGGCAGACGCGCTGGCTTCAGGAGCCAGTGTCCGCAAGGACGTGTGGGTTCAACTCCCT
>MEXP01000003.1:0-26742 GCA_001773725.1 Candidatus Amesbacteria bacterium RIFCSPLOWO2_01_FULL_49_25
CAAAGATTATTTACAATGCCCGTTTGTCTTCCAGTGCAACGACACTATCGTCAAAGACCCCGTTCCATCGCCGGAAAAAATTAACTGGAACGGCGGTTCCAGAGGTCTCGATCCAGAGATCTATAATGTGGCCCACCTAAGCTCCTTTACAGTTAAAAATGGCTTCATGGAAGTCATGAACCGCAAAGGAGCAGAAGTCTGGAACCTATTTCACATCGGCCTGGTGGGATTTAAAGATTATCGCCCCTTTTGGGAAGCTTTGGAAGGGTTGTACAACCAAAATCCCTTAGACAAAACCCTCAACGATTGCGCCGCCATGCAAGTCATGATCAAAAACGGTATCAGATTTAAAGCTGTTGAATTTCCCCACTGGTACGACACAGGAAATATAAGTAGCCTCACCCACTCTCGCCTAATTTTGTCAGGTACTTCAAAATAATTCTCTCCCTTTCCAAATATTCTTTCCTGTTCAACTTCAACAGGTCGCTCCCTATCATATCTGCATAGTAAAAGACCAACAGATCAATGCTCATATCGGGGGCGATCTGTACCAGTTCTTTTAGGAATTTATCTTCTTCTTTTCGGGCCATCGCCAATGTAATCAAGTCATGGGGCAAGGCATGCCACATCACTAATCTTTTTAACCAGTCTTCATCCTTTTTATCCAACCCGAATCTCTTGGAAAACTTTCCTATCCTGCCGCTCATGATCACTTCGTGAGCCCTGCAGGGTGTCAGGTCTTTACTCTGATAGACTATCGTATCCGGCTTGGCCATATCATGCAAAACCGCGCAAATTGTTAATAGCTCTTCTCTGGTATAAGCGCCGATCTTTTCAGCCAGAATTTTTTTAGGATTCCTTTTCAATAAACTTTTCAACCCCTTCATTACCGCTAGCGTATGTTTATATACGTCCTGTTTGTCATGCCACGGATGAACCTCTTTTACTCCTTTCAACAAATCCAACTCTGGAAGATCGATCTTTGCCCGGTTTATTTTAATCACCATATAGCCACATTTTATTCTTAAAAGTGATAAACTTCCACTTATGCATGACTTTCAATTCCATCATCCCACTAAAGTGATTTTTTCGGTAGGCTCCATCGAAAACTCAGGCAACGAATCGGCCGCATTTGGAAAAAGGGCTCTTATCATTACTTCCGGACAAGCGACTTTAAAGATTGGCATTTTAAATAGACTCATCGAAATTTTGAAAAAGTCTAATATAAATGTTTTTTCTCTCGACCCTTTTCAAGGGGAACCATCAGTTACATATGTCGACTCAGCTGTGAAACAGGCCACGGAGTATGAACCGGATCTTGTTATCGGTTTGGGAGGAGGCAGTGCCATAGACGCAGCCAAAGCCATATCTGCCTGTCTTGCCTCATCCCGAAATATTACTTACTTTTTATCTAACCCGCTGGTTGTCCAGCAAGCTTTGCCAATTGTCGCCATACCCACCACTATTGGCTCGGGATCGGAGGTGAGCCGTGGCTCTGTCATCACCGACGTCACCCAAAATATTAAAAGGGGATTATATAACGATTTTCTTATTCCCAAGCTCGCTATTATCGACCCCCAATTATCTATCACTCTCCCTCCGCGCGCAACTGCACTTATCGGTTTTGACCTGCTATCCGCCGCAATTGAAAGCTTTTTTTCCCGAAAATCAAATCTTTACACCCACATGCTTTCCTTGGAGATCATCTCCAAAGTGTATCAAAATCTTCCGGCGGCAGTTAAAGACGGGTCCAACCTTGAAGCCAGAATAAACCTGGCTTTCGCCAGCTTGCTTACCGGGTACAATTTAGTTTACTCCGGCACCTGTCTCCCCCACCGCATCCAATACGCCCTCGGTTCACATCCCGGCATGACCCATCCCTTGGGGATTGCTGCTCTCTTTCCTGCTTGGTTTAGTCTGGCAGCAAAGACCGAACCAGCAAAACTAGCCTCTATATCAAAAGCCATCGGCGTCAGTGAATCTCAAGTTGTCAAAACCCTTCTTGCTTTCAGAAATGAGCTTAAGATAAACGTACATCTGGCCGACTTTCATATTTTGTCCCCCGACATTCCCCAGCTTGTAAATAAGGTGGGTGGGGATTTAAAATCAGACCCAGCCTATAAAGGCAACAAGACTATCGAATTTATTCTCACCCAATCTCTTTAACAACATGCACGCCATAATACTTGCAGCTGGTCTGGGAAAAAGAATTCCCAAATACAGTTCCCAGCGTCCCAAAGCGATGCTCAAAATAAACGGCAAAAGCATCATTCAGCACCAGATAGAACTGTTCAACAAACACGGCATCAAAGATATCGCGGTCGTTGTCGGATACAAACACGGTCTTTTGAGAAAAGCCCTCAAACCTTGGAAAATAAACTACGTTTTCAACCCCTTTTACGAATCAACCAATAATCTGGGGTCATTTTGGTTCGCCCTAAACCAACAACACACCGACTTCATTTTGGCCAACGGTGACACCATCTTCGAGGAAGAGATTTTGGCCAGACTAATTAAAATGCCAGGACACGTTGTGCTTCCAATCGACAGGAAAAAGTGTGGCGAAGAGGAAATGAAAGTCAAACTCAAAAAAGGATATATTGTAGAAATCAACAAAACTATGCCGCCACCTTCCGCTTATGGTGAGTTCATTGGCATCGCCAAATTTAACGGAAAGGGAGTAACTGGAATTAAATCAGTTGCCCATCAAATTATGGAAAACAAAGAGTTTAACACCTTTTACGAATTGGCGATTCAGAGATTCATTGATCAAAATCTGACCAAGGTTAAGCCCGTTGACATTACCGGGCTTAGATGGAACGAAATCGACTTCGAGGAAGACTATGTTAAGGCCAAGAAACTATTTTCTTCCAAACGTAAGAACTAATCCATGAATTCCACTGGAAAGTTGGGCGTTGGACCGATGAGCAGTCAAATAATTGAGGCGGTATTTAGATATTCTTCAAGCCACCAAATCCCCCTCATGCTTATAGCTTCCCTGAATCAAATAAATTATTTAAGCGGTTATGTAAACAGCTGGACCACGAAAAAATTCATTCAGCATATCAGCCTACTTCGTCGCAAATACCCACAAGCCAAGGTCTTTATCTGTCGTGACCACTGCGGTCCCGGATTTTATTCCAAACTCAACACTCTCAAAGAAATCTATCGTTCAATAGACTCCGATTTAGAGAACGGATTTAATCTGCTTCATATAGATTTTTGCCACTTGTCGGGAGGAAAAGATGAAATACTCAATCAATCACAAAAAGCAATAGAATATATTCGAAAGAACTCTCCCCGCACACTTATAGAAATAGGGACAGACGAAAACACCGGCGCCCAATTAACTGACGCCAAAAAGATAGAACAGGAGATGAAATACTTCACATCTCGGGGGAAAATTCATTTTTTTGTCAGCCAAACTGGAAGTTTAATTAAGGAAATGAATCAGATCGGCCGCTTCAACCCCAAGTTTATTCGCAAAGTTAAACCAATAGCAGATAAATTTGGCGTCAAGCTCAAAGAGCACAACGCCGACTATCTTCAAGGACAGGACATTAAACTTAGAAAAGGCCTCATCTCTGCAGTCAACGTTGCTCCCCAATTCGGTCTTCTTCAGACATCGCTTGCTCTCCAAAAAAGCCTCACTTACGGAGTCGACGCCAGTGACTTTTTAAACGCCGCTTACTCAAGCGGAAAATGGAAAAAATGGCTTCACACAAACACTCATCACAATAAACTCCTCTGCTCACTCGTGGCCGGCCATTACGTCTTTTCCGGCGTCGCCTACCGCCGTCTCCACACCAAAATCAATCTTCACGAAAATTTCGATGAGACTATAATTAATGAAACCGTAAAAACCATTGATCTCTATATTAAAAATCTATGACTCGCAAAACCTCCCTTGTTACAGGCAAGACGAATTTAGAACACCTTTACACCTTTAAAAAATTTCCCGTTTTTATAGGGTGCACAGACAGCCCACGGAGTAAGGACATAAGGGCGGACATGATTTTCGATATCTGTCGCGATACTGGTTTTATTCAACTGCGTAAACTTCTTAACCCCGATTTGGTTTATAGTTCGTACCACTCAGAAGCGGTTGGGGGCATATGGGCCCAGCACCACGATCAGTTCTGCAATTTCGTCCGAAAATTTAACCCCAGGACAGTCATCGAAATAGGTGGGTCCAATGGTTACATAGCCCAAAAGCTTACCAGTATTGTTTCTAAATCTCATGTTACCATGGTCGAACCCAACCCCGCCTTCCCCGGAAATAAAAGAATAAAAGTTATTAAGGCTTTTTTTGACGACAAGTTTAAGCTTCAGGAAAATTTTGACACCATGATCCACTCCCACGTCTGGGAGCATTTATATGACCCAGTAGCGGCTCTTTCGCACATGCGGGATTTTCTGCCGGTGGGAGCTAAGCTCACATTTTCCATTCCCAACCTGCGTCTATGGCTCAAAAACAAATTTCCCAACACTCTCAACTTCGAACACACGGTTTACTTAACGGAAGAAATTGCGGACTTTTTGCTTTCCCGTCATCAATTTAAAATATTGGAAAAATCTTATTTTCAGGAACACAGCATCTTTTATGCCGCCCAAAAAATAAAGAACCCCCCGCGTTTAGCTAAGCTCCCCAATCGCTATTTTGAAAACAAAAGAGAATATCTGGAGTTTGTAAAATACTATCAGGACATGGTAAACAACTTCAACCAAAAAATTGCCAGCTTCCCTGGTCCGGTATATCTGTTTGGTGCCCACATCTTTTCCCAAATGTTTGTCGAGTTGGATCTTAAGGAGAAATATATAACAGCTATATTGGATGACTCTCAGGCCAAACTTGGTAAGAGGCTCTACGGATCATCGCTCAAAGTGTCAAATCCTCAAATCATTTCGGGCCAAGATAAAGTTGCGGTTATATTGCGCGCTGGGGCATACACGGAAAGTGTTAGATCCCGTCTTCTGGCTATTAACCCCCATACCACCATCCTTTGATGATTACTCGGCTATCAGTCATCATAATCCCGGTTTACAATGGTGAAGAGTTTATTGCAACAACTCTTAATAGCTGTCTGGGCCAAACACTTCTTGCTCCAATAATTGTAGTTGATGATCAATCATCAGACAAAACCATAAATATCGTCCGGGACTACCAGCATAAGTTCCCTGGTAGAATCAAGTTAAGTATAAACAAACGTCGTTACGGCCGAGTCGGATGTTGGAACAGATGCCTGGAAATATTTGAGGCCCTGCCATACAAATATCTTAAATACGTATTCGCCGGCGATGAAATCCTCCCCGACTGCATAAAAGAGTTTGAAAAGGCGTTTTCCATTGATAAGAACATAGGTGCCGTAGCTTCTGCTTACGAATTTGTCCGGCCCGATGGTGAAACTTCCTACTCCTGGCACAAAGAGTTCCAGGATAGAGTGATTACTTCTCAAAAAGCCACACGATTCAATTTAGAACAAGACGGCTTACTCGGGGCCATGGTTTGTCATGCTTACAATAAAAAATTCATCAAGGGCATGAAATTCACCGAATATCTGATCACAAAACTCGATTTTGACACCATATTACTTTCCAAAAGTAAAGCTTATTATATTGGCAAAGTTCTCAGCCGCTTCAATCTCGATAGCCATCGGACATTCGCCAAATCCATCAGCACCTGGTGTAATCTCGAGTTTTCATATGTCGAAGCCAGAATGTTGGATCAGCTCAAAGACATGTTCACTCCCATTGAATATACTCAGTTAAAAAAACAAATTGTCATGAATTCCATTAAAAATCAATATCGGTTTTTTGGGTCAAAGTTTTTGCTAGACATAATTATCGCCACCTTTTTAGAAATAGTCCAAAGATTTTCTGTTACATATCCCCGTTTTTGGTTAAAACATGTTTTCAAAATTGGTTAAAGTGTCTCAATCGATTGCCGGTCTTGTCTTTCCGGCTGTCCTCTATTATTTGAGCTACATCACTCCCAGGTTTAACAAGATTTGGGTAATAGGCAACAGGCTAGGTCAAAACTATCTGGACAACCCCAAGTACTTATACGAATATCTCAATTCTCACGAAAAAAAGATTAAAGCTATCTGGTTGACAGTTAACGATCAAGTCTATAGCTACCTCAAAAATCGAGGTCTTCCTGTTTACAAAACTTACAGTTTTTGGGGGTACTTTTATAGTCTTATCGCAAAAGTCGCTTTGGTTAGTGTTGTTAGGAGAGACATAAACCAATTTTGCATAGCCGGAGCCCAAAAAATTACTCTCCACCATGGAACTTACCTCAAGCTGAATACAATCGAAAAGGAAAAACCTTTGCTGGAAAGAATAATTTACCCCTACAACCAGGAGTATTACGATTATGGTTTTGTGACATTTAGAGACGAAAAATCCGTCAATCATTATCACATTAACAATCACCTGGACCCAACCCACATTTTAGTTACAGGATATCCGCGCAACGACATTTTTCTTTCCAAAAATCCACCCCACTCCTCCTTGGTTTCCAGACTGAAAAAAGACCTCCCTTTCAAACATCTGGTATTGTATGCGCCGACCTTCCGCAACAACTTTTTTGATAAGGAATATGATCTATTTTTTAAATACGGTTGGGATGTCCAAAAAATCGACAATATTTTAAAACAGCACAATGCAATTTTGCTCATTAAACTCCATTTCCATCACAAAGTTAGCCAAAAATTAATAGATTCTTTAGCCACTTCTCATAGAGTGATACTCTTCAACACCGACGATCCTCTTGAAGACAACTATATCCTGTTTAGAAACACTGATATTCTGATAACCGACTATTCCAGCCTCTACTTGGACTACCTATTGCTCGATAAGCCAGTTATCTTCACCCCCTTCGATTATGAATACTACAAATCAGTCGATTGTTCGTTTTCGTACAATTATCACGACGTTACTCCCGGTCCAAAGGCAAAAAACTGGCCGGAAATTTACAAGTATTTAGGCTCTATTTTAAACGGAAAAGATTTACATCGCGCCCAGCGTCACCAGATTAGAGATCGTTTCAACTTTTACCGGGACGGAAAAAGTGCTCAGCGTGTTACCCGGGAAATTAAAAGGATTATTGGCATAAAATAACCAAAATGTGTGGAATATACGGAGTGGTCGGCCCAATTTCCCGTTCCCGGACCTGGTTAAGAAATGCCCGGCAAACTCTCACCCATCGTGGCCCAGATGGGTTCGGCAGCTACCAGGATCATCAAGTTGCTCTGGGCATGACCCGGTTGGCAATTATTGATGTCAAAGGAGGGGACCAGCCGCTCTATAACGAGGACAAGTCTCTGGTGATTGTGGGCAATGGTGAAATTTACAACTATGTCGAATTACGGTCGCTGCTCAAAAAATCAAAACACAAGTTGAGTTCTGGCAGTGATATCGAGACCACCTTGCACCTGTATGAAGAATATGGTCTTCACTTCGTAGAACATTTACGGGGAATGTTTGCTCTGGCTCTTTATGACAAAAAAAAACACAAGCTAATTCTTGCGAGAGATCGGCTGGGAGAAAAGCCGCTGTACTGGGCCAAAACAAATAATGGATTAATTTTCGCTTCAGAAATAAAGGCCATTCTAAAATATCCTGGTCTGTCTAAAAAACTCAACCCTGACTCTATCGACCATTATTTTCACTTCTACTATGTACCTGAACCGAAAACTCTCTTCAGCCATATTTACAAACTTCCCCCCGCCCATATTATGGAAATAAATACCCTCACAGGCGAATTTACACAAAAAAAATATTGGGACGAGTCACGGGTATCCCCGGTTTTTTCAGGCGATCCCACTCGTCGCATCCGTGATAAATTCATCGAATCCTGTGAACTCACCTTACGGTCAGATGTCCCTGTCGGTATATCTCTCTCCGGAGGTATTGATTCTTCTGCGATTTTGGCAGTTTGCGCTCCCAGGTACCGTCATCGCATGACAGCTTTTAGTGTGGGATATGATGGCGAGTCGGACTCGGACGAGACTGAAATGGCCAAACAGCTGGCCATCAATTTTGGAGTTAAATTCGTGTCTCAAAAAATCAATACATCAGACATGGTTAAAGATTTTCCACAGCTGGTCTACAATAGCGACGATCCCATTGCGGACATCGCCGGCTATTCTATTTATAGAGTAAGCAAACTTGCCAGGGATCACAATGTCCCCGTTTTGCTCGGTGGTCTGGGTGGAGACGAATTGTTTTGGGGTTATTCCTCTATTAACAACTATGTCTGCTTAACCTTAAACAAACACCGGTTTCTCAATTCACCGTCCGGTCGAACTCTTCACTCCTTGTTTACCCCTTTCCAAGCCCCCCGCATTTTCAATCCCCGCAATCCCCTATTGAGTAGTTTACTGTCTCCCGCGACCCAACTCGTTTTTTACGACCAAGGCGCCGAGTTCAAAAATTGCGAAAGTTTCTTGAAACGCTTGTACCTTCCTTCATTTTCGTCCGAAATCACCCCCGCCAATAGTTACTCGATATTAAATTACGATACCAAGTTGTCAGAAACTGAAATAATGTCAAATTGTTTGAGTCTTCTTCGCAAAACTTGGCTGGTTTCCAATTGCCTGGATCTTAACGATCGGTTAAGCATGGCCTCTTCCGTGGAGTTGCGGTCGCCGTTCCTGGATTTTAAATTGCTCGAGCTCACTTTGTCTTCCTCAGCAGTCGTTTCCGGATACACTCTGCCGCCCAAGTATTATTTCAAACAAGCGGTCAAGGATATTCTTCCTCCCCAACTACTCTCCCTGCCCAAAAGGGGATTCACTCCCCCGGTCGGCCTTTGGCTAAGAGCATTAACCAAAAACTATCTTCATCTTTTGCCTGACGGTTTTTTAGTGTCAGAGGGTATACTTGACGGTGATCGGATTAAATCAGTTATAAACAAACCCGACTCCAGGCATTTAACACAAATATACCAATTGATTTTTCTTGAAGTCTGGGGTAGAGAGTATATTTGGAACACATCGCCTTCCGACTTACACATCAAATGAAAACTATTCTCCGCTTATATTATCAAGTATTGAGCAAAGTTGCAGACTTGTTGATCACCGCTAATAAATTCGTTGCCGATCGCTACGTCGGAATCTGGTATTACCTTGGTTATTCATGGTTTGACCACCGCTTCGACTATCTGCGGGGTATGGATAATATTTATTGGTTGGAAAGGGCTTTTTTTGCCATGAAGATAATAAAATCCCAACACAAAGTATTAGATGTTGGCAGCGGTGACGGTTCACTTTCAGGGCTTTTCTACTCCGTCCGCGCTAAATCGGTCGACGCTTTTGATCTTGATCCCGCCGCAATTGCCCACTCCCAGAAACACTTCTCTCGCTCCAACGTCCGATTTTTCCAATCGGATGCCTCCCATGTATCCAAAATGCAGCAAAAATACGACGTAATATTGGCCTTTGCTGTAATCGAGCATTTTTCTCCCTCGTCTGGCCGCGCTTTCTTGAAAGATGTTGGAAAGATGCTCAAGGGCCAAGGGATATTTATGGGCTCCACCCCAATTTTTAAGGAGCTGGGAGGTCACAATCCAGAACACGCAAATGAATTTACCAACAAGCTGTCTCTCAAGAAATTTCTTTCAGCCCATTTTCATCAGGTCAATCTGCACTTTTCTCAGTGGCCCGGAGATAGATTGGAATGTTACTTTGAATGTTCCAGGCCTTATGCCCGCGGATAATCGGGACTACCGTTATTCCAAAAACTCTGTCATCAATCGAACCGAATATGACGACATAATTAATCTGGTCAAGTCTAAAAGTTCGGTGATTGATCTGGCTTGTGGCGATGGTAGCCTTTTACTTCGCTTGCAGAAAGAAAAAAAAGTAACGAATTCCTATGGTATAGAGCTTTCTTCAAGTGGAGTCACGTCGGCCCGGGAAAAGGGATTGAAAGTTAAGCGGGGCAGAATCGACCGTCCGCTAACTGAAATAAAAAACAAGCAATTTGATTTCTCCATCGTCAACGTTACTCTCCAAATGGTTATGTATCCCGAACTGGTTGTAGATGAGATGGTTCGCATTTCACGCTATCAAATTATCTCCTTCCCCAATTTTGGCTATCTTCCCAATCGCATCGAGATGCTTACAACCGGCCGAATGCCCAAAATCATGTTATTCGGATATACCTGGTACTCCACCGGGCAAATCCACCAGCTGTCGGTAGCCGATTTTGAAGACTTCGTCCGAGAAAGGGGATACATCACATTAAACCGCATCTTCAAAATGCCCAAAGTCCAGTTTTTTATCCCCGAATTCCTGCATTCAAAATTTCCCAACGCTACTTCCACTCTCGCAATTTACTTACTGGGTGGTAAGAAATGAAAATTCTTATCCTCGATACCTATTACCCCTGGTTTATTAATGATTTTTACCATAAACACCCCACAGGAGACATTCTCAAAGAGTTATTTGGCGCATCCAACTTCTATTCCCACAACCTTACACGACTCGGACATTGGGCCAAAGAGATAATAGTTAACGATGAATATCGTCAAAAAAAATGGGCTAAAGATCACGGTTATCGGATAGGAAAACCTGCCGATAAACTTCTTCCGTACTTGCCATACTTTCGGGGCATGTTCCGGCCGTCTTGGGTTTATGAAGCATTGGAACTTCAAATCGATCACTTCAAACCCGACATTTTGTATTTCCAGGACTTAAGCTTTCTTCCAGTTAAGTTTACGGCCCACCTCAAATCCAAAGTCAAATTTATCGTTGGCCAAATCGCCTGTCCCCTTCCTCCCGACAAATATTTCCGGCCCTTTGATCTCGTCATTTCCTCATTGCCGAATATTGTCGCCCGCATCAAAAAACTGGGCATCCCCGCTTCCTATCTAGCCCTGGCCTTTGAACCTCAAGTTCTCAACAGCTTAACAAAACTTTCTTCTCAATCTCAATACGGAGTCGTTCATATCGGCGGATACGGCCCAATTCACAAAGAGCGAAATGATATCCTGGAGCCCGTCGCCCGCGAAGCACCGATCGATTTCTGGGGTTACGGTACAAAGTCTCTCTCGTCCGATAGCCCCATTCTCAAATCATTTCATGGCCAAGCCTGGGGCAAAGATATGTACCAGATCTTATATAACTCAAAAATAACCATTGCCAAACACATCACCTCAGTGGCCGATGGATACGCCAACAGTTTGACTTTGTTTGAAGCCACAGGTTGCGGGACACTTCTTATTACCGATGTCAAAAAAAATCTTCCCGATTTATTTGTTCCGGATAAAGAAGTGATTACTTACAAAACAAGTGAAGAACTAATTGCCAAAATAAAATACTATCTAACCCACAACTCATCCAGAAGTGAAATTGCCGCTGCCGGACAGCGTCGAACTCTTTCCGATCACAATTACTTAAAACGTATGTCTCAACTGGTTGAGATTCTCAACCAAAATCTTCTCAGGTAAACAAACGGCGGAACCAGCGACAAAAGAAACGCCGATTTAGCCGCCAACCTAATCAAATTTATAGGCCAGTAAATCGGAGGACAACACAGAAACATCAACATAACTTGATCCTTTAAATTAATTTTTGATTTTTTTGTCAGAGCCAGTTTGATCAATTGCCCCCACCCCATCTGTTTAGGCGCCTCATCAATACCCGTTTCCCGACTGTAATTATAAACAATAGCGTCTGGGCATATTTTTAAAAGGTACCCCGCCCGTTTGGCTCTTTGGTAAAACTCGTAATCAGCCCCATAATGGGGCAACAAGGCTTTATGAAAATTTCCTATTCTGCTAAATACATGCAGGGGAATTAATACACCTTTCCCGGTTAGAGCGTCTACTCTCGTGCCGCCAATGGGAGTTGAATAAAACTTGCCCTTCTGCCAGTCAATAATTACCCCCGATTCAATCACTTTCTTCGTCAATACATCTTTTACGATCGATCCTGCAATTATATTTGGGCCGCTCTTCACGGATTTTACCAATACTTCCAGACATGTTGTTGTCAATACGCAGTCGTTATTCAAAAGCAGTACCGCATCTTCGTCTCCCCCCTCCCTCAACGCATGTTCCACCCCTAGGTGAGTTGCCCCCGTCCACCACAAATTACCATCCCCGCCCACCAACTTTATTCGAGGAAACAACTCCTGGATTTTTTCATAGGTTTCATCGGTTGACCCATCATCAATGACTACAATCTCTTGATCCTTGTAACTTTGTTTCACTATTGAAATTAAACATTGTTTAGTTAAATTCCAGCGGTTCCTAACAGGAATAACAACAAACACTTTCATAGCTGCTTCTCCAAGGTTACCACCCAGCTTTCTCCCCAGTTCAGGGTGTCAACTAACCTATTTTCTACCCAAAAATTTTCCGCAATCAGCAATAACCCTGTCAATAGTTTATCACCCACGTTTCTTTTTCTGACCATACCGTTATCTGTCGAAGTTCTCCAAATAGCCCACTCTTCTTCCTTCGACTTTGCTAACAACTTTCTGAATTGCAATACAGTCCAAAGATTCGGGGTCACTGTTCTCATCATCACAACCTTCATCCCCGTTCTCATCGCCACCTCCGTCCATGTCCTTTTTGTCAAAAAACATTGATGGTACGGAATGTGCCAATGCACCCACTTTCTGCCGGTTAACCGGCAATGTAAAGCTTCAATGTTTGGAGTGGTAATAATCATTTTTCCTGTATCAGACAAGAATTTTTTGCATTCCAAAACAAATTTCACCGGGTCGCTGGTATGCTCAATAACCTGGCTGGCGGTTATGTAGTCAAAAAAATTTTTGGGGAACGGACAATTCTCGATAAATCCAAAGTGTACTTTCAAATTCAATTCCTTGGCCATCCTGATGGTGTTTCTATCCGGCTCCAATCCATAGACCTCATGTCCCAATTTGGCAAGTTCCAATAGAGACACTCCCGAACCTGAACCAACATCCAAACTCCTAAATTTCCCCTGAGGTACCCAGTAATGCGCAGTCGACCCCAGACCTTTTAGCCATCTTACCCAATAACTTGGTATAGCCTTGGCCAAAGCTTTGATGTATTCTACTTTAAAATCTTTCCGCGGATAATACCGGGTGTATAAGCGCGTCATTTCCTGTTTGGGTATTTTCGGAAAAGTTTGGGCAAAACCGCACCTTGTGCATTTGTAAAGTGCAAACTCTCCCGGATACGCGTATCTATCATCATATAAGCCCTCGTACCACATTTGACTTCCACCCCCACACACACCGCAAACAAGTTCTTTCATAGGTATTTTTTTACAATCGCCGTCATTTCCCTCATTCTTACTTCGTAATTGTGATCTTTCAATGTTCTCCTTTGACCGGCAGCGGCAATTTTCTCTCTTTCCCTGGGATGTCTTAAATAATACTCAATCTTAGATACCAGATCGGCACTATTATCATAGACAATAATTTCTTTTCCTGGAGCAAACAGCTCCGTAATATTCATCTTGTTGTCCGTAACCAACAGCGCACCCATTCCCGTAGCCTCATAAAGACGCATATTGTTAGCATATCCATCTGCAATGTCTATGTGCCGATTCACACAAATTTTTGCCTGATTGAGTATCTTATACATATTCCTCCCCCAAGACGGTCCATGATACGATTTAATTATCTCAGAACGTGGGTTTAAATGTTCCGTTCCGTAGCCCCAATAATCAATCTTTATCCGTTTGGATACTTCTTCCAGCACCTCGTTCCCGGATGAGTGATGAGGTGTAAAGCCGCCTATAAATACCACATCGTATTTTCGTTCTGTTGGCTTAAACTCGTTCAGCAAGCTTACCTCAAACCCTATTTTTAAATACTCACTATTTACACCAAGGTTGTTTATTCGTGAGACAAAGTGGGGGAGAGAGGTAAGAATTAAATCATATCCTTCCAAAAAAATTCTTGGCGGCAAAGGAGCCGCAATTTGTCCCACTATCAATCGGCAATGTCTCTTCAACTTGCGCAAATTACTCTCCCATAACAAACTTATGTTCTGTACATACAACACGTCTGGTTTTCTACTGACCACCAATCTCTCAACCTGTTTAAACATATTCCATTGATTTACCGAATTGACTAGGACTGCAGGTACAACACCTACATATTTGTTGGGAATAATTGACCCTCTAAAAAAACGCTCGTCATTAATAATCACCTCTTCAGCCTCGTGTCCCAGTTTTCTCAAATTTCGGCTATAGTAATCGCTGGTTCCGAACCGCAGGTTAAGAAGCTCTCTTTTAATTTGGCTATAACTCATCCGGTTTACTCTCTCGCCCAAACGGGAGTAAAATTCCGTTAGTACTTGCGGATAATATGTGTCAATGATCAAAAAGCTTAAATTTCTCACCCAGGTGGCTATTATATTATCAGTTGGCATCTATTTCTGGCAAAGACTAGGTTCTGGCCTCCGCCCGTTTGGAACAGTGTTGACCGACCTACAGCGCATGCTTATCACTGAGAGAAACCTTACATACGATCAGAAAATGCTTTCTCTCCGTCCCGACGAATATTTTTTGGCCCAGCAAATCATCAAATACACTCCGCCAGATGCCGTCATCTATTTCCCCCCACCCGAATACGTTGACCCTGGGCTCTCCATTATCTCCTATTTCATCTACCCTCGAATTCCCATCTTTTTAGATTCACAGAAGCTTCTTACTACCCGGGGAAAAAATGGCGAGTTGGGAAATTACATTTTGCTGTACAACGACTTTCCCGATTTTCCGGTTTCCGCATCTAGTTTATTCTTATTCGACTCTACCATCCCACAAACATTTGAAAATATTACCATCGGTCTTCCGGATCCGCGCTTCTCCGGTAAAAAAGGAATTATCCGCTTATGATTCTTTTAGGTCTTTTTATAACTTTATCCATAGGCTGGCTTTTTTTGGATGCCATCAACCTGGATGCTAAGTTATTTGAGAAATTAGGGCTATCTTTTATTATATCGTCCGGGATTCAAACACTTTTCTTTTTTGCCATCGCAGAACAGTCAAACAATGCCGCTCCCCGTCTCTATTGGATTACTTCAGCCGTTCTTTTGGTCGGCCTGTTTCTTCTCAAAAAATATATCAGGGGATCTGGCCCAAACTCCCGGTTCAAATCAGCGGAATCGCAATCTCCGCTCAATCTCCTCGGGCAGTTGGCATTAATTGGCGTTGTCGCTCTTTTTATGATTATTTCCGTGTACTCCATTTACACTCCTGTTTACGTTACTGACGCCCTGGCGTTATATGACTTTCGGGCCAAAGTCATGTTCCTTACCGGCACCCTTAACTCCATGCATGAAGTCAACAATTGGATGTCTTATCCTCCGTTCACCTCGCTCGTTCATCTATTTATTCGCTTTTTGGGTTCAGATAACCCCCACATCTTTTATACCTTGATGTATCTTTCTTTTGCCTTGGTTTTTTACGCCCATCTCAACAAATATACTACCAGGACTGTAAGCGCCATTGGAACCTTCGCTATGTACTCCTCCCCCATAGTTCTTTGGCAGTCTCGCCAGCCACTAACTAATCTCCCTTACGCTATTTTTCTTTGCTCTTCAATAATGTACTTACTTTGGGCTTTTAGTAACCGTAAAGTCAATCTACCTCCGTTGCTTATTTCTGCACTCTGCCTCGGTCTTACCAGCTGGGTGAGAATTACTGACCCGTTTTGGCTCGTCCCCTTTTTCGTTACCTCACTTTTACTATTTATCAGAAAGGAGTTTTTACTAATGGCAATTTTTATTTTTATTAGCTCCTCAATTCGCAATGTCTGGTTAGATCACGTCGCCCGTTACAGCATAATTGACATTGTCAGAAGCAGTCAATCGGTAATATCCAATATTGTATCCACCCCTTCTTCTCCAGCCTCTCCAATCGCCAATCCAATTGCCGAACCCGATCCGCTCCTTTCTCGTCTGTCCAACCCCGCCGTCACCGCCTTTGCCTTCTTTTGGCCATACTTTATGGACGCGGTCAAGCCAACCATCTTGGTGTTTGCCCCCTTTATTTTCATTGAATCCTTTTGGTTCAAAAATAAATCCCAAATTATTCTTCTATCGATGATTTCACTCCTCTTTCTATCCCTTTGGGCGGGAACAGTCTTTGCCTCCCAGACATTTTTCTATTGGAAAGAACTGGGTAACGCCGTCAGCCGTCTAAGCGGACTCTTTGTCCCACTAATGTGGTTTTATGTATTCCGTTCCCCATTTTGGAAACAATTCAAATTATTGCAATGACCGGCAAACAAGTTATTTATTGTACCTACTTTGATCAGGGATATCTCCTAAAAGGACTCAGTTTATACTCTTCTTTTATTCGACATCATCCATCTGCCTCACTTTGGATTCTTTGTTTCGACGACTCGACTTATAACATCTTGTTCAAGATGCAGCTCAAGAATGTTACTTTGGTATCACTATCCCAATTTGAAGACCCGCTTCTTTTGGCTGTCAAGAAAACCCGGTCGCTTGTCGAATATTATTGGACCTGCACTCCCTCATTACCACTGTATATATTTCGTCGCAACCCGCAAGTCCAATTCGTCTGCTATCTGGACGCCGACCTTTATTTCTTTTCAGATCTCACACCTGTTTGGGAAGAATTTGCTAAAGGTTCAATTTACACCGTCGAGCACCGCTTCCCACCAGGGCAGGAAGACAGAGTGAACACTTCCGGCCGCTTCAACGTCGGCTTTCAAATATTCCGCCGGGATAAACAAGGATTGGTTTGTCTCCGACGCTGGCGCCGTCAGTGCCTTGATTGGTGTTACTGGCGCCATGAAGACGGTAAACTGGGAGACCAACTGTACCTTAACGAATGGCCAAGTCTTTATTCCAATCTGGTCATCTCCAAAAATTTAGGCGTTAACACCGCCCCCTGGAACATTGGTCAATACTCCGCTTCCTTAAAAGGGGATCGTCCATATATTAACGACGACAAACTAATTTGTTACCATTTTCATCAGTTCAAAATTACTTCACCCTTAAAATTTGACTTCGCTTCAGGATATTATCTCTCCTTTCCAGTTAAAAAATATATTTATACCCCTTACGTCCAAGAACTGAGGCTTCAATATAACCGGGTAAAGAAAATTGATCCGTCATTCTCCGTACCCTCTTCCCAAACCAGCTTTGTCAAAATTCCTCAATGGGCTTCCAAATGGGCCGGGCCTCTTTTTTGGAAAATTGTCCAGAGTACTGCCAAAAAAAGAAACACATTTACCACCTAATTCTACAGGCAAGATCACCAATTGTAGCCTAGACATAGTGATATACTTTCAGTCAAGAAGTGTAGCATATGTATCTTACCTTTTCCGACTCAGCCAAGTTTGCCGACGCCGCTAGATCTTTTCTCTCCGGTCAAGGTTTGTCAGTCCACCACAGCTTCTTTGACGTCACGCTTCTTAGAAACTATTTTCATGGCAGTGTCTGGCCTGGCGGGTCATCACCGTTAATTTCGTTCATTCTCTCGCTTTTTTTTAGGTTTCTCCCCCAAACGGATCTCACAATTGCCATAGCTGGAATGTTCCTATTTGTATTAAGTTCGGCTTTGGTCTATTTTATCGCCCTCAAGCTCCACTCACATCTCACAGCAATCGTAGCTATTCTTTTTTTTCTTCTCAACCCCTATCTAATTCAATATGCTGTCAATGCATCGAGCGAAATATTGTTTATCTTGATCATATTAATTTTTGAATTTGTGTTTCTATATGCCCCTGGTAAGTTAAAAACGCTATCGGTAATTCCCCTTGTTCTTCTATTTCTCACTCGTCAGCAGGCACCGGTCTTTTTAGCAGCCGCCGCCCTATCCATATTTATAATCTCTAATAAGCTCATTAGGTCTATCCTTATCATCTCAACCATCGTCTTAATGGCGGTCTTTGTTCCACTAGCTTTTGAGAGGCCATATTCGCCCGCATCCCCAATTAAGATTCTTGGTTCATTTTTTATATCGCCTCAAAATTCACCGGGGCAGTATATAAGAGGACTGTCTTACGACCCACTCTCTTTCTCACAGTTCGGTTCCAAAATGTTTTACAACCTCTATAACTTTGTCAAAGATCCTGCCCGAATCATCCACCCTGTGGTTTTAGGAATTTTTTTGATTTCTCTAGGTCTAAAACATTCTCGCAAAGAACTGGTTTTCCATAATTTTCTAACAATCTTTTCATTAACCTTTTTCATTCTGGCCGCGTCGGCCACGCTTCCCAATGCCAGATATGTTCACCTCATACTCCCCTTGGTCATAATCTCTTCGTCCTTAGGCCTATCTGAATTTGTTTCCAAAATCAAACTTCGATTCGCTTCAGTTATTGCTGTCATTGCCGTAGTTATTATTCCTACGCTTGGCTTTTACACGCTCGACGCCAGATTTAGAAGTATTCAATATAACACTTCCCAACCCCCGGTTTACAGAATTATTCCAAGTATAATGGCCCAAAATATTTCCAAAGATAAACTTATAATTACCAACTTAGACGCCTGGGCGGCATGGTACGAAGGATTAACCACCATGTGGTTTCCTTTGTCTCCGGGAATGCTGACCGGGTATCAGGAGAAAATAGACTATATCGTCATAACCAATTACAAGGAGTCAGACGCCGACTTTTCCCTGGGCCCTTGGAAAGATGTAGTTTACTCACCCGGAAACATTACCGATGAGTTCCTTGCCCAGAACTTCAGGGTTTTAACCACCTTTATCATATCTCCGGACCAAGTGTATGAGAATCAGTCCTTCCGAGGCACTATTTTGATTCGCAAATGAAACTTCCTAGTCTCGTCCTCATTAACCCAAATCTAGTCAGTCAAAAAAACGATATTGCTTCCAGTGGAATTCCTTATTGGCCAATCACTCTCGCTTATGCGGCAGCAGCTTTGCGACAGAAGGGTTTTCCCTTGCGAGTCATTGACGCTTTTGGTGCCAAACCCAAGCAAATCACTACCTGGGACAACTTTTATGTTCAGGGACTCACTCCACAAGAGATTCTGGCACAACTCCGGACTCGCAAAGTTGATTGTCTTATTACTTACGCCGGGATGGTCCATAATCACGAAGTCCACTTGAACCTTATTCGCCGCCTCCGCCAGGCTTACCCCCAAACTCCCATCATTACTCTGGAAAACACTCAGCAGGTCACCTCTTACGTTTTATCCGAAGTTTCTAGCCAGTTTTTAGAAGCAGGTGCTACAACAATTTATACCGGCGAGCCGGAAAAAACCTTAGACAAAGTTATTATGAAAAAAATTCGCGGCCTTTATAATTCCCACCCCGAAAAACCCATCATGAATTTAGACCGCCTGCTTTTCCCTGCCTGGGACCTCTTTCCAGTTAAAAGTTACTGGAACCTGGGCTATGCCCACGGCCCGATTACTTACTCCAAATATCTGCCCATGTATACTTCTCGCGGTTGTCCCTTCAGTTGTGCTTTTTGTACTATCCCGGCTTTGAACGCTCGTCTCTGGCGCGGACGAACCGGCCAGAACGTCGTGGATGAAATGGAATACTGGCATTCCAAGTGGGGGATTCGTGAATTTCATTTCGAGGATGTTAACCCGGCCATGGTCAGTAGCCGCATGGCGGACATCTCTCACGAAATTATCAAAAGAAAACTTCCAGTGATTTGGAAAATTACCTCCGGTACCAAGGTCGAAGCGATTAAACCCGAGGTTATCCCCCTAATGGCGAAAGCCGGTTGTCGCTATATTTCTATTTCTCCCGAATCAGGCTCTCCCCGTATGCTCCAACTTATGAACAAACCATTCGCCCACGACCTAGCTTTGGGGCAGATCAAACGTATGCACGCTTCCGGAATCACTACCCAGGCCTGTTTTGTTTTAGGATTTCCGGGCGAGATCAAAGACGATCTTCGTCAAACGGCTAAATACATTCGCAAACTAGCCCAAGTCGGACTGGACGAAGTAGCCCTTTTTATCATGACTCCCATCCCCGGCAGTTCCCAATGGGGTAAAATTTCCGGATTCCACTTCCTGTCCCAGCTCACCTTTTCGCCGTCCTGGCGAAGAGACTTTAAGCCTCTCCACTTTTTTCGCTTAATGTTATTTGCCAAATTTACTTTTTATCGCCTCCTGTATAATCCTGCCAGCCTAGTCAAAAGTTTTGTCGGTCTTGTTACGGGCAGTTTCCATACCAAGACCGAAATGACTATTCACCGCCTGCTCCGTGTCCGACTATGGTCCTTCTTATATGCTCGTTAGTGTCGTCATTCCCGCCTACAACGAATCGACCACTGTAAATTCGCTCATCTCGACCGTCAAAAAGACCAAACTTCCAAAGGGGGTGAATCGAGAAATAATAGTCGTCGACGACGGTTCCACCGACGACACTTATCAAATACTTAAAAAGATATCTGGCATCAAAGTTATTCGCCATCCTCAAAATCAGGGTAAAGGCCGGGCAATGGCCTCCGGATTTGCCGCCGCCCGGGGGGATATCGTTCTCACCCAGGATGCCGATTTAGAGTACGATCCCAAATTTTATTCCGAGCTCCTCAAGCCAATTCTTACCAATCGCGCCAAAGTGGTCTACGGTTCACGTTTTTTGTATATACTCCAGCGTCAAAAAAATGTCTCCTTTCTCAAAAAAACCCATCAGGCCTCTTACTTCCTGGCTTACTTGGGGGGTAGGATTATTACCGAGGTCGCCAATCTTTTATACGGTACCCATATTACTGATGAAGCCACCGGTTATAAAGTTCTGACTCGCGAAGTCCTAAATCTCATCAAACTGGAAAGCAAACACTTTGAATTCTGTCCGGAAATTACCGCCAAAGTTTCCAAATTGGGTTACAAAATTTACGAGGTACCGATATCCTACGAGCCTCGGACATACGAGCAGGGCAAAAAAATTCATTGGCATGATGGACTTGAGGGATTATGGACCCTGTTTAAATATCGTTTCAGCCGTTTGCACTATCCCCGTAGCTTATCAGCCAAAACAAACCGTAATTTGGAAAACATCATGTGCAAAATATGCGGCGCTGACGACTTCGACATAATTTACCCCGAACGACCTGAAATAAACTCCTTAAACCCCAAGGAACTTTTTTCTTCCTCTTCTCATAAGATTTCGGTAGAGCAAATTGTCAAGTGCAAATATTGCGGCTTAGTCTATGTTACACCCCGTTTCAAACCGGCCGTCGTCGTCAGAAGTTATAGCGGAGCTATCGACAGCGATTATGTCTCTCAAGAGCTTGCCCGGTTGGCCACCTTTAAAAAAAGCTTGCATTTGTTGGCGCAATACACCCCCCGACCCGGAAAACTCCTGGACGTTGGCGCCGCAGCTGGATATTTTGTCAAAGCCGCTTCCGCTGCCGGTTGGAAGGCCGAAGGCGTTGAACCCGGCCGCTGGATTAGCAAGTATGCCCGAAAAAAATTGGGCGTCAAAATCCGCCCTGGGACTATCCATGGCTACCGCTTTCGGCCAAACTCCTTTGACGTAGTAACATATTGGGATGTCTTAGAACATGTTCCCGATCCTTCCGCCGATCTGGCCAAAGCATCCAAAGTACTGAAAAAAGGCGGCCTGCTTTTTGTCAATTACCCTGATTTTTCCAGCATTCCCTCCAAGATTTTTGGCCGTAAGTGGTGGTTTATTCTTTCCATTCATCTTTTCTACTTCACACCGGTTACTATTACAAAAATACTGGAAAAGCACGGATTTAAGATCCTCAAAATCAAGCCCCATTTCCAAACTCTCGAGCTCGGTTATCTTATCTATCGTCTCAAGCCCTACAGTGAACTGGGTTATAAAATTATGTTGCCTATAGCCAAATTATTGCAACTCGACAAATTCCACCTGCCCTATTATGCCGGACAAACCCTCGTCATCGCGCAAAAAAAATAAATCTGTAGTTATTCTCGGAGCTGGTGTTGCAGGTTTAGCATCTGCTTGGAAACTATCAGAAGCCGGGTTCAATGTGACAGTTGTCGAAAAAATGGACCACATTGGCGGTCTTGCTACCACTTTCAAGTGGAAGAAATACGAGCTGGATATGGGCCCGCATAAGTTTTATACAATTTTGCCCAGAATTTTGGACGTGTTTAAAAAACTGATCGGCCGAGATGTCCTGTCTCAACCCAAAACCAGCAAAATTCGTCTTTTCGATACCTACTTGGACTATCCGGTCAAAATAGTAGATCTCTTGAAAAAGATCGGTCCCTGGCGGGCATTCCGGTTCGGATTGGATTACGGTCTTGCTCAACTAAAAAATACCCAATCCCAAAACAGTGAAGACTATCTCAGGTCAAAATACGGTAACTATGCTTTTAAAAATATTTTTCTCCCCTTATCGGAAAAGATTTGGGGTCATCCATCCCAGCTCGACATATCTCTGGCAGAAACCCGCGTTCCCGCACCGACTATTCTGGAAATGATTACGGGTATATTTTTTGGTGTAAAAGGTCGAAATCATCTCTCCGCGGACGTCTTCTACTATCCCCGCCACGGTATCGGGCAAATGTCGAAAGCTCTGTGGGACCGGTCCGAAAAACATGGGGCCAAACTTCTTTTATCGACCGAACCGGTATTAGTCAACGCCAACCGCATCACACTTTCAAATAAGAAAACTTTACGGCCGGATTACATTATTTCCACGATTCATCTTAAACATCTGGTTTCTCTCCTCCCGACTCCTCCCCAAGTCGTTCGCGCGGCTTCAGATCTCAAACACCGGTCACTTATTTTGATGTTTTTAGCTTTCAACAAACCTCGAATATTTCCCCAATCTTGGATTTTTTTCCCCGAATCCAAATATATATTTAGCCGCCTTTCTGAGCAGAAAACTTTCAGTCCCTACATGATCCCCAAAAACCAATCGGTGCTGATTGCCGAAATCCCCTGCGAATTCGACGGCGATATCTGGCGCCGGGATAACATAGTTGACCGGGTCCTCGCCGATCTCGTATCTGCTGAAGTTATTTCATCTGACGAAAAACCGATTGACTCGAAAGTTATCAAAATCGGTCACTGCTATCCCCTCTACGATCTCAACTACAGGCAAAACCTTCAGACTATTCTTGATCATCTGTCCAGGATTAAAAATTTTTACACCATCGGCCGCCCGGGCCTATTTTTCTATGACAATACCGATCACTCCCTAGACATGGGCCTGCGTTTGGCCGACCACATCATCTCGGGAAATTCTCCAAAGTCCTGGAGCAAGCAAATCTCCCGATTCTTCACGTACCGTATTGTAGACTAGAGAAGTTGTACTAAAATACTCCAAGTTGGGATATGACTGCATTCGCGTTGAACAAAAAAGTAGATTACGGGTTATCACTTCTTTCATGGTTAGCAAAACATCCTGACAATCGCGTTTCATTACATCAATTTTCAAAATTGGGTTTACCTCGGGCTTTCACTGCCCAAATTGCCAGAAAACTTGTAACCGCAAAGATTCTCTCTGTTCGTCACGTTCTCGAGGCCTTGGACGGCCCGATATCTTTGGTTAATTGTGCACCTTGTCCCGTCAGAGAAGCTTGTCACCAAAAAAACTTTATGCGGAATCTGACCTCGATGTTGCATGAAACTTTAGCCAAAAAGACTCTTGCGGATTTATGTCATTAATAATTTCTCATCTTACTGTCCAAGTCGAAAGCAAAATACTGTTAAGCAACATCTCGTTTGAACTTAAAAAAGGCGAAACCGTTGGACTAATGGGCCCAAATGGTTCCGGCAAAAGCTCACTTGCATTGACCCTTATGGGCCATCCTCGCTATCAAATTACATCAGGAGGTATTTACCTTGACAGGAAAGATATTTCTAAACTTCCCCCCGACCAAAGAGCAAAACTTGGGTTATTTCTTGGGTTCCAAAACCCGTCTGCCCTACCCGGCGTCAACGTTCGCCAACTAATCACCTCAACTCATAAGTCAGCTCTTTCAATCAAACGCCAGGCGCAAAAGCTGGCCAAAAATTTATTCTTGGAACAAGAATCGACTAACCGCAGTCTCAATCTGGATTTTTCCGGCGGAGAGAAAAAAAAGATGGAAGTTTTACAAATGGATTTACTCAATCCTCGATACGCCATTTTGGACGAAATTGATTCTGGTCTGGATCTTGATGCCTTGCGCTTGATTTCCTCTTCAATAAAAAAATCCTCCGCCGGAATCTTGGTTATCACCCATTATCCTCGGCTACTCAAACTTTTGTCCCCGAATCGGATTCTCATCCTTAAATCGGGAACAATAGTCAAATTCGCTTCTTCGGACATTATTTCTCAATTGGAAAAATCAGGCTACTCTCACATATGAGTCGCTTTGCCCCTATTTCCTCATCCACGCTCACACCATCACCAGATTATCCGCTGGGTCATTCCGACCAGGTCGACTATGAGTTTAGATCCACCGCGGGATTGACAGAACACACAGTCCGCCAAATATCAACGTTCAAGAATGAACCTCCATGGATGCTTAATATTCGTTTGTCAGCGTTAGCCGAATTTAATCATATGCCTACTCCCAAGTGGGGAGGGGACTTGTCACGTATCGATTTTGCAAAAATTCACTATTACCTCAAGCCTTCCCAGCAATCGGTGGGAGACTGGGACAAAGTCGATTCAAGAATAAAAAAAACGTTTGATAAAATAGGGGTTCCTCAAGCCGAGCGAGAAATGTTAGCTGGTGTTAAAGCCCAGTTTGATAGTGAAGTTATTTATTCGTCACTCAAATCTTTTTTGGCCAAAAAAGGGGTGATTTTTCTGGGCATGGATGAAGGACTGAGACAATACCCGGATTTAGTCCGCCAATATTTTGGCAAACTGGTCCCTTCGGCAGACAATAAATTGGCGGCATTAAATACCGCCGTCTGGAGCGGCGGAAGTTTTGTGTACATCCCCCCAAATACTCAAGTTGACCTACCTCTCCAAGCTTATTTTCGCATCAACTCCCCTGCCGCTGGACAGTTTGAACGGACACTGATAATAGCCGAGGAAGGCAGTCGTGTTCATTATGTCGAAGGCTGTTCCGCCCCGGCCTATTCAGATGGTTCTCTTCACGCAGCTGTCGTAGAGATTTTTGTCAAAAAAGGCGCCACTGTCCAGTACACCACTGTCCAAAACTGGTACAAAAACGTTTACAACCTGGTAACGAAACGGGCCAGAGTTGAAGAGGAAGGACACATGCGTTGGGTAGATGGTAACTTAGGCTCCCGCTTGACTATGAAATACCCCTCATGCTTTCTAACCGGCCGCAAAGCCACCGGTGAAACTTTATCGCTTGCCCTTGCTGGTTCCCACCAGCATCAAGACACCGGTGCTAAAATGTACCACCTAGCCCCTGAAACCTCCTCACAAATACTTGCTAAGTCGGTAAGCTTTGCCGGTGGCCGGACTTCTTACCGCGGCATGGTTCAAATAAATCCAGCTGCTGCCGGCTGCCGGTCCAAAGTTGTCTGCGACGCTCTGATCCTCGATCCCCGCTCACGTTCCGACACCTATCCCACTAACAAAGTTCTCAACAGCACAAGCACAGTCGAGCATGAAGCTATTGTTTCCAGGGTGGGGGAGGATCAGCTGTTTTATCTTATGAGTCGTGGCCTCACAGAACACCAGTCGGAGACACTTATAGTCAATGGTTTTTTAAGCCCCATAATTAAGCAAATTCCCTTAGAATACGCCGTTGAGATGAACAGGTTAGTTGATTTAGAAATGGAAGGGAGCGTAGGATGACTTCAACAAAAATCATTCGCGCCGACCGTCCCAAAATATATTATAAAGATTTTACACTTCTCCACTCCATTCCCGGCGCTACGAAACGACTGAACATCCGGGCTATTGTCCAAAACGGGGCGGATTTACACATCACTGGATCAATTCACATCCTTCCTCAAGCCAGAAACTCCGATAGTTTTTTGGATATTCGCGTTTTAATCTTGGATGAAAAAAGCCGCGCTGATATTCGTCCCCAATTAGAGATTCAAACCAGCGATGTTAAAGCCAGTCACGCTGCCACAATCAGTCCAGTGGATCCAGAACAGATTTTTTATCTTCAAGCCCGTGGTCTAAATTATGCCCAAGCCCAAAAATTAATTGTCGCTGGTTTTCTCTCGCATGCTTGACGTCAAAAAAGACTTCCCCATTCTTAAAAAAAACATAGTTTATCTCGATTCGGCCGCGACTTCCCAAAAACCTTTACAAGTTATCAACGCCGTTTCTAATTATTATCGCTATACTAACGCCAACATTCACCGGGGTATCTATAAACTTGCTCAGCGTTCATCTCGCCTTATTGACTCTGCCCGGGCCCAAATTGCTAAGTTTATCGGTGCCGACCCCGGGGAAATTATTTTTGTTCGCGGCACTACTGAAGCTGTCAATTTTATTGCTTCTCGACTTTCTCCGAAGATCGTCACTCTTTCGGTTTTAGAACACCACTCAAACCTGGTCCCCTGGCAGCAATCCGGCGCCATACTTAAATTCATAAATATCGATAATCAAGGCCACCTGCTTCTTGAATCCCTAGATCCCAAAACTCGATTCATCACAATAACCGGAGTCTCTAATTTATTGGGTACAATAACCCCCTTAGATAAAATCCGAAAAATTTGTCCTCAGGCGCAAATCTTCGTTGATGGTGCCCAACTAGTGCCGCACTTTCCGGTAGAAGTCCACAAACTGGGCATCGATTTTCTGGCTTTTTCCGGCCACAAAATGCTTGGCCCCACCGGTATTGGAGTTTTATACATCAATAAATCATTATTAAATCAACTTCCCCCCTGGCTTTATGGCGGG
>MEXP01000003.1:26780-66244 GCA_001773725.1 Candidatus Amesbacteria bacterium RIFCSPLOWO2_01_FULL_49_25
CACAAAAATTCGAAGCTGGTACACTCCCACTGGCAGAAATTGTCGGTTTGGGAGCAGCCGTCGATTATTTACAAAAAATCGGCATGGTCAATGTTCGGCGGCACGAAGAGGACCTCACTAATTACGCCCTGGCAAAATTTAAGAAATTAAAGAACATCGTAACTCTTTACGGGCCAACCACACATCGTGCAGGAATTATTACCTTCAACGTTAATGGAATCCACGCTCACGACGCTGCGCAAGTTTTAGATGAATACGGAATCTGCGTCCGTTCCGGACAGCATTGCGCAACCCCGGCAATTACCAGATTCGGTGTCCCTGCTATGGTCCGAGCTAGTTTTTACATTTACAACACCAAGTCTGATATCGACTATTTAATTTCCAAAATTCCCGAAGTATATGACCGACTACACAGAGATAATTCTTGACCATTACCGCCGCCCCCGCCATCAGGGGATTTTGCCATCACCATGTCTTTCGGCCACGGTTTCAAATTCATCCTGCGGTGATTCATTGACTGTTTATTACCGGATAAAATCTGGCAAAGTCACCGATTTTAAATGGCAAGGGGTTGGCTGTGCGATTTCTCAAGCCGCCGCCAGTATTGTGTCCGATAAAATCATAGGAAAGCCAATTTTTTCCGTCCGCCCCTTACGTGTTAATCCAGCCCGGGCGGCATGCGCATCATTAGTTATCAAAGCCATCCTCGATGCATGCTAGAGTAATTTTTCTAAAAAGATTATCCAAAAACTATTGGCTCTTACAGCTTACTAAACCGGAAGGGCTTAATTTTAAGGCCGGCCAGTATATCAGTCTTAAAGTTCACCCCGACGGTCACCGTCGCTCCTATTCACTCTCCGATCCTCCATCTTCATCTCACATGAATCTCCTCGCAGACGTTTCCCCCATGGGTCTCGGTTCAAAATATATTTTATCTCTTCATCCCGGATCCCTTGTCGATTTTATTGGCCCCCTGGGTAAATTCATCAAAACTTCAGATGGCTTGTTTCTTGCGGGGGGCAGCGGAATAGCTCCTTTCTTATCTATGCGGGCTGGCCCCATTCTCTGGTCCTTGCACCGTAAATCTGAAGTTTTCGACACAGGTCTCAATCCTTTAATTTTTTATACTCGCGATTTTCTCACCCAATACCTCAAATCAATCCAAGACCTAAAAAATTATCATATCTATCTTTGTGGGAGCCGCCCTTATGTCTCCGGCATGACAAAATTACTTATTTCCCTTGGTGTTATTTCCACTCAACTTCACGCCGAAAAATTCGTCTGATGTGTTAATATTTTGCTGTGAAATATACGCCCGGGTCGGGCAAGTTGCCTAAAAAAACCAGATATCAAGTCAAAGTTATTGCCAGCAAGTGCATTGGAGCGGCATCATGCGCGGCTGTGGCCGCCATGACCTTCCGTCTTTCCAACTTAAACAGCAAACAACTGGCGGAAATTATCGACCAGGACGGCAACGTGGACGAAGAAAAGCTCTTAGCAGCTCAAAGTTGTCCCACTTTGGCAATAGAAGTCTATGACACCAAAACTCACAAAAAAATCTGGCCCAAGTAAAATAACGGTGATGACTACCCTCCGCCAGATCATGGATCCCGAATTGCATATCAACATAGCCGACTTGGGTCTAATCTACGGCGTGGATATCTCTCCTACTACAGTTACTGTTACATTTACACTGACTTCCCCCGGATGCATTTTGGCCGGCACTATCCATAAACTTATTGAAAAGGCAGTTAAAAAAGTGAGTGGAGTAAAGGAAGTCAAGTTGGAATTGGTTTGGGATCCAGCCTGGACCTCAGACAAAATCGCGCCGAAATACCGTGCCGAATTTGGCTTCGATTAATTAAAGCCCCCAATACCACCCCCCCAATTTTTTTGAGTTCCACATTCTGGGCACATCGACCACTACCGGCCTTCCTTTAAACATTCTTTTGATCATGTTTTCGCCCCACTCCCCATATTCTTTATGGGCAACTCCCAGTAGAACCGCATCTACTTTGCTATGAGGAATTTTATTGTTTTCGGGCATATACGGGTCGTGTTCAATTACTCTTTTAACGCTTTTTTTCAGGTTGTCAGACACCTCCCTCATTTTGGAGTTTCTAAAATCCGGTACATTTTCTTTAAATGTCAGCCCCAAGACTAGAACCGTTGACCTACTTGGTATTTTCCCGGTTTCTACCAATCCGTTGATTACCGCATTTTTCACTTGTTCCACCATGTGTTCATTCACCCGTCTGGCATCATCTATTAACTGGAAATAATAATTCACTTCCTTAGCTTTAGTTGATAAATAATAAGGATCCACGCCAATGCAATGCCCTCCGACGAGACCCGGCTTAAATCTTAAAAAATTCCATTTTGTCCCAGCTGCCTCCAGAACTTCGTGGGTATCAATCCCCAGTTTGTGAAACAAAATTGAAAGCTCATTCATAAAAGCTATGTTTATATCCCTTTGGGCGTTTTCAATAACCTTAGCCGCTTCAGCCACTTTCAACGAACTTACAGGTACAACATTGGCCTTAGTCACAACCAACTTATACAAATTTGCCGCCCTCTTTAAAGTTTTGGCATCGTTCGCACCAACCACTTTATTAATCGATTCCAGTCTATGCTCCCTGTCTCCGGGGTTAATTCTTTCCGGGGAGTAGGCTACTCCAAAATCTTTGCCCACTTTGAGACCCGATTCCTTTTCCAAAATTGGGATACAAATTTCTTCTGTTGCTCCGGGGTTAACAGTTGATTCATAGGTCACCATTGCACCCCTTTTTAAGTGTCTCCCAACAATTTCACTTGCCGCGATCAGCGGGGAAAAATCAGGCTGTTTTTGCGAATTTACCGGTGTAGGTACGGCTACAACAAACACTTCAACGTTTCTCAAATCTTTTGGATCGTATGTATATTGAACCGTTTGTAAATCTTTAATGTCCCCACCCTCATTAGTGTCGTCAATTCCTTTTTTCAGCTTATTAATCTTGTTCTTGTTAATATCAAATCCAATTACCTCTTTTCCCACTTTCGCAAACCCCACCGCCAGCGGCAATCCCACATAACCCATTCCAATAACAGCCAATTGTCGCCTCATTTTCTGGTATAGTATACACGCAATGGTCAACAAGGGGACAATCCTGCTTCTCCTTATTGTTTTTTACCAGCTTATCTCCCTTCTCCCTCAATTATCTGTCCGTTACGACACTCTATATTGGGAGAGTCAGTTTTCTCGCTCCCAATTAATTTACGGAGGCAAAGCCGAAGTCAAACTGTCCGATTACGACCTCTATTCGATCGTAGGTTACAAGTATTGGCGCGGCGATGATCCTATGCGTCTACACCCGGAAGTTCCCCCCCTCGGTAAGCAAATTATCGGCTTGAGCATTATTTTGTTTCAAAATCCTGCGGTTATAAATGTTTTTCTTGGGTTCTCCGTTTTGGTTATTTTCTATCTTATTTCCCGTCAAATCTCTCTTTCTCCTTTTGTTTCTAGTTTGGGAGTTTTTCTCATCTCCCTCGACCCGCTTTTCCGTGAATCTATTACTACCGCAAACCTCGATATAATTCAACTGTTTTTTTTGTCTCTTTCTTTATTATCGTTTCTCATCGCCCACCGTCACGCCAGCTTGTTCGCTCTCACCTCCATTGCCATTGGTTTAATTATGACAGTTAAATTTTATTTAACCGGCCTGTTTCTCTTGTGGATCTATTTGGGATATTTATTCTTCCGCCAAGACTTTCAATTATTCAAAAAGTTTATTTACTCACTCCCTTATGTTCTCTTGGGCTATGTCTTGCCTTATGCACCCTCACTGATCGCCAATCCGGACATAATCAGTTTTTTGCGCTTCCAACGTTGGTTAACCTCCTGGTGGGCCGGTAATGCTCGCGCCCCATGGGGAGGTATATTTCATATTCTCATTACCGGGCGCTGGTATACCTGGTGGGAAGGTAGAGGGATAGTTCCAATTCCCCAATGGACCTTGGCATGGCCAATTTTTTCAGTCATAGGCCTAGCTTCGATTTTCAAATATATAAACTTTCGTCGCCATCCAGTCGGAGTAATCTGGCTATGGACCGCAGGCTATCTGCTATTATTATCTCTCACCTCGGCTTTTCCTCGATATCTCCTCTTAATTGTCCCCTTCACGATCATTTTGACCCTTCGGCTCGTACATGATTAGAATAGTTACGCTGTTTCTCTTTTTATTCATCATTTCTCCGGCCGTCGTCTCTGCCGCTGATCGAAATTTTGTAACTTTAGTAATCCCTGTCAGGGGTCGGGAATATTGGCGCCAAAGTAAAGACATATCCCAGTTAGAATTCATAAAAACTGCCGTTGAATCCTCCCGCCACCCATCCACCTGGCTGATTCAATACGACGCGCTTACAGATAATCAAATCGTTAGTAGCCTCAATTCAATTTCCTCGGCCATAGAACTCGGCCTCTTTTTAGAAGTTACTCGCAACTTAGCCTTGGATAGCTTTGTCAACTACCCTTGGGAGACCGAAAAATGGGAACGGGCGGACAAGATTTTCCTCTCCGGCTATAGTCCTCAAGACCGCTTTAAACTTATCGATACAGCATTCAACAGGTTTAAAAATAAATTCGGTTTTTATCCAGCCAGTGTCGGTTCCTGGTATATCGATTCCCGATCACTGGCTTATATTCATGATCAATATCATGTTCAAGCTGTTTTGGGCGTTTCGGATCAATACCTGACGGATGGTTATCAGTTGTGGGGCCAGTACGTTGGCGAGCCGTATTACCCCAGCTTAAACAGTTCCCTCGAGCCCGCCTCAGACCCCCGGAACAAAATTGACATAGTTAAGGTTCAGTGGGCCTCCCGCGAACCCTTGCTCTCATATGGTGCGGGGGTCAAGTTCTCAAATTTCAGCGTTCAGGTCAACGATTACGCTCGCTACCACAATCTGGACCAAAAATATCTGGATCGCCTTATCCGTATCTATACTACCGACCTAACTATTCCCCTGGCCCAAATCACTTTAGGTGTGGAAGTAGGGGAGCTGGAGGAAAAATTCCTGCCCCAGTTTAAAGATCAGCTTCAAGCTGTTTCTCGCTTGGGTTTGCAAGCGGTTACGATGTCGAAATTTGCTTCTGAGTATCAAAAAATCTATCCGGATACTTCTCCGTCAATGACCATCACCTCCGCCATTGATAACCGAGCCATCACTTGGTATCAGTCTCCTCTTTATCGGTCTGCGGTTCTGACCGAAAACGGTCAAAGTCGTTTGGTCGATTTGAGATATTACCATTCCAGTCGCTTCTACGACAACGATTGGACCCAAGCCGACTCCCGTCAAAATCTCTACCGGGTCGTTCCAGCTGTGATCGATCAGATTGGGTTGGGCAACTACCAACCCGCCGACTTTCCTATTTCTCCTCCCCCCCCGATTCACGACTATTTACCGGTCAAAATATCGTCTATAGATAAACTCAAACAGGCCCTTTATAAACTTGTCCCCGATATCCGGACCAGTAAGCTAAACGGCCGTTGGATCATCGGACTGACTGTAAGCCCCGAAAAACTCTGCCTAATGAAATGCACCACTTTCAGATACCCCACCCTGGAAGCCTTTTTGGGCCTGCGGCGTTTTCTTCGTCCCGATATGAAAATCTACGCCGCCTGGCAGGACACGCTTCCCAATCCACTACCCGGGGAGTTGGTTATCAAAAATTCACTATACGGCATAGAAAATCTTGCTACGGAACTTTCCATGCCCAAACTCTTCGAAAATAGTCTCTACCAGATTTCCCGATAGTTTATACTTAAAAAGAATGAAAAATACTCTTACTCGGCTCTACAATTTGGGTCAGTCCAAAACCGCTAAGAACACCTATATTCTCTTTACTGGCAATGTTCTTGATGCTTTTTTCGGTTTTCTCTTCATAGTCCTCATCGTCCGAAACGGGCTTTTATCCACCTCCGACTTCGGCATTTTTTCTGCTATCGCCAATTTTGTCATCATTGTCTATTCCCTTCTGGATATTGGTATCGGTGGCACCCTCATCAACTTTATTTCATTTCACCACTCCCAAGGCGACGAAACAACGGCCCATAAATATTTTCAGGCCGGTCTGTTCCTGCGCTTCGGCGCCTCCTTGCTGATTTCGCTTGCCGTTATGGTCTTTTCCTGGCTAATCGGTCCGCGCCTTTTTCTTACTGGCGAGCTCCAGCCGGTAATTCTCGCCGGCTTGGCTATCCTCACCCTCTCCCTGATCGACGTCTTCGTTTACTCCTTCCAAGCCTATCAAAAATTCATGCTTGCCGCCCTGGCTTCACTAACTTTTACCACCGTCCGACTGTTTTTTTTGATTTCATTTATGACCTTGGGCCTCACCTTGTCGCTGACTACTGCTATGGCCATGGTTGCCCTGGCCCCGCTATTGGGTATAGTCCTTTCAGCCTATTATTTCAGGTCTTTTTTTAGCCTCAGGTTACCGGATAAACATATAATCAAGTCTTTACTGTCTTTCAGCGGCTGGATGGGGGTCACTCGAATTTTTTCCTCAATTACTGGACGATTGGATGTCCAGCAAATGCTGCTTTTGGCCGGCCCAACAGCTACTGGTACATACTCAGTAGCCGCCCGTATCGCCACTTTTTACTCTATCATAATTGGCAGTTTTACTGCCGTTCTGGCTCCCAAATTTGCCGCCGGCCAGCCACTATCTCAACTCCAGCCTTTTGTAAAAAAAGCCTTGTTAGTAATTTCTGGGTTGATCGCCGCCATGGTTCTGGGAATTATTATCGCTAGGCCTTTTATCATTCTCCTCTTCGGTCAAAGATCGTCAGCTTCCATCTTGCCATTCCAGGCTTTAACCGTGGCGTTCATACCCTTTGTAGCTAGTACTCTGGCCACAACCATCATCATTTATAATCTCAAAAAGCCCAAGGTTCTGGGTTTGCTCACTGTCATGCAGCTGGCCTGTGTCTTCTTAGGGAATTTGCTATTCATTCCCCGATTTGGCAGTATCGGTCCAGCCATCACCTTGGGTATTACTAACCTGCTCGTTCTAATCATCAGCTCTAGCTACGTTCTTTCCAAATGGCGCTAAAAATTGCAGTTATCGGTGCAGGATTTGCCGGACTAGGAACCGCTTATTACTTATCAAAAACCGGCCACCAAGTAACCGTCTTTGAAAAAGATAGTCAGCCCGGGGGCTTAGCGGTTGGTTTCAAAAACTCCAAGTGGTCTTGGCCCTTGGAGAAACACTACCATCACTTATTCACCTCAGACACCGCCATTAAAAGTTTGGCCGATGAAATCAGCCACCCCATCGACTTTTACCGTCCCAAAACCTCGACTTTTATAGACGACCAAATTGCCCAGCTAGATTCGCCATTTAGTCTACTCAAATTTCCTCAGCTATCACTTCCCGACCGCCTGCGTACAGCATTTGGGCTGGCTCTCATGCGTTTTAACCCGGTATATAAACCCTTTGAATGGTTTACCGCCAAAAAATACATTACTACCCTTATGGGTCAAGCCAGCTGGCAAAAACTCTGGGAGCCCTTGTTTATAGGAAAATTCCATGATTACGCAGATCAAATATCCGCCGTCTGGTTTTATGGCCGGATTAGACCTCGTTCTGCCTCTCTCGGCTACCCCCGTGGCGGCTTTCTTTCTCTAGCCGAATCAATACAATCAGCCGCTAAAAAAAACGGCGCTAATTTTATTTATAACAAGTCGATCAATAACATATCAGAACTCAGTAAATTTGACAAAATAGTTTGCACACTTCCAACGGCTCTATTTTCCAAAATTTCCGGCTTGCACTATCCGCCCCTGCCCGGTCTTGGTGCAGTCAATCTTGTCTTGGCTCTCAAAAAACAATTTCTAACAGACGGCACCTACTGGCTCAACATCAACGACAGAAATATACCTTTCGTCTGTGTTACCGAGCACACTAATTTTATAGATCCGTCCCACTATGCCGGCGACCACCTGGTTTATGTTGGCAACTATCTTCCAAAAGAACACAAATATTACACTTATTCCAACACCAAGCTACTCGAAGAATTTCTTCCGTTCTTACAGCGTATCAACCCAAACTTTGAAAAATCATGGATTAGCCGGTCATGGCTTTGGACCACTCCTTTCGCTCAACCGGTTGTTCTTCTAAATCATTATGTCCCCCCCCTCACCACTTCAATTCCCAATGTCTATCTAGTCAATATCCAACAAGTATATCCTTGGGACCGGGGAACAAATGGTGCCATCGAGCTGAGCCGTAAAGTAACGGAGCTGATATGTTAAAAATAATTGCCCACTGCATGGTGAAAAACGAAGAGAGGTTTATTTGGTACGCCTTAAATTCCGTTCTGGACTTTGTAGATAAAATTATGGTCTGGGATACTGGCTCATCGGACAAAACAGTTCCCATTATTCAACTCTTAAAATCCCCAAAAATCGAGTTTAAAGAAGTAGGATCTGTGGACATCCACTCGTTCACTGCCGTTCGTCAACAGATGCTCGAAGTCACACCGGGAGAGTTCACCTGGCTAATGATATTAGACGGTGACGAGATTTGGCCGCAGTCTTCCATCAAGTCCACAGTCCAATATTGCCGTCTCCATCCCGACTGCGAATCAGTCGTTGTTCGAACCCGAAACCTGGTGGGAGATATATATCACAGCCTTCCTGAGTCCACTGGTCATTATCATTTAACCGGCCGGGTTGGCCACCTCAGCCTTCGCTTTCTAAATCTCAAAGCCATTCCCGGTCTTCATGTAGCCAGACCTCACGGTCAGCAAGGCTACTTCGACCAAAACAACCAGCTAGTCCAAGAGCATAAAGCCCCAAATACTAAATTTCTGGACATCTTCTATCATCACGCCACCCACCTAAACCGCTCTTCCATGAGCCTCAAGGTCCCCAAGCGTCAGCTCAAATACAAGCTCAGCCTCGGTGCTAAGTTACCTTTATCCGAAATACCATCAATCTTTTTCATTCCCCACCCCCAAGTAGTCCCTGATGCTACCCTCCCCGCCCCCATATCTTATTGGATAAAGTCCGTAACTCTTTCCCCTCTCAAACTCATTAAGAGTACCCTCGCACTCCCTCACCAGGGGTATTAAAATCATCGCTACTCCAGGCATACCTTAGCAAACACCATATGGCTTTCAACCCATCTCGCCAACTAATTTTTTTCCCTTCGGCATAACTTCTCCCCGAGTAAGAAATCCCCACTTCGTAAATTCTGCACCCCATCTTGGCAACTTTTACGGTAAATTCGGGTTCAAAGCCGAATCTCTTCTCTCTGATATCCAATTTCTTTGCCACATCTTTTGAAAACGCCTTATAACAAGTTTCCATGTCCGTTAAGTTCAGATTAGTAAGTACGTTCGTCAAAAGCGTCAATATCAAATTTCCCACATAGTGCCAAAAATACATCACCCGATGTGGTCTGGCGCTTAATAACCTGGACCCAAATACCACATCAGCTCGCCCTTTAGTAATTGGTTCCAACAGCAATTTATATTCCTGCGGATCATACTCCAAGTCGGCATCCTGAATAACTACTACGTCCCCCGCGGCCATCTTCAAAGCGTCTCTAATCGCAGCACCCTTTCCTTCATTCTTTCTCTTATCAATTATTCTCAAATTTTTGATTTTTAAACCACGAACCTTGCTTCCGGTTCCATCCATCGAACCATCGTTTACGACTATAATTTCTTTTTTTATCTTTACTTTCGCCACCCTTCGGATTATCTCCTCCACGGTCCTTTCCTCGTTGTACACTGGTATAATTACAGACAGTTTCATAAATGGTCAAAGTCGCAATCTTAAGTCAATATTGGGGCCAAGTATACCGCGGTGCCGAGGTTTTTGCCCAGGAACTTTCCACTCGTCTTCCCGCCAAAATTTACAAAAACGCCTCGGCCAAGCTTGATCCGACTACTCAAGTGATTATTTCCACCAACGGTCGGCTGGACGTATATCTCGCCAAAGCCTGGTGCCTGGCACATCATGCCAAGTTAATCGTCTCCGCCCAATCTGGCCCCGGCTTGGACGACCGCCTCAATTTATACGCCTTTCCCGACACCTTCGTTGCCCTTACCGGCAATCAGGTAGCCTGGGCCAAAAAAATCAACCCCTTCGTCAAAACGACCATTATTCCCAACGGAGTAGATTTGGCCAAATTTTCTCCACCTATTTCTCGCAAACGGTCCTTAACCATTTTAAATGTTGCCGCTCTCGAACCCGGCAAGCGCCAGGAATTGTTAATCCGCGCGGCCGCTAAAATAAAAAACTGCTCCTTAATTTTGGTTGGAAAGGGGAGTAAATATGATTATCTCAATTCACTTGGCCAACAATTTCTCCCCAGCAGGTTCAAGATTCTTGATTACCCTCATGATCACATGCCAGCCATTTATCAAAAAGCGACTATTTTTTCTTATCCTACAGTTCCTTGGGAATCTTTTGGCATAGTCTTGCTTGAAGCCATGGCCGCCGGTTTGCCTGTGGTAGCCACAAATGATCCTATCCGTCGCGAAATCATCGGCGATGCCGGCATTCTTGTGGACCCCCAGGACACCGAGCAGTACTCACAAGCCTTGCAAAAGGCTCTATCATCAAATTGGGGAGACAAACCTCGCCGTCAAGCTGAGAAATTTTCCTGGGATAGCGTTGCTCAAAAATATGATCGACTTGTCCGTAGCTATTATCGCTAGAGATCGGGCCAGCATTCTACCCCAATGTCTGAACACAGCCAGAAAATTATCTGACGACGTGGTAATTATTACGAATGCCGACCACAATTTTGTCAATTATTCAGACCAAAAAGCCTTTGCCACTACCAGGTGCAAATACGATTGGATTCTGTCTCTAGACTCCGACGAGTATCTCTCTCCCGAGTTGATTCAGGAAATCAAACGACTCGATTTCTCTTACACCGCTTATTCCATTCCCCGGCTGAATTACATATTTGGTAAACCGATTTATCACACAAATTGGGAACCCTCCAGCGACACTCATGTTTGGTTGTACAACAAGACAAAAGCTCGTTGGGTCGGCGAAGTCCACGAAGAAGTCGAGGTAAACGGCCAGATTGGGAAACTAAGAAATTACAAAATTCATCGAAATTATCAATCTGTCGAAGAGTTTTTAATCAAGATGAACGGATACACATCGCTGGAGTCAAACTTTATCAATCCAGCTTACGACTTTCTTCGTCGTTTTGTGTGGCATCTCGGATTTCTGGACGGCTGGCATGGGTTGTTTTTAAGTTATCTTATGATGATTTACCATACAACAACTTGGGTAAAACTATGGCAAAAGAAAAACTTTTCTTAATTTTCGTTCTTGTTTTTGGACTTGGTCTTAGGTTAATTAATCTCAATCAAAGTTTCTGGTTGGACGAAACTTCACAAGCCCACCTCTCTTCTTTGTCTCTATTTCAAATCTGGTCAGGTAGGGGAGGGGATTTCCACCCACCTCTGTTTTATTTTTTAGCCCATTTCTGGATGCAATTTAGCCGCTCGGAAACATGGCTCCGTCTCCTCCCTGTCTCATTTGGTGCTGCCAATATATACGTCGTATATATTTTCGCCAGAAAGCACTTTTCACAAGGGTTACTTACATCCTTTTTGTTTGCTATTGCACCGTTTCATATCTACTACTCTCAGGAATTCCGTTCCTACTCCCTCCTCTGCCTTTTGGGCACCCTAGCTATGTACTTTCTTCTCTCCAAAAAATTCTCCTCATTAGCCCTAACGAACCTTCTCCTTTTGTATACGCATTATTCATCTGTATTTCTACTACTATCTCAAGTTGTATATTTGGTTATATATGAAAGAAAATCGCTATCCAAATACACAATTCAAAATTTACTATTCATACTTCTCTATTTACCCTGGTTACCCCAGTTTCTGAGCCAGCTCAAAGCCGGCACCTCCATCGACGTTTACCTTCCTGGCTGGCGTGACGTTTTGAGTATTTCCCCGCTCAAGGCACTCCCCGTCTTGATCTTTAAACTGGTAGCCGGGCGCATCACTATCTTATCTCGCCCTCTTTATGGAATTTATATTGCTTTTGTGTTTGGAGTAGTTTTTGCGGCTCTGTATTTAGCCAAAAGTTTACATAAACGCTTCCTTTTCGTTTGGATATTCGTTCCGGTTTTTACCATGATGGCCGTCTCACTTTTTCTCCCTCAAACCCAGCCATTTAGGTTAATCTATGTTCTTCCGGCCTTAGTATTTCTCTTCTCCTCCGCTATCTCGAGATACCCCAAAATGTTTCTGACTTTCTTTTTCTACATTTTCATTTTTGGCAGTCTGCTTTACTTTACCCGACCGCGTTTACAAAGAGAACAATGGCGCCAAGCCATAACCTTTCTTCAGTCGCAAAACCTTCCGGTTCTTGTCAAATTTGCTGATAAATTTGCTCCTTTTTATTGGTACTCTCCCTCTCTCGCTATTACCCCGGTTATCTCTTCATACCCCGCGAAACCGGACCAAGTTGCCAATATCTTGTCCCAAATTACTTCACCCCAGGTGTTATTACTGCAATATTTGACCGATCTTACAGACCCTGATCGTCAAGTAGACATAAATTTGCAGGGCTTGGGTTACCAAAACACACGCACTTACAACTTCGAAGGTGTCGGTTTTATTGAAAAATATCAGCGCCCATGATTATATTTACAATTCTCATTCACTTACTTGTCCTCTGGTCTTTAAAGTTTTATTCTTATCCCGAGTTCTATATTTACCCCTATCTCAAATCGTTAAGTTGGCAGCCGTATTCTCAAATAATTGACCATCATTTTCCGGGTCTTTTTTTACTGCCCATAAATTTTCGCTCATTAGGCCTTACTGATCCGATTTCATTCAAACTACTTCTTTTGATCACTGTCGTCGTTCAATCTGTCCTAATTTTTAAAATTACTCGCTCTCGCATGGCTGTGGCACTATTTGCTGTCTGGCAGCCCTTTTTTGCGGGCAACCATCTCTGGGTTGATACATTCTTGTCCCTCTTCATCCTATCTGCTTTTTATCTCTTCAGTTCGGGAAGCTTCTGGTTAGCCGGTCTTGTCCTCGGGGTGGGCGTAATCTTCAAACAAAGTCTAATTATACCTATCGCATTTATCAGCCTATTATTAATAGTTCATCGAACCGTTCGGGTATTTGAGTTTACCATACTTGCTTTCCTGCCCCTATTGGCGCTTCTCGTGGGTTATTCTTACTCCGGAATTCTTCCTGATTTTTGGTACTGGACAATTACTTTCAACTCGATTTATCCGCGGTTGGCCGGTCTTTGGCCCCGCACCCCGGATCTTATTAAGCTAGCTCTGCCTTCTGCTTTACTTCTAATTGCCCTCTACCGATCGCGGCAAAGTCGTTTGGTTAAAAACGCAGCCATGTGGCTAATCTTCTCATCGACAGGTGTCTTTCCCCGATTTAATTTTATTCATCTTCAACCCATAGTTCCTTTTTTGGCCATTATCCTCAGCCGGATAAGCCATCGCCCCCTTCGAACCGGAGTCTTATTAGTTAGCTTGCTCTGGTCGGGTTATTTTCTCTCACGCCAACTTGGTCCGACAAATTATGCATTCTTTGATGCTCAAACCCTAAACATATCCTCCAAGTTGACTCAACTGACACAAAAAGGGGAACCCGTGTTTATTCTCGGTGCTCAACCCCACATCTACGTTCTTTCTCAAACTGTTCCCGCCGGATCTCTGTTCTCATTCTCTCTTCCCTGGCTTATGCCTCAAGTTCAAGATCGGCTTTTAGCCAATCTTGTCCTTCGTCCTCCGCACTACGCCTTAGTAGACACTGCCAGTTCGGTAGATGGCCGCCCTCTCAGCGAGTACGCTCCCCGCCTGCTAAACTATATTCAATCGGATTATTTGCCAATTTATAGGTCAGGTTCCCTGGTTTTATATGAAAGTCGGAATTGACGTTTCTCAAAGCATCTACGGCACCGGTGTATCAGACTACACAATTGACTTGGTTAGTCACCTTCCCCAATCCGCCCTTTTCGGGTATTCATTACGTCGCCAGTCAGATTTGCGCCGGCTTTTCCCGACTTCCAAAATCTATCCTTTTCCCCCAGTTGCCATGCATTACTTGTGGAATAAATTACATATTCTTACACCAGAAACTCTCATTGGTCCCATCGATGTCTATCATTCCTCTGATTGGGCCCAAGCCCCTTCTGGCGCTAAAAAAGTGACCACAGTTCACGATCTGGCCCCGTTTTTGTATTCTCAAGAAACTTCTTCTCAAATTATTTCGGTTCACACCGCCCGAATGAAATGGGTAGTCAAAGAATGCGACGCCATCATTTGCGTTTCCCGAAATACGGAATCGGATTTGCACCACCTTTTTCCCTCCACAGTCTCTCGCACCATAGTCATCCCCGAAGCCCTCCCTTCCCGCTTTCTTCTCAAGCCTGCTAGCTATAAGATGAAAGCTAAAAGTTATCTGCTGGCAATCGGCACTCGTCAACCTAGAAAAAACATTCTCCGCCTCATCTCGGCCTTCTTAAAGTATAGTCCAACCGAAAAATTAGTCATCATCGGCGAAAATTCTCTATCTCTGTCTCAGCCTTCTATTACCTTCACTGGGTATGTGTCTGATCAAAGTTTAGTAAACTATTTAGCAAACGCAGTCTGCTTTATCTATCCTTCGATTTACGAGGGCTTCGGTTTGCCAATCTTAGGCGCTTTTCATCATAAAATCCCCGTCGCATGCTCCGATATTCCGGTCTTTCATGAAACTGCCGGTACCGCCGCCCTTTATTTCGACCCCCTCTCCGAAAAATCTATCGCCGCCGGTATTTCAGACGCAATTAATAGTAAAACTAAGTTGGTAAAACTCGGCACCCGGCAATTAAACAAATATAGTTGGCAAAAAACCGCCGAGGAAACCATGAAAGTATATCAATCATTATGCTAATCGGAATTGATGCCAATGAGGCCAATTTGACTCGCAACAGAGTGGGGATTAACCAATACACTTTCGGCTTACTGCATGCTCTTTACCATCTCAAATCCTCACACAAATTCGTCATTTATCTCAAGACTCCACTCCTGGAGGATTTACCCGAAGCCAAACCATATTGGCAATACCGGGTGATTCCGTTCTCCAAACTCTGGACTCAAACCCGCCTGCCATTTGATCTATATACCCACCACCCCAAACCAGACGTTTTTTTCAGTCTGACCCACTATGCTCCCCGCTGGTCACCTACCCCTACCGTCGTGGCCATTATGGATTTGGGATTTTTACAAACTCCCGAGCAGTTTACGGCTCGTGACTTTAATCAATTAAAGTATTGGACCGAGTATTCGGTCAAACAAGCAGCTCGTATCATCACCATCTCCGAACACTCCAAAAAAGATATTATTTCGGCCTATCACATCAACCCCGCCAGCATTACAGTTACATATCCCGGTTATGACCAAAAATTATTTAAGCCTACCCACAATCCAGAAGTGCTCAAGAAGTACAAAATAACCGAGCCATATTTTTTATTTCTAAGTAGTCTCAAACCCAGTAAAAACGTGGAAGGCCTAATTCACGTCTTCTCCAAGCTAAAAGCTAACAACTATCAGCTAGTCATCTCCGGCAAAAAAGCCTGGCTTTATGACCAGATATTTGCTGAGGTTAAAAAATTGAAACTTGAAAACCGTGTTATTTTTACCGGCTTCGTTGAAGAAACCGAAGTTCCCGTTCTCATGACCCACGCCGAGGCCTTCGTTATGCCCAGTTTTTACGAGGGTTTTGGCATCCCGGTTTTGGAAGCCATGGCCTGCGGCACACCCGTCGTCATTTCCAAAGTTGCTTCCCTTCCCGAGGTCGCCGGCCCCGCCGGGATATATGTGAATCCACATGATTCAGGATCCATAGCCTCCGGCTTGCAAACCGCCATCGGTCCCAAGCGCTCCGACTTTATCAAGCTCGGTTTAAACCAAGCCCAAAAGTTCTCCTGGTCAGTCTGCGCCTTCCAAACACTGAAAGTTTTAGAAATGTGCGTTTTGCACTCCTAGATCTCTTAACAAATCTATAATCTCTCCGTGAGTTACGATTCCGACTTTAAATTCAGGCCCAATTTTCGGCTTCAAAGAAGAGACATCGCAAGTCTCGACACAAACTAGCTCCAACCCCGAATTTGCAGGCAATCCCGGGTATAATCTGCATATTTTCCAGTACCAGTATATATCTCCACGACCAAAGACACTGGCCCACTGATTTTCTGGCCCAATAGTTGCCCATTGAACTTCATAAGCCCGCAGTCTCCTAAACGACCACTTTTCCATCAAATCCATATCTGCTTGTGACAAGGGAACCATCCGTCTTGGTAATAAGCCTGCACAGCCGTTTTCCAAAATTCGGTCCAGAGTTTCTTTTAAATGAGCCAATTCCTCAATTTCGGCGTCAGTCTTGTAGAGAGGATGAGTCCGGTTGGGTAATCTGAGTAAACCCTCTTCAAAGCTTCTCGGCCCTACACCAAACTCTAACACCGGTGAATCGATCATTAGTCGGAATGATAGCACATTAAATTGCCAATGGATTCGAAATGGATTAAGATTTAGCTTGAATCCAAAGTATGTATTCCGAAAACATTCATTTTTCCCGCGCGGGTATCAAATTCACCGACAAGCACGGAAGGGAATTGAGCGTAAATGAGGCCTTTTCCAAAGCTTTCGTCCGTTTCCACAACTGGCTTGCCGACTTTGGTCTGATGCTGGTACATTTGATCAACGACAATATTCCCTCCCATTCGCTTCGCAATGCAGTTTTTCGATTAGCCGGCGGACAAATTGGCAATTCGGTTGTTCACATGAGCGCTCGTTTCTTTTCCCCTTCAGGGATCAAAATAGGGGACGACACGATTGTAGGATATAGGGCTTTTTTAGACGGCCGGGATAAACTGGTCATCGGCAGCCATGTCGACATTGCCTCGGAAGTGATGATTTATAACTCCGAGCACAATCTAGACTCTCAAGATTTTCATGCCGCACAATCGCCAGTAGAAATAGGCGACTACGTCTTCATTGGCCCAAGAGTCATTATTCTACCCGGTGTAAAAGTCGGAAAAGGCGCAGTAATCGCCGCCGGTGCAGTTGTTACCAAAGACGTTCCTGAATTCGCCATCGTTGGCGGCGTCCCCGCCAAAATTATTGGTGAAAGGGAAAACAAGGATCCTCACTACAAACTCGGTCGCGCCCGTCTCTTTCAGTAATGAAAATTGTCGCTTTTCTACTTTGCATCTTTGCCGCTTTGTACCTCGTCTGGCCAACACCCGGTTTCCCCCCACCTCCACCCGATTCTTTTATTTCAAATGAACCCGCCGACACCGAAAGTATCTACCGGACCGCATTTTATTCCAACCTTTCCCGGGCGGAAGTTATCAACTACTACAAAAGCCAGTGGCATTGGCCGTTTATCCGTCTCAATCACCCGCCGGAATTTTCTTTTGAATTTATACGTGATCAGACCAGGAGCAGCTGGCTGGAAGAGCTCATCCACCCCTGGAAGGATTCCCTTTATATCAACGGTTTTTACCCCACTACCCCCCAGGAGCAATTCAACTTCAATGGTCATCATTACATTAGCAAAATCACTTTACATTATTTTCCCTCATCTCCAATTACCCGTCTTACCATTTTGGCTCTGACCACAATCTCTATCTACTGGTTAGCCCGTGAATATGCTAGCTAAACTAATTGCTCTGCTTTTAATCGTCATACCCCTTTACCCCAAGTTCCCCATCCTTAGTGTTTCCGGAACTTTTGTTTCCGTACGTCTCGAAGATTTTCTAATCGCCATCGTTTTTCTGATTTACATTGTAAAAAAACCATCTTTTCCATCCCCAGTTCACAAGTCATTGCTACTTTACTTGTTTATTGGTTTTACATCCGCTTTCTCGGCTATTGTTTTAACCAAGTCTGTTACCCTAAATCTCGGCATATTGCATCTCTTCCGTCGCTTAGAATACATGTCCTTGTTTTTTGTAGCTTTCTCATTTCTTAGGTCGTTGTCTCAAATTCCTTTTCTAATCCGCACCATCTTGATTACATCTTTACTGGTTGCTATTTATGGCTTGGGTCAGCAGTTTCTTAGTTTTCCTGTCATAACTACTACCAATAGTGAGTTTTCCAAAGGCCTGGCCCTCACCTTAGGTCCCAACGCCCGCATTAATTCTACTTTCGCCGGCCACTATGATTTGGCCGCCTACACAGTTTTTCCTCTTCTTTTAATCATTGGACTTTTTGCTTTACCCGCCACAAAAAAAAAGCCAATTTTGCTGATTGTCGGCGCGTTGGTATATTGGACTCTGCTCTTGTCTGCTTCCCGCGTTACCTTTGCCGCCTTTTATCTCACGACTGCAATTTTTGTTTGGATCATCGGCAAAAGAGTCTGGATTATCCCTCTAGTTCTTTTAGCCGTACTTAGCGTTTTGTTCTCTCCCCAATTGGCCGGTCGTTACCGGCAATTAATTGTTGATCAATTTTTATCATATGTTCCGGTAGCCCATGCTCAAACCGCCGTGGATCAGCAGACTCCCGATGCGCTGAAAGCTCCCCAGGCTCCTGAAGACCGCTCATTCAACATCCGCCTCAAGGCCGAATGGCCCAGGGCCGTTAGAGCATTTCTCAAAAACCCTGTACTTGGAACCGGATACTCTTCGGTAGGTTTAGCCACCGACAACGACTATCTGCGCTCCCTCGCCGAATCCGGAATTCTGGGCCTGCTGGCCTTTCTCCTTATTATCATCCGTTTTTTCAAAACCTCACTACCTCATATAATTAACTTTCATCTCACTCTTGAATCAATTTTTATTCTTTCCGCCACCTTGGCGCTTTTCAGCCTGCTTCTCAATGCTCTATTTATCGACGTTTTCGAAGCATCCAAAATAGCTTTGTTAACTTGGCTCACTCTCGGCCTTGCCGAAAAGACTAAAATCCTCATCAAATCATGAAACCAAAATATCAATATCTCTTATTAGTGACAATCCTGATCTTGGGTTTTACAGTTCGATTGTACAAAATCCAAAACCCCGTTGCCGATTGGCACAGCTGGCGCCAGGCGGACACAGCCTCCGTCACCAGAAACTTTGTCAAGTTTGGAGTCGATCTCTTGCACCCCAGATTTGACGATTTTTCCGATGTTTCCGGAAAAGGCCTATTCAACCCCGAAGGCTATCGCTTCGTGGAATTCCCGATCTTTAATCTAATTCATTATTCATTCTTCTTACTTCCCCTTGGTGGTTCACTAGAACTCTGGGGCCGGTTAACATCAGTTTTTGCGGCCTTAACTTCCGGATCTTTGCTATTTTTCATTGTCCGCCGCCGAACGAATCCCACAATCGGGCTGTTATCTGCCTTTTTCTATCTGCTACTGCCTTTCAACATTTATTTTACTCGGGTGATCTTGCCCGATCCGCTCATGGTCACACTTTTCTTGGCTTCTCTCAATTTCAATGACCTAAAGCGCAATTATCTTACTCTGCTCTTCGGCTCACTGGCAATTCTCGTCAAACCAGTCGCCATTTTCTTTTTACTACCGGTTTATCTAACTAATTTCTGGCTCGGATTGATTATGCTTCTGCCATTTACAGCCTGGCGTCTCTGGTCTCACCTTTATCCCATGGGTATCCCCGGCAGTCTGTGGCTATTAAATGGTGACCACATTCGTTTCCGACCGGCCTTTTTCCGCTGGATATTCGGCGAACGCATAGCCGTGCTTATTCTTGGTAAATGGGGCCTCTGGCCATTTCTCAATGGCGCCTTCTCAACATTTGGGGCCTTTGGTGTTTGGACTATTTCGGCCCTATTGTACTTATTTACTTTTGCTACCGGCAACGTCCGGCACGACTATTATCAAATCCCAATAATCCCCATAGTTTCCATTTTACTTGCCTTGGGATCTTGGCATCTTTGGCACATCAAAACTCGAACCTGGCTAAATCGTCTGGTTTTGATTTTCTCATTGGTAATTATGTTTGGGGTCTCTTGGTACGACGTCAAGGGTTTGTACCAGATCAACAATGGCTCAATTCTTATGGCTGGCGAAGCCGTCGACCGCCTCCTTCCCCAAGACTCCTTAATAGTTGCTCCATACAACGGCGACACTGCTTTCCTTTACCAAACTAAGCGCCGTGGGTTTACCCATTTGCCTCTGCCAATCAAGGACCTCAAAGATCGGTACAACATCCAATACTATGTTTCAACGACTTACGATTCAGATACCCGCGCCATTATGGATCAATACACAATATTGGAAGAAAAACCCGAATACGTCATCATTAAACTCGACGAGCAACCCGACTACTGGCAAAGAAAAATGCAGCAAAATCCATGAAGATCCTCATGCTCCTGCCGTACTTGCCGTATCCGCCTTCAGAAGGTGGTCAAGTCCGTTCCTACAAGCTGATCAAACTTCTTTCTCATCACCACGACATTACTCTAGTTTGTTTCTCCCGCCAGCATAATACTCCGGACCAAATAGATCATATGAAACAATTTTGCAAAAAGGTAATCGTAATAGAACGGGGAAAGACCTGGACGTTTTCTAACATTCTTCGCACCGGCTTTTCACCTTATCCGTTCCTGGTTTCAATTTACTACTCTCCAAACATTCGCAACATCCTGTCCAATGAACTAAAAGAAAATTACGATTTGATCCATGCCGAAATGTCCTACACTCTGCCCTATTTACCTCATCACAACCTCCCCATCATTTTAGTCGAGCAGACAATCATGTCTCGCATTTTTGCCCACCAGGCCAAGACCGACAAACGCTGGTGGTTCAAACCCTTCATGTGGATTGATATTGCAAAAATGCGCTACTGGGAAAAATATTACTGGCGCAAGGTGCAAAAAGTAGTCGCCGTATCTCAGGAAGACGCGGCGCAGATAGAAAATATGGTGCCGGGAATCAAAGCCGACGTCGTTCCCAACGGGGTAGGGGAAGACGTGTCAAATTTACCTAAAAAAATCCATTACAACCATTCCCTGCTTTATATGGGAAATTACAAATGGATCCAGAATTGGGACGCAGCCGAATTGTTGGCCAAAAAAGTCTTCCCGATAATTAAAAGGGCAATTCCGGACTCCAAGTTGGTGATAGCCGGTCAGTTTCCCACTCATGAAGTCAAATCCTTGGCCAATTCCAATTTAGACATTCAAGTATTGGAGCTCAAAGATAATGATTTTGCAGGTGTCGTGAATGCCTACCTAAAAGCCGGGTTATTTGTCGCCCCCATGTACGCCCCCGGTGGGACAAGGTTAAAAATCCTAGCCGCAATGGCCGCCATGGTGCCAGTCGTAACTACTTCTATCGGGGCAGAAGGTTACGGCGCCGTTAATGGTAAGTCAATTATTATCGGTGGTGACCCCGAGGACGTGGCCGCCAAATCCATAAGTGTTTTGAAGAACAGAAAAATCTACACTTATCTGGCCGAAGAGGCCCGTAAATTGGTTGATACCAAATTTACCTGGGAGCCGATTGCCAAAAAGTTGGAGTCAATTTATGAAGACCTTGTCCATCATTATTCTTAGCTACAACGTCAAAAAACTCCTTCTTGACTGCCTGAAATCGATACCGAAGAACACCGATTGGGAAGTAATCGTCGTGGACAACGCTTCATCGGATGATTCTGTAGTCGCCGTGAAAAAACATTTCCCTGATATTACGATCGTTACAAACGGGGAAAATTTAGGTTTCGCAAAAGCAAATAACATCACTATTAAACAATCGACCGGAAAGTTTGTTTTGCTCTTAAATCCGGATACAGTTATTTATCCTAAATCAATTGAGACCGTCCTAGATTACATTAAAAGCCATCCCAAAGTCGGTGCCGCCACCTGCCGGGTGGAACTCCCCGATGGCACACTGGATTACTCCTGCCACCGCGGCTTTCCCACCCCCTGGAATTCATTAATGCACTTTTTAAAACTGCGGTCGTCCTATTCCACAAAAGATATACCTGACACTATTCACGAAATCGATGCTCTCACTGGCGCCTTCGCCATGATCCGGCGAACTGCCGGTGATCAAGTTGGCTGGCTGGACGAGGATTACTTTTGGAATGGCGAGGACATCGATTTCTGCTACAAGCTCAAAGAATCCGGTTGGAAAGTCGTGTATATTCCAGACGTCAAAATAACTCATTTCAAAGGCGCATCGTCTAAGGCCACCCCCCAGACCCGTCGCAAATGGGCCCTCAACTCGACCCAGGTTATGGAACTGTTTTACAAAAAACGACTGGCTCAGAAATATCCATTTTTTGTGAATTGGCTAGTGTACTTAGGAATAGGGATTTTGAAATTTATTAGGTTAATTAAAAATTAGAATAATTAGGTCAATTTATGAAGGTCATTTGCATTGATGCCAGATTTTGGGGAATTAAAGACACGGGGATTGGTCGTTATACCGAAAACCTTATCGATCACTTGCCTTTCGACCAAAATGTTAAATTGGTTCTTTTGGTTTCACCCCAAACTGCTCTCGAGCCCAAACTCACAAGATATTCCAAATACATTATTTATCATCACCCCTATACTCTCAGATCATTAATCGAAACCCATCTGGCACTTTTTAAGATTAATCCGAATCTATTCCACGCTACAAATTTATCGGTCCCCGTCTTATGGCCTGGAAAAATTGTGGTCACCATCCACGATCTGATCAAGCATTATTCCCGCGGTCTTGCCAATACCACCCGCCACCCCGCCGTTTACTGGTTCAAATATCTTGAATACTTAATCCTGGTTCGTCTGGCTATTCTTCGAGCCTCTCATATCATCGTTCCCGCAAATTACTGGAAGGAAATATTAATCAAAAAATATCATCTTCATCCCGAAAGGATAAGCGTGACTTATGAAGGAGCTTTCAATGACTAAACCGTTTTTGGTCTACACCGGAAATCTTTACCCCCATAAAAATGTTGACATTCTTGTTCTAGCAGTTGAAAAATTGAAAATTAATCTGGCTATTGTTTGTGCCCGATCAGTTTTCGAGAAACGGCTGCCCGCCTCACCATACGCACACTATCTTGGACGCCTTTCCGATCCGGAATTAATAAATCTCTATCACAACGCCCTGGCTTTTGTATTCCCTTCATTAATCGAGGGATTTGGTTTACCCGGTTTGGAAGCCATGTCCACGGGTCTCCCCGTCATCGCCGCTCGCGCGTCGTGTCTTCCTGAAATTTACGGAGAAGCAGCCCTCTACTTCGATCCTTACATCGTTAACGATCTTGTCGCCAAGATTCAGTCTATTTTGTCCGACCCGAAATTAAGGAAATCGCTTATAGCAAAAGGTTACAGGCAGGCCCAGAAGTATTCATGGGCTAAAATGGCAAATGAAACATGGCAGATATACCAAAAAGAGTTGCATTAGTTTACGACCGGGTAAATAAATGGGGTGGAGCTGAACGCGTACTCTTGGCCCTTCATGAAATTTTTCCCCAGGCCCCGCTTTATACTGCAGTTTATAACCCTGAAACTGCCCAATGGGCAAAAGTGTTTCCACAAGTTATCTCTTCGTTTCTACAATACTTTCCCAAAGCGAAATCTCATCACGAGCTCTACCCCTGGCTCACCCCCCTAGCTTTTGAGTCGCTCAATCTTGATCAGTACGAAGCCGTTATTTCAATAACATCAGCCGACGCAAAAGGGGTTATTACGAAGCCTTCTACTTTTCACCTTTGCTACTGTCTCACCCCCACCCGTTATTTATGGAGCCATCAAGATTATTACAAATCTCAAACATCATCCATCCTTCACCCGATTTTTAGTTATTTAAAGTCTTGGGATTTAATCGCTTCCCGACGGCCCGATACCTATATCACCATTTCCCAAACCGTCCAAAACCGGGTTTCTTCCTACTATCATCAACCATCCAGCATCGTCTACCCCCCTGTAGATGTTGACCGGTTTACTCCTACTGCCGGAGGAGAATATTTTTTGTCTGTCGGCAGGATGGTCGGGTATAAACAACCGGAAACACTAGTCAATCTTTTTAATGAGCTAAATCTGCCCTTGATCATGATCGGTGCAGGCAATCAGAAAAATAGGCTTCGGCCTAAGCCCAACATAAAATTATTGGGGTTCGCTTCTGAAACCGAACTTGTCAGCCTTTTTCAAAACGCCAAAGCTTTAATTTCGGTTCATGAAGAAGATTTCGGGATCGTCTACGCCGAGGCCCAGGCGGCAGGAAAGCCGGTTCTTGCACTCAATGCCGGGGGGGTTAAAGAAGTTATTACTCACGATCAAACTGGATATTTAGCCAAAGATCTGGACGATTTAAAATCCGCAATAATCAATTTTGACCACCGACAATTCAACCATCTTGCCATCAAACAGTCAGCCGATCGTTTTTCTAAAGAGCGATTTAAGTCTGAATTTGTTAAAGTATTTAGACAAGAATGGATCCGTTACAATCACACCTATTCGTCCTGATATTAGCCGGCGGAGGTGGAACTCGTCTCTGGCCATATTCTCGCGAAGATTCCCCCAAACAGTTTGCCAAACTCTTTGAAGGCAAGTCGCTTTATGGATTAACTTTATCAAGAGCCAAAAAGCTTACTTCCGCATCCCGAATATTTATTTCTACCTCCGCTAAATACGCCGATATTGTTCGTAAAAACTCTCCCGGGATAGCCCACGAAAACATCATACCCGAACCCCTGCGTCGCGACACCGCCATGGCCCACGGGCTCGGAGCATTGTACATTCATCATCGCGATCCAGCGGCTGTAATTATAAACTTAGCCTCTGACCACCTCATATCTCCGGTTTCAACTTTTGTTCAGCAAATGAAATCGGCAGCTCAAATAGCCAGTGATACTGGCCAATATGTCACAGTTGGTATCCCCCCCCGCTTTCCCCACACCGGAATGGGCCACATCAAATTCAAAGGTCAGATTGGCCTGAAGTTCGTGGAGAAACCCAAATTATCATTGGCCCAAAAATACACGGCCAGCGGCCAATATCTCTGGAATGCCAATTTATACGTCTATCGAGCAAAGTTGTACTTGGACCTCTTAAAAAAACACGCGCCAAAAACTTACGCCATGTTTCCCAAAATCGCCTCAGCTATCGGCACTGATCGCGAAAAACAAGTAATATCTCTGGCTTTTCAAATGGCCCCCTCTATTTCCATAGATTACGCCGTATCCGAAAAAATTAATAAGTTCGTTTGTGTCATAGGAAAATTTAACTGGACCGACGTCGGCGACTGGCAGGAAGTGTGGGAAAACTTACCCCAAGACGTACTCGGAAACGTTATTTCGGGCCCCCATGGCCGTGGTCAATATATTGGCATAGATTCCCAAAACAACCTTCTCTTTTTAGACAAACAGCTGGTAGCTACAGCTGGGGTCAAAAATATGGTCATAGTGGACACGCCGGATGCAATACTAATCTGTCCTAGAAACGACTCCCAAGCAGTCAAAAAAATTGTCCAGACCCTTAAAGAACAAGAGTTGGTAAAATATCTATAATGTCGTACCCCGACTTCAAACGACTCATGGATATTTTTTTGAGCATAACTCTGGGGGCATTTTTTTCCCCCTTCTGTCTCATTACCGCGCTTGCCATTAAACTTGAATCACCCGAAGGACCGATTTTTGCTGACCAACCCCTGCGAGCAGGAAAAGAAGGAAAGCTCTTCAGGCATCTCAAATTCCGTTCAATGATCCCAAACGCGCACCTGTTGATGCAAACAGACCCCAAATTTAAATCTCTTTACGAAGAATACAAAAGCAATAGTTACAAGGTTCGCAACGATCCCAGAATAACCAAAGTAGGAAAATTTATCCGCAAGTATTCCATCGACGAGGTCCCCCAATTTATCAACGTTTTAAAGGGCGAGATGAGTATAATCGGTCCGCGACCCTATTTCCCTGACGAGCTTGAAGAGCAGCAGCGGAAATATCCCTACACTAAGGAATATGTCAAAGACACACTTACGGTTCGACCGGGCATTACCGGCCAATGGCAAGTTACTGGCCGCAGTGAAATAAACTTCGACAAGAGGATCGAACTGGATGCCAAATATGCCAAAATTATTTCCAATTCCTTTATCAAGGCCCTGTGGTATGATTTAAAAATCCTTTTTAAAACTCCGTTTGCCATGTTATCTGCCAAAGGAGCCGTCTAGCTTATGTCAGAAAGCTCTCTCGTTCACAGCCTCGGGGATTTGTCACTTCAAAATCCGCCCCGGACCAAAACCATATTATGGATTATCTCACTAACGGCTATAGCCATAACCATCTTTTCCTATTTTATATTTTATCTCCCCGTACGGAATTTATTCACCTCAGCACGTTCTCTCCAGGCTGAAGCGGCTCGCATCCCCGAATACTTAAAAAATCAAGACTTAGGTGGAGCCCAAAATCAGCTTGGCCAGGTTAAATCTCGCATTGATGAAACTAAGCGTCGCTTAACCGCTTTCTCTTGGACCAAAGTGATTCCTTACTTTGGGAACTATTACCGCGACGGTCTGCATGGACTAGTCGCCGCCGAGGAGCTTGTTTCGGCAGGCGAGCTGGGCATACAAGCCATAGCTCCTTATGCCGATGTTATCGGCCTTAAAGGCATATCAGGAACAGGCGATGGAGCCAAAACTGCTCAAGATAGAATTAACTTGATTTTGGAAACTATAGAGAAAATTTCTCCTCAATTAGATCAAATCGGTGCCCACTTAAGCACTGCCAAAAAGGAAGCCGACCAAATTGACCCCAATCGTTATCCCAAGACTCTTAAAGGAACTCCCCTTCGAGCCCAAATATCGTCGAGTATCAACTTACTCGATCAAGCTTCGTCCCTAATCAATGACGCCCAGCCTTTCATCGAATCCGCACCCTATATTCTTGGTATGGAAAAACCCCGTAAGTATCTGGTCATATTCCAAAACGACGCCGAACTTCGTCCCACGGGTGGATTCATGACCGCTTATGCCGTCATCTCGGTAGACAAAGGCAAGATAAACATCATGCAGTCAGACGATATATACTCTCTCGATGCTAAATTTCCGGGGAAAATTGAGGCCCCCGAGGCCATCAAAAAATACTTGCCCAAAGTTCCCTACTGGTATATCCGCGATCAGAACCTATCCCCCGATTTCAAAGTCTCCATGGACACTTTCTTCCCGAACTATCTAAAGACAAAATCCCCGGCCGTAGACGGAATCATCTCGCTGGACACACAGGTTTTGGTTGATCTTCTTAAAATTACCGGGCCCATCGGTGTGTCGGGTTTTGGCAATTACTCAGCCGAGGAGGATAAACGCTGCAATTGTCCGCAAGTTTTCTATGAATTGGAAAAATTTGCCGATGTGGAAGGCCCTGTAGTTTGGGATTCGATATCTGGCCAGATCATTGTCAAACCTAAAAACTATGGAGAACGTAAATCCTTTATTGGCCCCATGATGTACTCGGTGCTCACTAACGTCATGGCCCAGCCAAAAAGTAAAATGGTCGATCTCTTCAATACCACTATGTCCTTGCTCCAGGCCAAACACATCCAATTCTATTTTACCGAATCTCAGATCCAGTCCGCGGTCGAAGCCTTCAATTTGGCCGGGAGAATCAGAGATTTTGATGGCGACTACTTGTTGGTCGTAGACACCAACTTTGCCGGGGCTAAAACCAACGCTTGGGTAACCTATACTGCTGACCAAAAGATTGATGTTTCTTCAGATGGCACGATAACAAAAACTTTAACTCTAACATACAAAAACCCCCAAGCTTATTTTGAAGATAAGGAAACCAAGCTCCGGCTTAACGGCCTCTTTAGAGACTGGCTCAGAGTGTATGTGCCCAAAGGCAGCAAATTGATTGAAGCCAAGGGATTCGAGACAGGCCAAACAACAGGTGAGGACTTGGGCAAAACAGTGTTTGAGGGCTTCTTCACCCTCACACCGCTAAATGTCAAAACCGTCACTTTCAAATACGAACTACCGTTCAAAGTTAAGTCCCCATACAAGCTCTTAATTCAAAAGCAAGGCGGCTCCAAATCCTTCCCCTACAACATCATTATAAACGGCAGTCAAAATCCCGAATTTCTCCTCTCTTCAGACAAAGAGCTATCATTACCATACTGATGCATTCATATACCGACGAGGGAGTAGTCATCAAGCGTTTCAACTATGGTGAAGCCAATAAACTTCTCACTCTATTCACCAGAAATCACGGCAAGGTAACAATCAAAGCGATTGGCCTTCGTCGCTCTACTTCCAAAAGAGTCGGGTTACTAGAACTTTTTAACCACATCAAATTTCATGCGGTTTTTGGTCGAGGAGAGATAGATACTTTGACCGAAGTCCAGCTCATCGAATCCCACCCCTACTGGCGCAAGCACCTCGGCCGAGTAACTTTGGCCTATCAAATGGCCGAAGTTATCGACAAACTCACTCCCGATCACCAACCACACCCCGAAATTTTTGAAGTCCTAAAAAGTTCTTTTTTGGAAATTGGAAATTTAAAAATTGATTGGAAATTAAAAATTGAAAATTGGAAATTGCAGATATTGCAGGAACTTGGTTACTGGTCAAGGGACAAGGGTTTTCCTGGCGACATTGACAAATACATAGAAGAGTTAATAAACCGCCCCCTCCATTCCCCCAAACTTCTATCGAAACTTAAATAATTCCCATGATAGAATTCCCCCATGTCTGAATTCGGCAGTTATTTAAGAAAAAAATTCGACTTTGGTGCCTCCACCGACGTCGTGGGCTTAACTGGAAATCCAGAACACGCTTTTCAGTACTGGGCTGGGGCAACCAATGGCGAATTCAACGTTGGGCTGGAATGCATTGCATTCAGTCATGCCATGCACAAGATCACAAGTCACCGCCAGCTTCCACTCAACATCGCCGGTTTCCACGGTCGCATCGGAACTCCCAAAAATCGAAACCACCGCGGAATCTCCGACAACGTCAAAGTCTCAGTCTTGCAAAATCTCATCGTCCCCACATCTGATTTGATTACTCAGGCTCTCCGTCAAGCCAATAAGTTCGGGCAAAATTATTATGTACTTGTCCATAATTTAGAAATGGCCGCTCTTCCTGCCCATTCCAGGTCCCAGGGAGTAAAGCTTCTCCCCGAAAATGATGTAGAGGTGGGCTCGTTTCAAGAAGTTAAAAACCAAAAGTTGACCGCAGATGGGGCCGTGTTGGATGTCGTCCATATGGCCAAAGAGAAATCAAATGCAACGGGCCAGCAGTTTAACTGGGCGACAGACTACTCCCAGATCATCCAAGCAGTCGAGGAACTGCAGCCTGACATCATTCATGTGTCAATCGGGGCTGATAAGTCAGATTCCCTGCCCAAAAACGTCCCTGAAGAGTTTTTTATTAGCCTGGGAGTAGTAGCCAGCGGTCTCCAGGCCTTTGTCCTTTTGGAATGCCAGTGGGGTGCCACCCTGGGATCGGCCGGTTGCCTGCCCCACCGCACTCCCTGGATGCGCAAGCATGCATCAGATTGGGTAAAACGCTTTACCTCCCTCGGCCTCCTCTCCAAACGCTCCCTGGTAGCATACAGCCTACCGGATCGCTAACTCACTCCTTTAACCTTTAGCTCAAAGGCCGCATCCTCAACAGCCCGGACTAGCAACTGTTCTTTGATTTCAGACAGCTCTGTCGATCCTACAAAACCAGCTCTCGTAAGCACTTCGGTTAACAGCATAACAGTTACCCTGCCTATTTCCATTACGTATCCCCCGTTGCTCTTGATCTTGTCAACTAGTTGATTGTGGCCCATAACCATTTCTTGAAAGTACATTTGGTCGAACTCATTCTCAGCCTCCCCCATCAACGCCTCCTTCACATCTTCCGGAATTTTATAGCCCAAACCAGTATATGCCAATGCCATTACTTCCGCATAAGTAGGACTTCCTAGTTGGTCAACGAAAACTTTAGCTTCAAGCGGTTTGCCCAGGAATTTTTCTCTAGCAGCCATACGCCAATTATAGGTCGGATTCCCCTGGTGTCAAATTCTGATAGAATAGACCTATGGACCTCATGGAAAAAATCGTCAGTTTATGCAAGAGAAGGGGATTTGTCTACCCCGGCTCCGAAATCTACGGCGGGATACAAGGGTTTTGGGATTATGGCCCCCTGGGAGTCGAGTTGAAAAACAACATTAAAAAGCTTTGGTGGAAATCGATGGTGCACGAGCGGGACGACGTGGTCGGTTTGGACGCAGCCATTATCATGAATCCGTCCGTTTGGGAGGCCTCCGGGCACACCCAGGCTTTCACCGATCCCCTAGTTGAATGCAAAAGCTGCCACCACCGCTTCCGGGTTGATGAAGTGAGTGAAAAATGTCCGGATTGCGGGGGACCGTTCACAGAGCCAAAAACTTTTAACTTGCTCACCGAAGTATATCTGGGAAGTACCGAACCCAAACAAAAGGCCTATTTAAGAGGAGAAATTACTCAGGGAGTTTTTATAAATTTTAAGAATATAGTGGACTCTTCCCGTGTCGAAATCCCTTTCGGTATTGCCCAAATCGGCAAGGCGTTCAGAAACGAAATTACCCCCGGAAACTTCAATTTCAGAAGTCGAGAGTTCGAACAAATGGAATTGGAGTTTTTCGTCAAGCCGGAAGAAGCAGAAGGCCAAAAATGGCTCGACTATTGGAAGCAACAAAGACTAGATTGGTACCTCGGTTTTGGAATTAATAAAGACAATTTGAGGCTTCGCGAACACGCCCCAGACGAACGCGCCCACTACGCCAGATTGGCCTTTGACATCGAATACAACTCGCCCTTCGGCTGGAAAGAGTTTGAAGGCATCCATCATCGTGGCAACTGGGATTTGTCTCGCCACAAGGTTACCTACCAAAATTACACCCCTTGGGTCATCGAAACTTCAGGTGGAGTAGATAGAGCCGCTCTATTTTTCCTTATTGACTCCTATTCTGAAGTAGGGGATAGAGTCATTTTAAAGCTCCACCCCCAGCTTGCTCCTTACAAAGTCGCCGTTTTCCCACTCGTTGCCAACAAACCGGACCTAGCCAAAAAAGCCAGGGAAATTTATCTTCAACTTAAACTTAAACTGCCAACTGTTTGGGACGATCGGGGAAATATCGGCAAGCGCTATTATACCCAGGACGAAATCGGCACTCCCTGGTGCGTTACGGTAGACTATCAAACTCTGGAAGACGGCACTGTAACCGTTCGTGATCGCGACACCGCCCAGCAAGAGCGCGTTTCAGTCACCCAACTTGACTCTTATTTCTCCAAAAAGTTAAAGTAGTTAAATGCCCAAAAATTATCTCATCGGTGCCGGGATTTTGGTTGTCGTCTTAATAATTTTCGGCTTCATTTTTAAATCATCGTTCTTAAGTCGCAAATCCACCCCCACTCCAACACCCACTTTAGGCTTTGCCCAACAACTTCCAGCAGAAAAACAGCCCAAAGTCTCATTGGAATTCTCCCCAGACGCTCATTATGTCACAGTCAACATCACCAACATTTTCTCAGACCAGCTCGAATACAACCTAATTTACGACGCCACTGTCAAAGGCAATAAGATCCAAACCGGTGTCAACGCCTCGGCTAAGCTTGACGGCAAATCCGAATATTCATATAAACAGCTTCTTGGCTCTGAATCATCCGGCAAATTTACTTATCACTCCAAGATCGAAAACGCTGTCATGGAACTAACTCTACGCGACTCTGCCAACCGCTCCATTTTCACCGCCTCCTATCCCTTCACCGTCTCCCTGGGCGAATCCATCTCTCTTCAGCCCTCTAACTAACTTATACCCTTTTCTTCTCCAGTCCTTCCCCTCTTCGTATTATCTTTGTCTTGACAGTCATGTGAAAACATATCATAGTGGTACGTAGTGGTAAAAGGTGGTAAATTATGAAATATGTTTATTGGCCAATATGAACACTCACTCGAAGCCAAGGGTCGCCTTTCTATACCGAAAAAATTCCGTTCCCAACTTGAAAGTGGTGCCGTCCTAAGCCAAGGTTTAGACGGCTGCTTGTTTCTCTATCCCAAAGCCGCCTGGGAACAGCTCGTTACCAAATTATCACAGTTGCCGCTTACCCACTCTGATGCTCGCGGATTTACCCGGGCGCTGTCTTACGGCGCCTCAGAGGTCGATATCGACTCTCTCGGGAGGATTTTAGTCCCGGATTATCTGCGCCAATTTGCCGGAATTACTAGCCACTGCATAGTAGCTGGTGCCATCGATCGCATCGAGATCTGGGACAAGTCCAGATTTGCAGCCTACACCTCCCAAGTTAATTCAAAAAGAGAAGAAATAGCAGAAAAACTTGAGCTGTAAGCCATGCAGAGCATGCATTACCATAACCCAGTACTTTTACAAGAAGCCGTCGCGTTTTTAGCAGTCATTCACGGATCCAAATACATTGACTGCACTCTGGGCGGTGGAGGCCATACGGCTGAAATTATTCGCCTTGGAGGAATTGTCCTCGGACTAGACCAGGATCCTGAAGCTCTCTCAGCCTGCCCTGATCTTCAGGGTCTTACCAAAGTCCGATCAAATTTTTCCCATCTTACCGAAGTGGCCGGTCGCTACGGGTTTAGTCCCGTCTCGGGCATACTTATCGACCTTGGACTTTCCCAGCACCAAATAGACTCGTCCCACAGAGGATTTTCCTTTCAAAAAAACGGGCCTCTGGACATGCGTATGGATCCAGATTTACCTCACACCGCGGCAACTTTGATTAATCAATTATCTACAAACCAGTTAACCAGAATTTTTAAAGATTTTGGTGAAATACCAGTGGCCAAACATCTGTCTCAAAAAATTGTTTCACAAAGACCTTTAACCACCACCCAGGATCTTCTAAAGATCGCGGGAAAGTGGTCACAGCAGGCATTTCAGGCCCTGCGCATGGCTGTCAATGACGAACTAGGCGCATTAAATTCTGTCCTACCTCAAGCGTATGAACTGCTCAGTCCCTCCGGCCGATTGGTAGTTATCAGTTTTCACTCACTTGAAGACCGGATAGTAAAAATCGAGTTCAAAAGACTCTTTGAGCAAAAGTCGGTTACTTTACTAAACCTTAAACCGCTTTTTGGGGAAAAATCGGCCAAACTTCGCGCGTATGTTAAAAACTAAACAAGTAATACTATCGTTGCTCATTCTCAATCTTCAGATTGTTGCTATCCAGTTTTTCCTCTCATCAAAGTATTCACAGTCCGGGAATCGGTTGTCGTCAACTTCATCCAAATTAGAACAGGTAAAGTTGGAAAACCAACAGCTTAAAATGCAGGTTTATTCTCTCTCGTCGATTTCCCGAATTTACAGGTTGGCTCTGTCGTCTGGTTACCAGCCAGCAATTACTTTGACTCTGAATCCTCCTCAGGTAGCCTTGGCTCCATGAATGCGAGGTATTCGTTCCTGATAATAATCTTTTGGACTTTTGGACTGTTGATACTTGGCCGGTTATTTTATTGGCAGGTGGTCAAAGCCGACGAGTTGCAGGAACAAGCGTCTCGCCAGCAATCAACTTGGCTGGAAATTCCCAGTCCCCGGGGGGAAATATTAGCACAAGATGGTTATCCCTTGGTAACCAACGAGGACCGGTATTTACTGTACGTAAACCCCCGCCAGCTAGCATCAAAATCAACCGTTATTGACCAAATCGCAAACTGGCTTTCCGCGTCAGACAGTGCCCGTCTTGAACTTTCGCGATCCCTGCAAACCGATCTCCTCTGGTACGTTATTGCGCATCAAGTCTCATTCTCCGAAAAAACAGCCCTCCAAAAGCTTGATATTCCCGGACTCGGATTTGAACCTGAGCCCGGAAGAGTATATCCCGAAGGTAGTTCTAGTGCGCACATCACGGGGTTCGTAGGCAAAAATGAGTCAGGCTCATTCCTGGGTTATTTCGGGTTAGAAGGTTATTACGATCGAGAACTTTCAGGCCATCCCGGACGGTTTTATCAGGAACACGATGCCTTCAACCGCCCAATTCTGATAGGTTCACAATTTCGTCAATCTCCCCGCCCTGGTCATAGTCTAATGACCTCCATCGACCGCACTGTTCAATTCACAATTTCCCAGGCCCTTTCAGAAGGAATCTCGCGTTATCAAGCCGAAGGAGGAACGATTACGGTCATGGACCCCAAAACCGGACTAATTTCGGGTATGGTTGCCCATCCCGGATACGACCCATCAACTTATAATGACTTCACTCAAGATCTCTACAAAAATCCAGTCATTTCGGATTCGTACGAGCCGGGAAGTATATTCAAAGTCCTTGTCATGGCTTCAGCTCTGGATGCCAAAGTTGTCAAAGCCGACACTATTTGTTCTATTTGTACAGGTCCGGTAATCATCGGCGACGCTGCTATCAGAAGCTGGAACGACAAATATTATCCCAACTCTACCGCAAGAGATATCATTCTCCACTCCGACAACGTGGGCATGGTTTTCGTAAGTCGGCTTTTAGGTAAGTCAAGGACACTAGACTACATTCGCCGATTCGGAATCGGCAGCAAGACCGGCATAGATCTTCAGGAAGAAGATGTAACACCCATGCGCCCCAACGATAAGTGGTATGAAATAGACTGGGCCACGACCTCATTTGGTCAGGGCATTGCCGTCACGCCCATGCAAATGGTTAGAGCCGTGGGAGCAATTGCCAATGGGGGGAAATTAGTTACTCCCAGGGTTGTAACCAAAATCCAGGGAGACGATATTAATAAAATTATCCCTCTGGATCCTCCCGCCAATATAATTTCCCCAGAATCAGCGGCCTTGATCACCCAGATGATGGTGAACGGTGTAAATAACGGAGAGGTCAGATACTACAAACCCAAAGGCTATCTTATAGCCGGAAAAACAGGCACTGCCCAAATTCCCATATCCGGGCATTACGATCCCGACAAAGTTATTGCCTCATTTATTGGATTCGCCCCCGCAGATAATCCGAAATTTGTAATGTTAGTCACCTTAAACAACCCCAAACCCTCCCCCTGGGGCAGTACTACCGCCGCCCCATTGTGGATGTCTGTAGCCAAAAAGCTGTTTGCCTACTACAAAATTCCTTCTTCAATTCACAATTAGTATAATAAGTACAGGTTATGATAAAACGACACACCATATCTTTTTACCACGCATTTTCCGGTCTCGTATATTCATTCAGAACTCAGCCCAACTTCGCAGTTCATCTCTTTGTTTCCATCCTGGCGATTTTTGCAGGAGTATATTTGCGCATAAATTCATTTGAATGGTTAATAATAACCATGACAATTTTCGTCGGTTTGGTAATAGAACTAATAAATACAGCTATCGAATCAACAGTCGACTTAATTACCAAAGAATTTCACCCCATTGCAAAAATAGCCAAAGATACATCTGCCGCGGCCATGCTCGTCTATGCTTTTGGCGCAATTATTGTCGCGTTAATGATTTTCTTACCCAAATGGCCCTATATCTAGGCATTCTTTTATTCTCGTTTACCATCTCCGCCATCGCCGTCGTTCCTTTCATCGACCTTCTATACCGCATCCATTTTTTACACCAGCCCGAGCGCTCAGGTCTCACTAAAGAAGATTCAGCTGCCTCAAAAACCCTTCACCGCCTTCATCGCTGGAAGGGTGGAACGCCAGTTGGGGGCGGGATGTTGATTATTTTTTTAGTCAGCATTATTTATTTATTCTTGTTTCCCCTTCTTTCCCGCTTTGGCGTCTACATCAAATCCAGTTTTTCCATCAAACAGGAGTTAAATGTCATCTTTTTTTCATTTATTTCCTTCGGTATTCTGGGTCTTTATGACGATCTAATCAAGATTTTTCCGCATCGGCCGCAATTTCTCCCTCTATCTTCTCGGCTCAAACGAACATTTCAGCTTGTGCTGTCTTTCATATGTTCAGTGTTGATACATCAAGGTCTGGGGGTATCTTTGCTCTACGTCCCATTCTTTGGTCCACTCCAGTTAGGATGGCTATACCCTTTAGTATCCACAATAATAATCTTCATATTTTCCACAGCCGTTGACTTTTCCGATGGCCTGGACGGACTAGCTTCAGGGTTACTGTTCATATGTTTAACGGCATTCTGGGTAGTCTCACTATCTGCTGTAGACACTCCCATATCGGTGTTCATTGCTCTTTGGCTGGGCAGCTTATTGGCTTTCTTGTACTTCAATGTATTTCCCGCTCGTCTCTGGCTGGGTAACGCCGGGTCAATCTCTTTCGGAGCCACTCTGGCAGTAATCGCCCTTATCCTTGGCAAATCGGCAGCCCTTATAGTCATCGGAGGATTGTTCCTCATGGACTATTTCAGTTCCATCCTCCAGTTTTTATCAGTAAAATTATGGCATCATCGACTTTTTTCTATCACCCCGCTCCATCATCTATTACAAATAAGAGGCTGGCCCGAGCCCAAAATCGTAATGCGGTCTTGGCTCCTGGGCCTTATGCTTGCAGTCGCCGGACTCTGGCTTGGGCTTAAATGAAACTCTACCATTTGATATCTCTACTAATTTTCTCCCTCAGCTGTTTCGGTCTTCTTATGGTTTCCAGCGCGTCAGTTGTAATAGCCAATCGGGATTTTGGTGATAAGTGGTATTACGCCAAGCGTCAATCACTTTGGCTGGGTTTAGGCACAATCGCCTTTCTCATCTCGGTCAGAATTCCCCTGGACTTTCTTGACAAAAATTCAACCGTCCTTTTTTTGACATCCATCGCCTTCCTAGTTCTCGTTCTCATGCCAGGCTTAGGTTCCACTCGGTGGGGAGCAAGTCGCTGGATCAACCTGGGGATATTATCTTTTCAGCCGGCAGAAGCGGCCAAACTCACCTTGTGTCTTTACCTCTCCAGCCTATTAAAAAAACCTCACGCCAAGTTCCGAGCTTTCATTACAGTTCTAGCATCTGTATGCTTGCTGGTTGCCTTCGAACCCGACCTCGGAACTTCCCTGGTCTTGGCCTCAATAGGCTTGTGTATTTACATTTCCACTGGAAGAAAAATGCTCTCTCTGGTAATTCCTCTGGTTCTGTCCACTGCCCTAGTTACTCTATTCATTTTGGTTTCTCCTTATCGTAGGAATCGGGTCAAAACCTTCTTCGATTTTACCCATGATCCCCTGGGAGCATCCTATCAAATTCGACAATCACTCTTAGGGTTGGGTTCCGGAGGGATATTTGGCCGGGGATTGGGTCAATCTCGACAGAAATATGAATTCTTGCCTGAGACTCCCACAGATTCAATATTATCGGTAATAGGGGAGGAGTTGGGTTTAGTGGGAACGGCCTCTCTAGCTATTGCCATACTTTGGCTAATAACTCTCGGATTCAAAACCGCTTCCAAAACCTCAAATCCATTTGCTTCAAGTCTGGCTTCAGGGGTATCATCGTGGATTGGTGTCCAGTCATTTTTAAATATGGGCTCGTTAACCGCATTAGTTCCCTTAACTGGTGTCCCCTTGCCCTTCATATCCTACGGCGGTTCTTCGCTTGTGATTTTGTTGTTTTCCGCAGGCATATTAGTCAACATTGCCAAGAATCCGAAGAACTAGTATGCCAAAGCTGATTTTTACCGGGGGCCATCACACCAGCTCTTTAGAAGTTGCCTTACAACTCAAGAGCCAGGGTGTGGATGTAGTTTGGTTCGGGCACCGGCATTCACATTGGGGGGACAAATCGAATACCGCAGAATATCATGATATTACCTCTTCCGGACTAAAATTTAGGGACCTCAGGGCCGGAAAATTTTATCGCACCTACCACCCCCTCAAACTTATCCGCATCCCGCTAGGGTTCCTTCAATCATTTTTTCTTTTACTCAGAGAGAGACCCGATGGAATTGTGTCTTTTGGGGGTTATCTTGCAGTTCCTGTCGTCATCACTGGCTGGCTTTTAGCTATCCCCAGTATCACTCATGAACAAACAGTGGCCGCCAGCTGGTCCAACAGGCTCATTTCTTTTTTTGTCAAAAAAATTGCCCTCACTTGGCCCCAAAGCACCAAATATTACCCCGAGGGTAAAACTGCAGTCGTCGGTCTTCCCCTCAGAAAAGAAATTTTAGAAATAAGAAAAAGGCCCCAGCTGAGTAAACGCAACCACACAGTTTACGTCACCGGAGGCAAACAGGGTTCGCACATCATAAATGAAACAATCTTCTCTGCGCTATCCCAGCTTCAAAAAAAATACACAGTTATCCACCAAACCGGGAGATCCTCTTTGTTTCCAGACTATCAAAAAGCACTTTCCATAAGTTCCCGGCGGTACATCCCCTTTGCTTATGATAATTCAAAAGGACTCGCCGCTCTAGAGAAGGCTAGTGTTGTTGTCAGCCGAGCCGGGGCTCACATCACTTATGAACTAGCAGTCCTGGGAAAAAAGTCTGTTCTAGTTCCGATTTCTTGGGCCTCACACAACGAACAATTATTAAACGCTCAAGTTTTACATTCGGCCGGTCTCGCTGTTATCTTGCCTCAGTCGGAACTTTCTCCTGCGTCCTTACAAACGGCTATCGATCAAGCCTTACAACTTTCCGGTCAGCCCCTTGCTCTTCCTCTCGATGCCACTCAAAAATTAACTGCCCTTATTCATGAAGCCTTCAAGTTGAAATGAGGTTTGTTTTATTAGTTTGCCTACTGTTTGGTTCCCTAATATTTCTTTTCTTTAAGGTAACTCCCGCCAAACCTGTCAGATGTGATACTCAATTCGGCCCATGTCCCGACAAATATCAACAAGCCTCCATTACCCAGATTTCTTCATTTCCGGAGGTCAAGTCTGTCTCGCTTTCTCGTAATTGGCTTCTTTGGCAAACCATCACTGTTCAACTCCGCCAGCCGCAAATTGCCATATCAACAACTTCTTTAGGCGATTCACTGGGGTTGATTGATGAAACTGGTGAAATGTTTGCCACTTCTTCCGGCTCATCATTGCCCTTACTAAAAATCGATTCTCCCTGGTCAAACAGTAATCCCAAGTTTATCTCCGCAGTTTCGGCTCTCAATTCCATTGGCAAATTTTTTCCGTCTCAAGTTCAGTCCGAGTTTTGGGGATCTTACTTGGTAGTGTATACTCCAGACAGCCGGCAAATTATTATCGACCCGCAAAAACCCAAATCTAGCTGGTACCCTTCTTTACAATCTATTTTGTCCAGAAGTAAAATAGAAGCTAAATCACCCAAAAAAATTGATTTGCGCTTTTCCCAGCCAATAGTTATTTATTAATCATGGCCAAACATAAACTTATTTCTGCAGTAGATATCGGGACATCCAAAATAACCACTCTTATAGGCCAATTAAGAGACGAAGATGACCAGAAGATTCACATTATTGGCGTTTCCAGTCTTCCATCCAAAGGATTACGCAAGGGGCAGATAGTAAATATCGAAGAAGCCGTCGAGGTCATCACCAGCAGCGTCGAGGCCGCCGAACGCATGGCCGGTTTCAACATCGCCAAAGTTTGGGTAAGTGTTGGCGGGGCCCACATTGGTTCTCAAAACAGCCACGGTGTCGTGGCC
>MEXP01000004.1 GCA_001773725.1 Candidatus Amesbacteria bacterium RIFCSPLOWO2_01_FULL_49_25
GCCCACACTCGCTTGTCCGCAAAATACCCGACTCCCGCAAAAGAGATTCACGACCGCTTGGAATTCGAGCTGGAAGTGATCATTACCAAAGGTTACGCCCCCTACTTTCTCATGATGGCCGATCTTGTAAATTGGTGCACAGACCACGGCATTATTACCAATACCCGGGGTTCCGCCGCCGGCTCCATAGTCTCTTACGTTATAGGCATAACCAATGTCGACCCGGTGAAATACAGCCTTCCTTTCGAACGGTTTCTCAATCCCTACCGTCCCAAACCCCCCGATATTGACCTCGACGTGGCCGATAATCGCCGGGAAGAGGTTATCGCTTATATTACCCAAAAGTATGGCTTGGACAAAGTGGCCCAAATTTGCACTTTCGGCCGCATGCTCGCCCGGGCCGCAGTCCGCGACGTAGCCCGCGTTATGGGCCAGCCTTATGCTTTTGGTGACAAGATAGCCAAACTCATCCCCCTGGGCTCCCAAGGCTTCCCTATGACGCTGGAGCACGCCTTGGAAATATCTCCCGAACTAAAAGTTCTAAACGACACTGATCCTCAAGCCAAGCAGGTCATAGACCTGGCCCACCAAGTCGAAGGCAACGCTCGTCACGCTTCGGTCCATGCCGCTGGCATCGTCGTTTCGCCTGGCCCCATGACAGATTACACACCGCTCCAACTAGAGCCCAATGGAACCAAAATCATTACCCAGTACGAATTCCACGCTTGTGAAGACATCGGTCTGGTAAAGTTCGATATCTTAGGCATTCGTAATCTGTCTATTTTGGGAGCCGCCAGAGACATCGTGGAACAAACCCGCAATACCAAAATCGTCCTCGACAAAATTCCTCTCGACGACAAAAAGGTCTTTACCATGCTCTCCCGGGGTGAAACCATGGGTACGTTTCAACTCGGCGGTACCGGTATGACCAAATGGTTGCGAGAGCTCAAACCCAATCGTGTTGAGGACCTAATGGTAATGGTCGCTCTCTTTAGACCCGGCCCCATGGCCAATATCCCGGAATATATCGCCAGGAAAAGCGGTAAAAGCCCTGTCACCTACCTCCATCCCAAGATGGCCAAGTTTCTAGACAAGTCATATGGCATCCTGGTTTTTCAGGAAGATGTATTGTTTACCGCTCTCGAAGTCGCTGGATACGATTGGGGGAGTGTAGACGCTTTGCGCCAAGCTATCGGCAAAAAAAAGCCCAAAGAAATGGCCGAACAGCATGAGATTTTTGTAAACGGCTGCGTCAAAACTTCAGATATGACACCCGGCGAAGCCGAAAGGCTATGGGAATTGTTCGTCCCGTTTCAGGGCTACGGGTTCAACAAGGCCCACGCCGCCTCCTACGGCCTTGTCGCCTATCAAACTGCTTACTTGAAAGCTCATTATCCGGTCGAATACATGAATGCCTTGCTGACTGCCGAATCAGGCAATACCGAAAAAATTGTTGAAGCCGTAGATGAGTGCAGAAGGATGAAAATAAAAGTTCTCGGACCGGACATAAACAAATCAGATACCGGCTTTACCATCGAAACCGATTCGTCCTCTCTCGACAACAGGGCAATTCGCTTTGGATTTTCGGCTATCAAAAACGTAGGTTCAGTGGCTATAAAAGTCATACTAGAGGCCAGAAATGAAGGTGAGTTCACTTCCTTGACCGATTTTTGTCTCCGTGTGGACAGTCAAAAAGTCAATCGCAAAGTTTTGGAGAGCCTTATCAAAGCTGGCAGTTTAGATGCTTTCGGCAAGCGTTCGGCCATGCTCGCCAGTCTTGACAAGATTAGAGACATGGGGACGTCAATCTCCAAAATGAAATCCTTAGGCCAAAGCAGTCTCTTTGGGGAAGCCGAAAAACCCGACACCAAAGACAATCTTCCCGATTTAGCCGAATTTGAAAAACCCCAAAAACTTGCCCTGGAAAAAGACCTCCTCGGCTTCTATCTCACCGAACATCCGCACCAGGACCGGCTCACTCAATCTATGCCTCTCACCACTCACTCCATCACTCAGCTCTACTCTGATGATTTCACCAACCAAACCGTTACTATTGCAGGCATAATCGAATCCTGTCGCAACATCACGACCAAATCGGGCGGCCAACCCATGTGTTTTGCCAAAGTATCAGATCTAGTCAAGTCCATAGAGGTGGTGGTTTTTCCCAAAACCTATTCCCTCGACCCCGCTATCTGGCAATCGGATAACGTAGTCCTAATCCGCGGCAAAGTAGAGACCCGCGAATCTGAAAAATCCCTCGGCGAGTCAGAAGAAAAAACCTCCGAAGTTACTCTAATTGCCGATTCGGCCGCTCTCTTTACCGGGCCAGACACCCAGCTCCCTCAATTTAATGCCAAACCTTCATTATCTCCTTCCAATTCCCATCCTGCTGTTATTTCTATCTACGTTCCCAAATCCACCCCCCAATCAAAATTGATTACCCTTAACTCTCTTCTCCAGGATCACAAGGGCTCCCAGCCCGCGGTTTTGGTATTTGCCAACGGATCCTCCTCCCGCGAAATCCCGCTCCCCTTCGATCTAAATTGGAGCACCCAGCTCAAAGCCGACATCGATATCTTGTTAAAATCCTAAACTAAGGCTAAAATCAATCTATGGCCAATTCGGCAATCCTCAATAACATCACCTTCCACGTGGGTGACATCGTCCGCGTCCATTACCGGATCATGGAGGGCGACAAAGAAAGAATCCAAGTCTTCGAGGGCCTTGTCATTTCTATCCGGGGCAGGGGAGAGAATCGAAGTTTTACAGTTCGAAAGATCGCCACAGGAAATGTAGCTGTAGAACGCATCTACCCCCTGAATTCTCCCTGGATCGCAAAATTGGAAGTCAAAAAACCAGGGAGGGTTCGTAGAGCCAAGCTCTACTACGTCCGCACCAAATCCACTCGCCAGGTATCCCAAATCCACACTCAAACCTCTACATGAGACGAATTACCCTTTTGGGATTTATAGTCTTCATTTCGGCGTTTCTGCGTCTTTACGACATTCACAAGTTACCCAACGGATTGCATTGGGATGAACAAGATTCAGGCTATCAAGCTTACTCACTTCTCAAAACCGGCAAAGATTACTTTGGTAATTCCCTGCCCCTTTTTCCCCATTCATTAGCCGATTTTCGCACTCCAGTCTTCATCTACTCCTCGATTCCCTTTGTCAAACTATTGGGGCTAACTCCCCTTTCTGTTCGCCTGCCATCCGCCATATCCGGAGTATTAAGCGTAATTTTGATTTACTATTTTGCGAATCTATTATTTGATGCTTGGGATTTGAGAATTGGTCTTTTAGCGAGCCTCACGCTCGCGCTATCCCCCTGGCACGTTCTCTACGGCCGTCAGTCCGTTGAATGCAACATCATGCTTCCTTATTTACTTCTCTCATTAATCACATTCTACAAAGGTCTAAAAAATCATAACTGGTTTATTCTCTCTGGATTGTTTTTCGCGCTTACCACCGCCACGTACAGCCCAGCCAAATTCTTCTCCCCGGCAATCCTGCTCACATTATTCATCATTCATTATTCACACCTCAAACTTGTTAGCAAAAAAGTCAAATTGTTCGCCGTTGCCTTTTTTATAACTGTATTTGCTCCTGTTTTCATATCCAGTGCATTCGGCCCGGCCGGAACTCGCTTCCACGACCTGTCATTGTTTACTGATCCCACCATCTCCGCCGAGGTCGACCGCCGCCGTCTCACAGCCAATCTTTCGTCCGGAACCACTCGCCAAGTCGGACTACCCACCCGTCTCATCGACAAGATCGTCTACAACAAACTCACCCTTCCCTTTTCATTTTTTATTTCAAATTACTTCAATACTTACTCCACCCAATTCTTGTTTACCCAGGGCGACCAAGAACTGCGCCACTCACCCTCCAAAAGCTCCATTGGCCAGCTTCAACTGATTGAAGTTATCCCCCTAATTCTGGGACTGTATTTCCTTATTTCCAGATCCATAAGTTCAGACTCCAAGGTCCTGATTCTTTTGTGGTTCCTCCTCGGCCCTGTTCCCTCCGCTCTCACTCGAGACGGCGGCCCTCACGCCGCTCGAACCTTCCTGCTCCTTCCCGCATTCGCTATCACCATCGCCGCAGGGGTCCACCAACTGCTTTCCAAATCCAAATATCTTTTTTTAGCCTATTGCATCTTGTTTTTCGCATCTTCCGTTTTTATATATCATTATTTCTTCTCAGTCTATCGATTTGAATCTGCCGACCCCTTCCAATGGAGCTCGACCCAGGCAGTCCAAGCCGCCGTTCAAAATTCACCTTCTTACTCCTATGTTTACGTAGATTTGCATCAAGACTCTGCCCTCATGGCCTACCTTTTCACCACTGGCTACGATCCCGCCAAACTCCAGTCTCTTCAGCCGCTGTCCGTCACCAGACTTTGGGGGGACAATGACACTCAAGTCTTCGACAACATATTTCTCTTGCGTCCCAATACCCGCTTCTGGAATGACGTCAAGTTAGATGGTCACAGCCTAGTTATCGCCAAAGCCGACCAGCCTTTGCTCGACACCTACCAGCCAAAGCTGTCCCGGATCGACTTTCCCGACTCCACCCCCGCCCTCTATCTTTTCAAGAAATAGGCTGTTATACTATAGGGCATGGCAGAATATCCCAAGACTTTAGGCGTCACACTAGACGATCTCAAAATAATCAAACAGTACGGTTTAAAAATTCCGTACGGAGTTTTTTGCCTAGGTGGTCTCGGACGAGCGTGGGTACTTAAAACTCAATCGCGAGACATTTAGGCGTTAATGAATATCCGACCGAAAGACATAGCTTATATAGGCGTGAACTTACTCGACGTAGTGTTAACAATGGAACGAAGTGAACGCTTAGCCGTCGGAGGTCTTTTCGCTCAAACAATAAGTGTTCTTTTTAATCCTCTAACTCCACCCGAAAAAGCATTTTGTCGAGACATCTTAACGGGAATTGAACTTCAAAACGGCCAAATCGTCACTGTCAAAGATGCGGTAGACATTGTAAATTATGTGATACGCAATTCAGCTACTTCGCCAGCCAGTCTAAGTCAATCACTCTAGTCCTAAAAGTTATCTTTTCACCCTCTGTCCAAACTTCCAAAACTTCCAGCGAATATTTTTCTTTCAGATCGCTAAGAATTTCGCTTATTATATCCTCCAAAAATTTATCGGATCCTTTTAGCCACTTTCCGGGGAATTTGACTATTCCCATTGTGACCGACTCAATTTCCAAGTCAACCCCCAAGTTTAATGCATAGGCAAAACTTAAATTAACCATTATCGGCGTGGGAATTCTTTCCCATTTCAGCCAGATTTGAATTTCATTCTGCGGCGAAAACGCCACATACACATCGCTCACATATTTCAAATCCAAAGCCTGCCCAGCCTGGCTCACCCCCGTCTCAGCCAAAGTCGTCACAAATCCAAACACTTCCGGTATATTTGCCTGGGTTTCGTCAAATTTACTGTTGCTCATTACCATGCCGGCCACATCAAAATTTGCCTGCGGCTCAAACGCTTTTGCTTTAGTTCCCATTTCTTCGTAACTATAAAAAGCCCCCGCCCTGCCTGTTCCCAAAGCAAGCAGCAGCCCCGCTCCCACAGCGAATTCTTTGTATTTCATGAGATCCCTAAAATACCTATCGGGAAAAATGATCGCGATTCTCGAGGAAAAGATATTTTCCTCATCCCAGGAGGCGGTTCTGTGGCACGAATGTCCATTTGCCCAGGAGTTATATTGGCAACTAGGGCAACATTAGCATAAAAATCTTCTCCGTCCTGCTGCTCCATTTGAGCCAAACCTACCGAGATGAGTCTGGATTCTCCACCTTCTTCAATGACGAGTAGCCCGCAGTTTTCTATCACCAAAATAACGTCAGGTGTACATCCAGTCAACTCTTCAAGAGTTTTTAATCCCAAACCAGCCAATTTACCATCTATGACATCCGAAATTTCCTCCAATCTTTCACCACCCGAATCCAATGCCCCTCTAGCTGTAGGAAAAACCTCTTTCTTGTATCTCCAAGCGATACCCACCAGGGAATCTATTATCGGGTCGATCACTGAAGGACCCAAATCGACACGCCGCGGAAACAGATCTCCGGCTATCTCCAGCTGTCTAACAATTTCGTTGTAAGTAAGCATTTTTTTTTACACCACCTCCTTTGTGTGTGAGGCGACTGGGACTCGAACCCAGAACCCACAGCTTAAAAGGCTGGTGCTCTACCATTGAGCTATCGCCCCTCAGGGTGAATTATACCTCACCACTGATCTGATAAGATACCTCTGTGAAGGCGATACTTGTGATTCTGGGAATTATTCTGGCCTTGGTTTTTTCTGTGGATTTGGAAAAAACCCCGGAGCAAGTTGCCGCGCCATCGGCCACTCCTATACCCCAGCAGTTGAAAACAGTAGAGACTAGCGGCCAGGAGTTTGCGTACGGAATAATTGAGACCAGAAAAAAAGTTATTACCCTAATTGCCAATTACGGAAAAAAACGAAGCTCGGAAGAGTTTATGAAAGAATACTCCTGCACCATGGGCATCAATGGCGGATTTTATGGACAAGACAATCAGCCGCTTGGTTGGCTTGTCTCGAATGGGGAAACATTGAGTAAGAAACGAGACAGCGAGCTATTTAATGGATTTTTGTTTTCAAGCGGAGGTGGTTACAAGATAGAGAAAGACATCGTTGAAGAAGTAGAAAACGGAATCCAGAGCGGACCAATTCTATGGTGGCAAAAAAATGAGCAGGCTCTCAATATTCGTGAAGACAAGCAGGCCAGAAGATCCGTTGCCTTAATCGATACGAAAGGCAATCTTATCTTTTTAGTAATTTACGATCCGCTCTCTGTATTGGACGGGCCAAAGTTGGCGGAACTTCCCAGAGCCCTAGCTCAAATTGCTAATGCAGAAGGATGGACTATTGAGAAAGCCATAAATTTGGACGGCGGGACTGCTTCTGCTTTTCATTCACCGACCCTTAATCTGTCAGAATGGCAGACGGTCGGAAGCTGGTGGTGTGTAAAATGAGGCCAATTTGGTAAAATTAGACGTGTCAGGCCCCGTCGTCTAGCGGTCCAGGACGCCTGGCTTTCATCCAGGAAATCGCGGGTTCGATCCCCGCCGGGGTCACTATTTTGGAAATCGAAAGCGGATTGGGTTCAGCGCTGGCTGCGCCCCCCTCCGCAGACAGCGCTGCAAAGGCATAATTCAAATTCGTCGAGAGTCGCCGAAATAAAGAATGAAGAAAAACCTAAAAACTTTAAAGAACTAGCAGTAACGGAATTAGCCGGCCTGATAACAATTACATTCAACTGCTTGCTCTCATGAATCGAAAAGACGCCAACCCGCCCAAAGCAGGTATGGTCGCGGCCGAAAGATACGCCGGATTCTTTCTAGAAAATCCTCTTGTTGCCGTCGCCCATATTTTCGGAAGCGTTGCTCTTCGAGAAGATGGACATGACGTGGACATGATATTGCAAATGAAAGACGAAAACCTAGGGTTCGCTTTCCTGCAGGCCGTTTATGACCACACCGAAGAGATAATAAAACTCAACAAAAAAATTCCGGACGACGATTACAACAACCTAAAATATTTTAGAATGCATACCGCCTACTCGATACTCGGTATGCAGGACGCGGTCAGAAGCTATGAATTCATCGATATCGAATGGGGCGGAAAATGGCAGGAATGGAACGATCTTATCCGCCAAATAAGATATTCCGAAGCCCAAGAAGTCGAAAACGAATCTCTCCGTGGACTCGACCTATTTCTCATGCCGCCGGGGTGGCACGAATCCAAAGAAGTGTGCAGACTCTTGCCAAATTGGTCATCAGATCGCCCCTGGGCCAAAAGAAGCTTCTATGACATCATGGTCCTCCAATCACGCAGGTACAACACCCAAACCCAGACCTTTGAACTCAGAAGAAAGGGTAGCAGAAAAGAAGAAACCCTCCTACGCAAAGCGTTGCGCCAAGAGAAGAAAATCCACTCCTGAAAATGGTATCCTGGATGTATCAGCCGGTAACCGGCTTAGTTACTGTGGAACGACTCAAGCCCACCATTAAAGCCCTATCTTTTACCGCTGGGTTTGTTCTTTTATTTAGTCTTTTGCCAACTGGGAGAGTTTTTTCCAATGAATCGAGCCCCGAAGCGGATGTTTCGGAGTCAAGCGAGTCTGTTCTTGGAGATGGGGATATAAATGGGGAAGGAATTATTTCTCTTGCTTCACCAGATGGAGAGTGCTTTTTAAGTATTAAAGATCATTTAAAAGATGAGAAAGAGAATTATTCATACTCAAGCACTTGCAATGATATTTATGTAAAGTTTTCGCAGAAAGAAGGCAAGAAAATAGGGTTTAATTTGGTAGATGGAAGCAAGGGGTACAAACTTGGGTTTTGGTTCAAGGAAATTGAGGGTGTAACACCAAGGCTTGAAGGGAACTCCTTAAGTTATCCCGTGAAAGTTGAAGGGATTTCCGCCACTGTAAGATTTGGCATTTCGGAGGGAGAAATAAAAGAGGACATAATATTTGATGAAAAGCCTTCCGAAGAACAGTTAAAAAAGCTTCCCGATACGATAAAGATTCCGTTTGACATGTCATCTGACAGGTTAAAGCTTGTTAATGACGAAGATCAAAAAGAGATATATTTTCTAGATCCGGAAACTGACGCGAAAGTATTTACGGTTCCTAAACTTACCTATCTTGATTCGGAAGGGAAAGAAGGAAAGATTTCCCTTTCCTTAAGCGACGACTACAGAACTTTTTATATAAATCTTGATTCAAGCTTTTTAAAAGAAGCTTCTTATCCTGTTGTTATAGACCCAACCGTAATAATAAACACTTCCTCCACTACAAACGCGACACAGCCTTCTCATATAAGGCACGTGGCTATCACATCGGACGGAACTTTGCACGCTTTCATTCAGGTAGGCACCGAAAGCGCAACTTGCGGAGGCTCCCCCAAATCGGGCCTTTTGTGGTTTACCTCAACGGATGACGGCGCCACATGGTCATGTCAGGACCAGCTTTCATCCGACACAACGAACTTGTTCTACGCGGGAGTCGTAAAAGACAGCTCGGACAATATGTATATTACCTATTCTCAAATAGCAACGGGCGCGGGAACTACACTTGATATAAATTACAGAAAGTTCACATATAACGGAGGTGGAAGCTGGACCATGGGATCACAGCAGACAGTTTTAGACGGGACCGCTTCCATAGGCTACACATATAGCGCTATTGAACTGGAGGGTACTACTAGGCTTTGGCTGACCGCCAGATACTACGATGGAGCAAATTATGAAACCGATGTATATTATTCAAACGGGTTGGGGACTTCTCCCACATGGTCAAGCGCGATATCCGCGATTGAAGGATCTGCGGGTAGTGCTTCCTCATATCATTTTGGCGCTCCGGTGCGGTTCGGATCTAAAGTAGGAGTTCTTTACACTGATAATTCAGGACTTCTTTGCTTCAGATTCAGATCCGACACAGATGCCGTTGGAACATGGTCGGTGATTGATACAGATTGTGTGGGTAGCGCCGGTTATGCTTTTTCGTTTGTCGGGACCACGGAGGGCTATATCCACCTGGTTGTGGGACCTATATACCTTCTCTTTAATGGTATTCAGTGGAATGGAGATAATGTATTGATTGACGATACTGCGGATACGGAGAACACGACAACTGTAGGGGTATCCACCGACGGCACTAACGCCTGGGCTGCGTATCTTGATACCACGGGCCTTTTATCCGGCCTTTCCGGGGGAAGAAGGCTTGTCTATAGAATGGGAAGGCCGATCTGGAATTACGACACTAGTCCAGCCGGGTCCTTTGATCTTTCTTATACAAGTGTCGCATCTTATCAGGGAATCTTTGGCAAATATTTTAGATATAACGGCTCTACCTACACGGATGACACAACGGACGCGGGTGATAACGGAACAGCCGATGTAACCATGCCCGCGGGTGTAGGACACATAGCTTACTTTGGAAAGTCCGAAAAATTCGACGGCATTTCGTGGGATCTCTCAACAAATGGGTCCGCAAGCACAGTTTACGCCTGGGAGTATTGGAATGGATCCACATGGGCCTCCCTTTCTTTTACGGCTTCTTCCAATACTGTCTTTCAGGCTGATGGGTGGGCGGCTTTTACCTCCCCGTCCGATTGGGCGACAACGGATGTGAACGGATCCACCCTTTACTGGATAAGGGCAAGAGTCACCTCGTTTTCTTCTCCTACCCCTGTCGGTTCTCAAATGACTTCAATGCCTCAAGTTAATAATGTTTCAATTACGTCAAATCCGGTATCAAATAAGATATATATTGTATGGACTGAAAATGCGGGTTCTCCGGTCAGAGTAAGATCCGCTTCAATTACGGTTTCACCGCAAAGTACAACACCGGCTTCCGTAGCGGATATCCCCCCCACGGTCGCCACCGTAACCCAGGGGGATTTTTATACCACACACGTTCAAACCGGCAGAAAGCTTGTTAAAACATCCGATGGAACACTTCACATGTTCATAAACACTGAGGACAACAATTTCGGAGTGTTTCCGGTTTCCATTCTATGCGGCGGGACTTACTACACAGGTCTTCTCTGGTTTAATTCAACAGACAGCGGCTCAACCTGGACGTGCAGGGGACGAGTCGGAGCTTATCAGGCTTTTAATGCGCAAAGGGATGTCTCAGCGGTTATTGATTCAAGCGACAATATTTATATAACTTATAGCGTAAACGTGGCAGGTGTAGGGGTGTCCACCAAAGACGTCTTTTATAGAAAGTTTACCAAAGGAGTGGGCGCCAACTGGACTATGGAGTCGGAGCAGACTGTTCTAGATTCGCTATCAGCCGCGGATGAGTATACAGACGCCGCAATAGCTATTGAGGGAACTACCAGATTATGGATTGCGTTTAGACATTGGAACGATACAGCGGCGGCGGCCGATGTTGAAGTATATTACTCGAATGGTTTGGGCATGGCGCCAACTTGGACATTATCAGTAGACTCATTAAGCACCCCCGGGGCATCTTCAACGTCACGTCTTGTTATGACAAGGTTTGGGACGGATAAAACTGCTGTTGTTTACTGTGAGGGGACAACTATCAAGATGAGATACAGATCAGATTCTGACGGATTGACTTCGTGGGGGAGCGCCTCAACGGTAGCAACAGTCAGTAGTTGCAGCCAATTCCCATATTCAAGCGCTGCCGGAATTAGTTCGGGCTATCTTTTCTTTCTTTACGGTCCAAGTGGTAATCATCAGAGTATGTTCGCGTCATTTAACGGCAGTTCATGGTCAACCCCTTTTGAAGTTTATCCGTCATCCACCAATTCGCCGGAGCTTACTCAAAACTCATACCACAATTCAATTCTTACTACTGATGGAACCGATGTTTATGTGATATCGGGAGATCTTTCGGGTGTTACCGATACTATTATGGTTACAGGGAGAATTTCCTATAAAAAGGGTATTCCTCCCTACGCTTCAGGCGATTTTGATGCAAGCCCTACTTATATCGTTTCAAGGTATGGGGCTTTTGACAAAGTGTGGAGTTATGTAAGCGGCGTTTACTCCGATGAAACAAGCGATGCTTCAAACTCAACACTTACTGATGTTTCGCTTGTCACCGGTATTAATGATATTGTTTATTTTGGAGATACTGATAAGTTTGATACGGTCAACATAGATATTGCTACGGATGGGGTAGCAGGAAGAGTAATGTGGGAATATTATAACGGCTCATCTTGGGTTCCCCTAGTTCACATCGCCGATTATTACAACACTATTTTTAACGACAGCCCGTGGCAGTATTTTGTCTTTCCTCCTCCGACCGACTGGACTGCCACAACCGTTAACGGGGAAGGCACTTCGTACTACTATGTGAGGGCAAAGGCTATCACCGCATATACTACAACCCCAGTAGCGTCACAAGCTTTAAACTATATGTTCTTTCATACACCTATAACTCCGGAAGTGTTTACTTCAGGAGTAATGAATGTAATTTGGGTTGAAAGCCAGACGATTGATTACGGATACGCTTATGTAAGGTACGCCGGAGTTAATGTAGGAGGCAACCAAAACCCCTCATCTCCCGCCTCTTTGGGGCCCGCATCTTTGGTCGACGGCAGCTACACTACCGACACTACCCCGACCCTTACCTTCACCCTCTCCGATCCCGACACTGCCGACACCGTCCGGTTTAGAATCCAAATCGACGACACTTCCGACTTCTCTTCGGCCGTTGTCGATTACACTTCGGCTCTCTCTG
>MEXP01000005.1 GCA_001773725.1 Candidatus Amesbacteria bacterium RIFCSPLOWO2_01_FULL_49_25
TGCGTACCAGCTAACCGAATTTTTGGCTGCAGAGTAATTTCCGTCTATCAGCTGGCCGCCGATTTCACTTTTGGGGCAGGCGGATAAACAGATAAGTCCTTCGGATAAGTCTTTGAGAGACTGTTTACTTATTCTGGGTCGATAATAAAAGCCTTCCGTGTGGGCAATTGTTGTTATTTTCAATAAATTTTTGTAACCGGTGTAATTGGCGGCCAGCAGGATTAAGTGCATATTTTCGGCGTCTGCTTTGCCGGACTTGCTTTTGTGATCTCCATTTACGACATAGGCTTCCACTCCGAGAACGGGTTTTATTTTTTCTTTTTTGGCGGCTTTATAAAATTCGATGGCGCCGAACATGGCCCCATGATCGGTCAAGGCAATTGCCGGCATATCCAACTCTTTGGCATGGGAGACGAGCTGAGAAATTTTGGACAGACCGTCTAAGAGCGAATATTCCGAATGGACGTGAAGATGGACGAAGCTACTGCTCATTTTGCTTTTTCGTTATCAGAGGACTAGCCTCAGTTTCTATAATAGACTGGTCTTTGGGAAATGGTGGGGAGTTTTAGAGCTTGGCGAATCTGGTCAGGACTAGCGCCGGATTTTCGGGCGAGTGAGATAGTAAATGCGAGGGTGACGTCCAATTCAGGAGTGTTTTCCCCGCCCAGGAGTCTTTGAGTGTGGTGTTTTAGAACCGCTAAGACGTAGTCAGTTTCTGATTGGATCATCGGTGTCGATTATCCGGGAAATTACTTTTCCCGTCAAGGGGATGTCCACTGGTCCAAGTTCTTTTTTGACTTGGCCGATTAAGAAAAACATAACCTGCTGTTTGCCGGCTTTGAGATCCGAGACGGCTTTGGGATTGGCGGCGACGACCGCGCGAGCTATTGAGGAGATTTTTTCTGTTGAAACAAGAACGGGTTTTGATGTGGGAGGACGTTTATTGATTAACGAGTCGGCCGTGGTTTTGGTGGGGGATTTTAGAAATTCCCGGTACATTTGGGCGTCGGCGGCGATTATCCGGGCGTAATTTTCGGTCAGGGAGAATTTGGTCATCAGATCCCGGCGGATTTGTGACGGCAATGGCGGGATATCGCTTCGCCAAGTTTCGATTTGATCTTCGGTGAATTGAAGCGGGGGAATATCGGGTTCAGGAAAATAGCGATAATCATTGGCTTCTTCTTTGGTTCGCTGGCTGACGGTCTCACCTTTGCTTTCGGAAAACCCGCGTGTCTCCTGGGCGGGTATCAGGCCGGAGTCAAGTATTTTTGATTGACGTGTGATTTCAAAGTCGATGGCTTTTTTTATAAAGCGGAATGAGTTGACGTTTTTGATTTCGACTTTGTAACCGGGAAGATTGGGGTCTTCAACGCGTTTGACTGAAATATTGGCCTCCAGCCTCATCGAACCTTTTTCCATATCCGCGGTTGAGATATTTAGAGCGCGGACAATGGCCTGAACTTCTTTGAGAAATTCTGAAGATTCGTCGGAAGAAGTAAAGTCGGGCGCGGTGACGATTTCTACTAAAGGGACGCCCGAGCGATTAAAATCAATGAGAGTTTGATTTTTTTGATGGAGAAGTTTGCCGGTGTCTTCTTCAAGATGCACCCGGGTGATTTGGCGGCCTAATAAATTCCCGTTATGGCAAAACGGCAGGTCGTATTGGCTAATTTGGAAGCCTTTGGGTAAATCGGGATAAAAATAGTTTTTGCGGTCAAACTTGGAAGTGAGATTGATCTGGCAACCCAGTGCCAAACCCAATTTGACGCACCACTCGATGGCTTTGGAGTTGGGAACGGGAAGGGCCCCGGGAAGGCCGAGGCAGACCGGGCAGGTTTGGGTGTTGGGAGAGCGGCCGAAATGGTCGGCCGGGCAGCCGCAAAACATTTTTGAAGCGGTGGACAGCTCGATGTGGACTTCGAATCCAATTACTGGAGTATATGACATAATTTAGGCACCATTGACGGCGTCGATAATAATCAAGTCGGCGTGACGGCGAAGATAGAGATAAGTCCCGACTAGCAGAGCTCCAATAATGGCGATCATGGTGGCCACGCCCAGCGAATCCGCGATAGTAGCAAAAATAAACAGAGGGAGCGTTGTAGCGAGTATGAGGAGAAAACTCATGTGGGCATAAACCCGACCGCGAAACCAAGGAGGGGTGTGCTGCTGGATAAGAGTTTGGGCGGGGACGGCGATGGCTGCAAAAGAAGCTCCGACTCCGATGGCTACCAGAAGTGAGAGAAATACTTTGATAAAAAGCGAGGGTATCCAGGTGAGAGAGGCCATGACTAGCAGAGAAATTCCAGCCGAAAAAAGCCCGGCCTGCATAATATCTTTTTTTCTCTTGGTTTTGAGAAGGCGGGGCAGAGAACTAGTCACCGCGAGAGCACCCAGAGCCCCGGGGACGATTAAGATAATTCCGGCGTGATTTAGATCGAGCCGCAATACATCGTGAGTATACGAAGGCAAAATGATAGAAATGATGGCCGAAAATATCTGAGTAAGGATGACCATAAGAATAGGAAAGAGGACTAAATGGTGATTTTTGAGGAAGCGGTATCCAACTAGGAAGTCCTGCCAAAAGCGAAGGAAGTTTTTTTCGGCTGTTGATCGGCGGGGGGGAAGGTCTTGGGGAAGATAATACGTGGCAATGGCGGCAACGGCTAGATTTATGGAGGCTAAAATTATCGTCAACTTGGAACCCAGTATGCTGAGAAGAATCCCGCCTAGGCCAAAACCGACCAGGAGCGAGGCTTGCTGGGTAAGGAGGAATAAGCCGTTGGCCGAGGCCAGAAATTTTCTATCTACCGTGGCCGGTACCGAGGCTTGCTGGCTGGGTAAGTACAATTGGTCAATCAGCCAGTAGAGAAAAACAATGACATACAGGGAAAAAACACGGCTTGAAGAAATGAAAAGGGCGAGAAAGATGACGACTGCTTGGGCCGTATTGGTAAGGATTAGGAGTTTTCTGCGGCTGAAGCTGTCTACTAAGGCGCCGGAAAAAGGACCAAAGATAAGAGCCGGAAGGGCACTGGCTATCCAAATGAGGGAAACAGCGATGGTGGATTGGGTAACGGTGTATATCTGCGTGAGGACATAAAAAGTCATGATATTTATGGTTAGTTGGGACAAGATCTGAGATAGCCAGAGCTTGACAAAATTGCGGTTGCGGAAGAGGTATTTAAATTGCGGATTCATAAGCGTGAGCGGCTTGGAGAACTAAACTTTCGGAGAACTGTGGTCCAATAAGGCCAAAACTTACCGGAAGCCCGTTTATTTGGCCGCAGGAAAGACTGATGCCGGTTAGGCCGGCGATACTTGAGGGTTCCACCAGAATATCTTGCATTTCGCCAAACATGGGATCATTGGCCGCGGCTCCAAGTTTGAGTGCGGGTCCGGGAGAAGCCGGGTCGATTAATAAATCGTATTTTTGAAAAGAGCTATGAAAGTCTTGGATGATAAGCGTACGGACTTTTTGGGCCCGAGTGTAATATTGATCGTAATAACCGGAAGATAGAGCGTAAGTTCCGAGCATAATGCGGCGTTTGGCTTCATCGGAAAAATGAGACCGGTCAAGACCATACCGGATGCCATCGTATCTGGCTAAATTTGAGGAAACTTCGCTTCTTTGGATAATGGTGTAAACACCGATGGAATATTTGGGATGGATAAGTGAGGTTTCTTCAATTGTGTGACCTAAACTGGCCATTTTTTTGACTGCTTGAAGAACTAGATCCCGACTTTGGGGCTGCATAACCTCGAGATATTCCTTGGGGAGACCGATTTTTAGGTGCTTGAGCGGCTGCTGCAAGTGCCGATGATAATCCGGCGTGGGGAGTGGAGAGGTAGTGGCATCATAGGGGTCATGTCCGGCGATGATTTGGGTGAGAAGGGCCGAATCTGCGACCGATTTTGTGAGAGGACCGGGTGAATCGGTGGAGCTAGCCATAGCGATAACTCCATAGCGGCTGACGCGCCCGTAGGAAGGCTTGAAGCCCACGACTCCGCACCAGGCGGCGGGTAGGCGAATTGAACCGGCTGTTTCAGAACCTATTGCGGCGATGCACATGTGAGCGGCGACGGCTGCCGCGGATCCGCCTGAAGATCCTCCAGGTAAATAATCGGTGTTGTGGGGATTTAAAGTAGGACCATAATCTGAAGTTTCGGTGGAAGATCCGTGAGCCCATGCATCCATGTTGGTTTTGCCGATGATGATGGCACCGGCCGATTTGAGCGTTCGAGTAACTGTGGATTCGTAATGGGGCAGATAACCTTGCAAAACTTTGCTGGCGGCGGTGGTGGGGAGCCCCATGGTGAGAAAGTTGTCTTTGACTGCGATCGGAATACCCCCAAGCGGCAGGTTGATATCAGCTTTTTGGGCTTGGGAAAGCGCGTTTGGGTTGATGTGGAGAAAAGCGTGGATTTTTGAGTCTTCCTTTTCAATCTCATTTAAGCAGGCCTGAACCAGTTCAGGACTGGAAAACTCTTTCTTTTTCAGACCAGTCAAAGCTTGTGTTAGCGTGAGTTTATTGAGCATCAAAAATCGAGGGAACAATATAATAGCCGCCGTTTGCGGATGGCGGAGGCAATAATCGGGATTGATCGATCACATCCTCACGGGTGATATTGACTAGCCCAGTGACTTGGCAAGTAGGCTTGACTCCTGAGGTATCCAGTTCGTTGATAACATTTACGGTCTTGAGTGTCTCTTCAAACTGCTCCTGAAATTTTTTCTCTTCGCCCTTTTTGAGTGTCAAGTTGGCCAATTTGGCCACATGGGCTACGTCCATGAAGGTTAGTTTAGCACGATTTTGTCATGGGCAGCGTCGATGCGGATGGTGGAACCGGATTTGATTTTGCCTTCGATGAGTCTGAGAGCCAATTCATCCAGAATGTGATCTTGGATAGCTCGTTTGAGAGGCCGGGCGCCGTAATTGGGATCGTAACCCAACTTGGCTAATAGCTTTTTGGCGCTTGTCGAGGCGTCTAATTTGATGTTTTGCTTGTCCAGCCTCTTTTGGACCTCATTTAGCTGTAAATCGACGATGCGCTCAATTTGGTTTGGGGTTAAGGGATCGAAGACGATAATTTGATCAACCCGGTTGATAAATTCGGGTTTGAAAGTCTTGCGAACTAGGTCTCGAAGCTGGGCGGGTAAATTGGTGCCACCGGCGGATATGAGGTCCGATCCTAAGTTGGAGGTCATAATAATGATGGTGTTTTTGAAGTTGACGGTATGACCTTTACCGTCGGTTAAACGACCGGCGTCCAAAACTTGAAGGAGCAAGTTGAAAATGTCGGGATGAGCCTTTTCCAATTCGTCGAGAAGAATGACTGAATATGGCTTTCGGCGAACCGCTTCGGTGAGTTGACCCCCTTCATCGTAGCCGACGTAACCCGGAGGTGAGCCGATAAGCCGCGAAATTGAATGAGATTCTTGAAACTCCGAGAGGTCTATACGAATGAGGGTATTGACGTCGTTGAACAAGACTTCCGCTAGTGATCTGGCCAATTCGGTCTTGCCCACGCCAGTCGGCCCCATAAAAATGAAGGAGGCGATGGGCCGATTTTCCTCAGAAATTCCGGCTCTGGAGCGGCGGACGGCGTTGGCGACTTCTGTGATGGCTTCCTTTTGACCGACGACGTGCTTTTCTAAATCCGTTTCGAGATGGGATAATTTGTCCTTTTCGGTTGAAATGAGCCGAGAAACGGGAATGCCGGTCCAGCGGGAAACGACCCGGGCGATATCTTCTTCCGTGACTTCCTCGCGCAGTATGCGATCTGAAATGGGGATAGACTGCCATTTGGCCTCAGATTCTTTGAGCTTGGCCTCAATTTGGGGAAGTTGGCCATATTTGATCTTGGCGGCAGATTCGAGCTGGATATTTCTTTCTGCCTGGTCAAGCTCGAGGCGCAGCCTGTCTCGCTCTTCACGCAGCGCTTGGATGGATTTAATTATGTCTTTTTGCGCCTTCCAAGCAGATTCCTGGTCGGAGATTTGTTCTTTGAGATTGGCCAGGTCTTTTTTGAGAGTTTCGGCTCTGGCTTTGGCGGTATCTGTCTTCTCCCGCTTGAGTGCGGCCAATTCGATCTCTATTTGGGTGGAGCGGCGTTTTAGGGTGTCCAGCTGGGCTGGCTGAGAGTCGATATCCATGCGCAGGCCGCTGGTAGCCTCGTCCATAAGATCGATGGCTTTGTCGGGAAGGAAGCGGTCGGGGATGTATCTTTGAGACAAAGTGACGGCAGAGACGAGCGCATCGTCGGTAATGCGGACGCCGTGATGCAGTTCATAGCGCTCCTTCAGGCCGCGAAGAATCGCGACGCTGCTTTCGGGGCTGGGCTGATCGACGACTACCGGCTGAAAGCGGCGCTCAAGGGCGGTGTCCTGCTCGATGTACTGGCGGTACTCTTTGACGGTCGTCGCGCCTATGGCGTGCAGAAGGCCTCTGGCCAGTGCGGGTTTGAGGATGTTGGCCGCGTCGACTGAACCCTGCGCACTACCGGCCCCAACCAACAGATGGAGCTCGTCCATGAAAAGTATAAACTGACCGGCACCTTCTTCTACTTCTTTGATTACAGCTTTGAGCCGTTCTTCAAATTCTCCCCTAAACTTACTGCCCGCCAAGATAGAGGCAATGTCCAGCGAAAGGAGTTTTTTTTCCTTGAGCGTTTCCGGGACGTCCCCGGTAATTATCCTCTGAGCGAGGCCCTCCACAATGGCGGTTTTACCCACGCCAGGGTCGCCAATGAGGACTGGGTTATTTTTGGTGCGGCGAGAAAGGATTTGCATTACCCGGCGAATCTCTTCGTCCCGCCCAATGACAGGGTCGAGCTTCCCCGCTTGGGCTAACTCCGTAAGGTTTTGAGTATATTTACCAAGGGCGTCATATTTGGACTCCGGGTTGATGGAATCTGCTTTTTGAGAACCTCTTTGATCCATAATTGATTGTTTGACTTTTTGGGCCTGTAATTGGAACCGATTTAGGATAAAAGAAATCTGGCAGTCTGTCAATAGAAGTGCTAAAAGCAGATGTTCCCGGCTAATATACTCATCGCCGAGGGATTTGGTCTGAGAAAGGGCGGTCTTAAGGACATTTTGGAGTTCTGAACTGGGTTGGAGATCCCCGGAAACCTGAGATTGGGTCAATTTTTGGATAAACTGCTCAATCGCTTCAGTAATTTCACTAATTTTGACCCCTTGAGCCTGTAAAACTCGAACGACGATGCTATCGAAATCGGCAAGAAGACCTAGAAGTAGATGGGCGGCAGAGATTTCCGTATTATTATTGCGTCGGGCAACTTCGGCGGCATAGACTAAAGTTTCTTGGGCTTTGACGGTTAGTTTGTTGGGATCCATTGACATCCGATTACTATAGGGCTTGTGAGTGAACAGATATTTTCACTTTACTATGGGTCTATTATTAATATGGGGAAAATTGGTATTCATCAATAAAATTCTTTTTCATGCGAGTACATAATTACATCATTTGCTCAAGAACTTTTATTCTTTCAGCCAAAGGTGGGTGGGTGTTGAAGAGGGAAGAAAACCAACCTATGGCATCATGGCGGTTTTTTAGAGGGTTGACAATGTAGAGGTGTGCTGTCGCCTTATTGGCGGCTTCAAGCGGATCATGATCTGAGCCCAATTTTTTCAAGGCTGAGATGAGGCCGGAGGGCTGGCGGGTAAGTTTTACCGAAGAGGCGTCGGCGAAAAATTCCCGCCGACGGGAGATGGCCAATTGAATAAGCTGGGCGATAATGGGTGAGAGAAGGGCGAAGGCCAAGCCCAAAAGTAGAAATATGGCGCCGGATCCTTTGTCCTCCCGATTACGGCGCCCTCCTCCATACCAGCTGGCACGCAGAAGCCAGTCACCCAGAAGTGTCAAGATACCAACTAATACCGTCACGATGGACATGAGGCGGATGTCGTAATTGGCGATGTGCGAGAGTTCGTGACCAATTACCCCCTCCAATTCTGTTCTATCGAGCCTGGCGAGCAAACCGGAAGTGGAGCAAACTACTGCGTGCTGGGGGTCCCGACCGGTGGCGAAGGCATTCATGGCGGTATCGTCTATCACGTAAAGCCTGGGCATGGGCAAGCCGGCAGCCAGACTAAGATTTTGAGTAACTGTGAAGAAATTGAAGTCCCGTTTTCTGTCTGCCGGTCTAGCCCCGGAGAGGCCCAGGATTATCCGGTCGCTCCAATAATATGAAGCAAAGCTCATGACTCCGGAAATAATCAAAGCGATCCCAGTAAGCTCGAGGCCGTTTGAAGAATATCCATAGTAGGCGCCTAATCCTTGGGCGATGAAGTATGAAGCTAAAATTACGAACAGAACAAAACCCACGATGACGTAAGCGCTTTTGCGCTTGTTGTCCGATACCGACTCGTAGACGTTGAGCATGGGCTACAATGAAATTTTGGGAGACTTGGTTTCTGATTCGGAAACACTTAGATGGGCACCAGACATGGGTGTTTCCAGCCCTTTTTCGGATTGGAACCCGAAAGCGCTGGCGACCAAATTGCTGGGGAAGGCGGCAAGACGGATGTTGTAATCGGCGGTGAGGTCGATCAAAGTCCTTCTAGAATACATAACTTTGTCGGAAGTATCCCGAAGTTCATCCATGAGCTTACCGATAACGTCCGCCCCTTTCATTTGGGGGTTGCTCTCGACGATTACCTGCAGCTTGGGAAGAAGCTCAGACACTTTTTGCGAAGCGTCTTTACCTTCTGAAACCAGCTTGCGGGCATCGGAAAGCATTTTTAGGATGTCTTTCTCGTGCTTGAGATAGGCTTTGGCCGACTGATCGAGATTTGGGATTAGTTCCGTCTGGCGTTTGAGCTGGTTGCCTATTTCCTGGATGGAAGCCTTGATCCGGTTTTTGAGAGAAATAAGATCGTTGTAGATACCGATTACAAAAAGGGCCACGACTACAGCGAGAATAATAAGTATTGTGATAAATGGCAAATCAATCACCTCCCTGCATTAATTTTCGCATATCTGTCAAAGATAACGTATTGACTATATCATTTTTGGTGCACCAAGCACGACGGGCGACTGAGACTCCATATCGCATGTAAGTAAGTTGATCTGCCGCGTGACTATCGGTGTCAATGACTATTTTCACTCCGGCTTTCACAGCTTCGCGAGCAACGACATCCGGCAAATCCAAGCGATTGGGCCAGCCGTCAATTTCCAGCCACTTATTATTCCTGAGACAATAGTCGAATATCCGGTCCCAATCCAACTCGACACCTTCCCGTTCATTTAATAACCTGGCGGTGGGGTGGGCAAAAAACTTGATCTTGGGATGATCCAGAGCCGCCAGAACCCGATCGGTCATGCTTTTGCGATCAAGGCGAAAACTACTATGAATCGAGACGCAAGCGTAATCGAGCATGTCCAAAGCGGTATCGGGCAATGCGCGCCGGCCATCAGGCTGGATATCTATCTCCAAGCCATTGAATATGTGAATATCACTGTGAAAATTACGAATGATATCGGTTTTCCTTTTTATTATCTCCATAATTTGCTTTGGGGTATGACCGGAGACGGCGGGATTGTGTTCGGTGAGGCCAATATACTCATAACCGAGCTCGGAGCTGACAGCTGATAGCTGGGAGGGGGAGGAAACACCCAGGTCGTGGCTGGGCTCAACGTCGATACTGCTGTGAATCTGCAAATCGCCTTTGATATCTTTGAGCTCAACTAGTTTGGGAACTCCGTGGGCAAGAGCAGTTTGGATTTCGTTTTCACCCTCGCGGAGCTCGGGAGGAATCCAATCGAGGCCAAGAAAGTTATAAAACTTCTCTTCGGAATCAAATTGCTTTAATTTGTCTTTGACTTTGATTCCGTACTCGGAGAGTGACAGGCCTTTTTTGAGGGCAAATTCACGCAGGAGGATATTGTGGTGTTTGGATCCGGTGAAATGCTGGAGGAGACTGCCGTAGGACTGGGGCGGTTGGACCATGAGGTCGACTTGGATATCATTGGGCAGAATTAGGCTAGCGGTGTGTTCCCCTGCTTCTAATATGCGTGATTTTTGGGGGTATTGGGTGAAGTGGGCAATGACTTCCCGGGGGTGGTTTGAAGCCACGGAAATATCTACATCGCCCACTGTCGAAGCCTGGCGGCGCAAGCTCCCCAACGTATCGGCCTGTTTAACCTGGGGGAGTTTGAGCATCCAGTCTTTGAGAGAATCGGCAATCGTCTGGGCCGTGGTTAGCAAAAGCCGCTGTGAACGTCCTTGGTACTCTGTTATGCCTTGGAGGATTTTTGCCTGGGAGTTCTCTCCAAAGCCTTCAATTTGGGCGATTTGGCCTCTTTTGGCGGCTTTTTCCAGCTTGGAGATGGCAGAATGGGCTGAGGTGATCCCTAGGACCTTACACAGCTTTAGGGCGTTTTTCGGGCCAATTCCGGGAACTTCGAGCAGTTCGAACAATGCGGGAGGAAATTTTTTGAGGATACTGTCGAAATGACGGACTTTCCCGGTGCGAAATAACTCGTCCAAATGTGAGGCTATGGACTCCCCTACTCCCGGCAGGCTCGCTAATTCTTTGTCGTCCCAGAGGTCTTTGACCTCAGAAGATGAGTGCTCGATGGCGTCGGCGGCTCGCTCGTAGGCGATTTTTCTGAAACGATTGTCCCCCGGGGAGAGTTCTAGTGCCGCCGCTACGGCGCGAAGCAGTTTGGCGATCTGCAAATTGGTCATGTTACGCGAGGTGACTATGGTTGTGATTCTAGCAGAGCGGGAGGTATAGTAAAATCAGTCAAGGTTGGGGCCGTAGCGCAGTCCGGTTAGCGCGGTCCGGTGTAACACCGGACAGGTCGCGGGTTCTTATGCATCCTTGTTTATACGTGTTAAAAAGTTTGAAAAATGGAAGGTTTTACATCGGAAGCACTAGTGATTTAGAGAGGAGATTGAAGGAGCATTTTGGAAATAAATCAAAATACACAAGAGAGACTGGTCCATACAAAATTGTGTTTTCGCAGATTTACGAGACTCTTCATGAAGCAAGAAGAGCAGAAAAATGGCTTAAGTCTTTGAAAGATAGGAGCTTTATTGTGAGAATTATTCAGTCGGGAAGATTAGAGAAAAAATTCTGAATCTAGAGTAAAATGTCTGCGTGGGGTCGTAGCGCAGTCCGGTTAGCGCGTCTCCCTGTCAAGGAGAAGGTCGCGGGTTCGAATCCCGTCGGCCCCGCAAATTTTTAAGATAGCAACCTACACCTTGATGAGCTTTTCCAGCCAGGGGATGTGCTCATTTTTACGCTTCCACCAGAGATCTTCCCAGATGTAGTGAACGGCCAGTTGTTTGTAGGCGCCGAATTTGGCGAAATGTTTGAGGAGTTTTTTAACCGGAACTGGTTTTTCCGGATCCTGGTCGAAAAACACTTTGGAGTAGATTTTCTGCTCCCAGGGTGAAACGTGGTTGAAGAAGTCCCAATGGTGGAAAACGTCGAATAGCAGATACCAGACTGTGGCAGGACCGACACCATAAAGTTTTAATAGCTCTGTCATTTGAGTTTCCCGATCTTTTTGGCGCAGAGCCATCTCGTCCATTGCTCCGGCGGTGAAGTATTCATCAATCTTTTTAATGGATTTGGCCCGGTAACCAACCTTGAGATCCCGCAACTCCTGTTCGATGACAGTAGACAGCCGACCAGGACTCCAAAAACACCAAAGTTTACGGCCGTCGAACTCGAGAGGTGTGCCGTACTTTTCCAAAAGGCTCTTGAACATTTGGATAGAGCGGCGGACGGTGGCGTTTTGGAGGACTATGCCGATAATCAGGTACTCATAAAGCGAGCTGGGATGGCCTGGGCGCATCCCCTGCCATTTGCGAATAACCGGCCCCAAGATTTTGTCGGCTTTGAATTTCCGGTAAAAATCGGTCAAGTCCAGATCCAGGTTATAGCGATATCGGATTTCGGCTGTCAGCGAGTCAGTAAATTCGCGGGTTAACGGCCTGGGTGACCAAACATCGATGTTGATTTTGGGCTTTACGCGTGTCCAGGCGTTGGCCAGTTTTAGCCCCAACGGGATACCCTGCCAGAACCAGGTCTGCCAGCGAGTCCCAGGTTCCCAGTAGTTGTCGCCGGTCGTGAAGTGGTCAGGTTTGTGAAAGGTAGAGTCAAAGTCAAAGGGGGTGGTGGGAGTAAGTTCCGACGAGGCTACTTTTTTAAGCTTCATGACTATCCAACCAGAATAATGCCGATAAAGCTTAGGACCGCGCCTATTAACTTTCGGGTCAGCTGTGATTTCTCGCCCAGGAATATTATGGCCAGGAGGACTGTTAAAACCGTTGAGGTTTGGTTGAGAGGGGCTATTTGGGCTGCGTTTCTACCTATTTGGTAAGCCAGAAATATAGTAATTGCTGACGTAGCATACAAAACACTTAGTACCCCCAGCTTTTTAAGAAAGGATTTCTTTAGCATGGGTAGCATTTTGGAACTGGATTTCGGAAATACCATCCAAACAGCCAGTGCGGGAACGATGAAGGCTATTCCCAGGTATGACGGGACGTCAAAGTTTCGGATGATAAAGGCGTCATTTGCAAAGGCAAGTCCGAAACAGGCTGCTGCGGCCAACGACAAGAGGACTCCCCGGCTCAACTTGAGTCCTTTCTGCCATGAGACCAACACGACACTGGACAAAATGAGGCCGGTTCCGAGAAGCTGTACGAGTGAAAATTGCTCACTTAAAAAGAGCACTGCGGCCAGGATTATCCATACAGTGCGGGTGGCAAAAATAATTGTAAATTCCGATGCCTCAATGGCTTTTAGGGCCTTGAAAATAAAAACATTGCCTGCACCATAAAGAAATGTCATCAGTGCTAGGTTTGGTAACAGCGGAAGTAGATTTGGCGAGGAAAAGCCTCTCATTAGTGCGTATCCGAGTATCAGAACGCCGGTAAGTAACTGAAACACAATCGAAAAAGCGACAGAGTCGATCTTTTCGTCTTTAAGGAGAATTCGTTGCAGAAGTACCGATACCGAATACGTGATTACGCTTACGGCCACCAGTATTTGCCAATTCATGATTGTAATTCTAAATTAGTTTTAGGGTTTTGGCTATTTTGGATATAAATTTATAGGAGCCGCTGTCTAATGGGAAATAATTGTGCTTTGAGAACTCGGCCAGCTTTTTTACGCTCACCCATTTAGCGTCCATCACTTCCTCTTTGTCTAATACCAGGCGTGGATCGCCTTCCATTGTTGCGTAATATATCCAAAAGAACCGAGCATCTTTGTCTTTGTGGGTTGAAAACTCCTTTTCGACATAAATAGGTTCGACGCCTATCCCCAACTCCTCTTTGACTTCTCTTTTTGCTGACCCTTTGGGATTCTCGCCTGCTCCCACGTGTCCTGCGGCTGTGATCGTCCACTTACCCGGGTCGTTAGCTTTGTTCATGCTTCTTTGTTGGAGCAACACCTCTCCTTTATTGTTGAACACGGCGATGGCAATCTCCCGGTGGATTAGTTTGGGATCTTGATGAGCTCGACTTTTGAGCACTGTACCAACCACTTCATCTTTGTCGTTAACCAGGTCGAGGAGTTCATCTGCCATGACCTCGATTTTACCAGCTTTTCAACTGACTCCTAATTTCGTTTTAAGCAGAGTATTCGTCCAGGTGATGCAAAAATTCAGAACACTTATCACATACGTCTTATCGTAAAAGTTTTTTGCCATAAACCATAAATGTCGGTGCTGGGAAACGTTTACTGCGTTTTCTCTGACTACCTCACTGGTGCTTATGTCTACTTTGTTTAAATTGTCGGCATAAATACCCTGTACCATCTTGTGGATATTTATATGCAAATATGGATTTCTAAACTTTTCGTTAAAGTCGTTCAATGCCCTTTTGTCTTGCTCGTCGATTATTTCTAAATGTCTTAACCTCCTTACCAGTTGCTCCATGTTCAACTTTTCAGTTTCTTCCCACTTTGCTTTGGGATCGGACTTTAATCTTTCGTCGTACAGGCGAGTTCTCATAGCGAACTCCAGTAAGAGGATGGAGTTAAAGATTGTCGAGGTTAATATCTCAAGGGCAAAGCTCGACCTAATTTCTTCATAAATAGCGGATATTACTCCATTGGCAATAGACTTATCGAGAAGTGGGAGTTGCTTTAATAGAACTATTGCATTTTTTCTTTTACGAGCAATTAGTTTCTCGAAATACTCCTCATAGCTTATAAACCTCTCCTCGATTGGCAAGCCCATTGCTTTTAGCTTTTCTATCGTTTCCGGACTCGAAACTATATGGGTTGCCCCTTTTGCCAATGAGCTCATGACCTTATCAAGTTTTTTATTTTGGAATTTGTTTCCTGACATGTTCCGATTTTACCAGCTTTTCAACTAGCTCCGGATTTCAAGCTGTGGCCGGTCCCAGTTCCGTAAATTGGTGCTGTGAAGTATGATTGAGTGTGACTGGTAAAAGTTGCTTACAAAGTTAACCAGTCGCCGCAACGTTATACTACAAGGGCTGGTTGTCCAGTATAATCAGGGAAAGCCAGCATTAAGCGCCTAATTGAAGAAAATATGTCGTTAATTGAAGCTACAAGCGGTTCAATATAAAAACCGTCACTCCCGCAAGAATTTTTATACACATCAACTATGAATGCTGAAGATTACATGCGAATGGCAATGGACGAGGCGGAAAAGGCCGTTTCAGAGGGTAATAAGCCTTTTGGCGTTATTGTGACAAATCAAGACGGAGAAATTGTATGGAGAGACCACGATAGAGCTTTTACCTTAATGGACCCTACT
>MEXP01000006.1:0-14645 GCA_001773725.1 Candidatus Amesbacteria bacterium RIFCSPLOWO2_01_FULL_49_25
AAGGCGTCGTCACCGCCCCGATCGTACAATACGGAGTCGGAGTCGGAGTAATTGTTGGCGTAGGTGTCGCCGGCACCTCGAGCGCATACGTCACCACCAATCTGGGTCCAGTGACCCCACTCACATCGGTTGTCCGCCGTCCCCCGGCATTCGGACCATCAATTATCAGTACCATCGAGTTGCCAGACACCCATCCGGGGCGATTTACCAGTTCCTGAATAATAGGGGAGATGTCCGGACTTTGTTTCTTGTCTCCAATGGCTGTTCCGGTCGTACTGTCCCAGGCTGGAATATTATTCCAATCCACTCGAGCTGTGGTCCGCGGCCTGGAAGAGATATTGTAAGCGGCAGTCGTAAACGTCGTCGGATTATCTGACACTTCACCAAAGAAAGACACCGAGGTTGGCACCCCCCACAGCTCGTCCACAGTAAACTCAACATAGGCTCCGGTAATGGTCGCGTTTAACGGCACTGTCATATTGTTAAATCTCAACCCAATCATTTGGGGAGCCGCCCCATCCTGGTCAAACTCCAAGTCCGAGCTGCCCAGATCAACTACCCCACTGCTCTCTGTCTGCTCGGCATCATCAGAAGACACGGTTATTTGCGACGCAACCATATTGCTGACAACAGTCGGAGTGGGCGTCCTCGTCGGAGTCGAAGTTGCTCCGCCTGGTGTCGGCGTCGGGGTCCGGGTCGGAGTCGGAGTCGCCGACCCCGCAGTCGGTGTCGGCACCGGCGTCACATCGGCCAAATCGGATACCTCACCATCACTGGTTACCGTAAAACCCCGGTAAATATCCAGCCCGCTCCCTCCAATCGCCACGGCCAGACCGCTTTCCAGATCAGTCCCGCTCCCCAGAGGTTTAAACAGCACCGCATTTACCGGAGAATAATATAATAAAATTCCCGCCGGCAGCCTTTCCGTCCGTGACTCAAACACCGAACCTCCACAAATACCCTCGGTAATTATCTCGTTCGCACCCAATTCAACCAGCCAGCCGGAAAGAGACACATCTCCGCTTCCGCAAGCGTATGGCGGAGTCGTCGCTGGATTAGCCCCGCACAATTGACAATCCTTTCTCCCGCTTTGGACATTTGTTTTCGCCCGCAAAAACGCCTGCCTCACCCTCTCCGCGCTTCCATACAAATTCTGCCGCCTATACGCATCTCTCAGTCCAAAGGCCATTATGCTCAGAACCGATAGCATCACCCCCATCGACACCAACAGCTCAATAAGAGTAAACGCTCTTCTCATGGATTTACCACCCGATAACTACATGTTGCCCCACAGCCGGCTGCAGCACACGCCGGACTTCCCACTACTGCCGTCGTAGTTCTCTCCAGCGCCGCACATAATGAATACGTCACACATGGGTCGGCCGTCGTCCCACTGCACGTCCCGCTCGCCGAGTCAAACGGCCGGTACATATACATCCTGCCTGCGGTTCCGTAAGGATCAGTAGGTATCGCCAATATATAACTGCTCGTCAGCGCCGGGACGTTAGTGGTATTTATCTGACATCCGGTTGCCGCCGGGGAACACGGCGGATAACTCGTATTGTCGCTCCGATACAATTCAATCGCCGATCTTATCTGCTCCAAATCCGTTTGCCTTCTTACATCCCGGCTATACTGCCGTGGACCCTGTCCAATAAGCGCCAACACCCCCGCAGACAAAATAGCCAGTATTCCCACAGAAACCATCAACTCTACCAAGGTAAATCCCGCCCTACTCAACATACCAATTACATTGTACACGCGGACCACACTCCACTGTCAAATCCCTTCTCCGCTCCCGGTCTCCCTGATACTCCAGCGCCACATACACCCTGAAACTATTTTCTCCGGATTCATACCTGTAATACCACTTTCTCGCGGCAAATGGGTCCTGCGGCATGCGGCCAAGATACACCACTTCGTCCGCATCTGCAATTTTGTCCTCTCCCCATTCGCAAACCTCGTTCTTATACTCACCGCAAGCCACTATTCTTCCCATATCGCTTGCCGGGTAGGTTTTGTGATCCCCGTAATACCCCTTCAGTGCCCGAGCTACCAGACTTATGTCAGACTTTCTCTGCGCATCCCTCGTCTTCATTGCCGAAATTCTCAACTGAAACATCGATACCACCGCAACAACTAGCACCACCCCACACACAAAAGATAAGTCAGACTTCTCCCAGTCTAAAATCGAAAAACCCATTTCCATATCATACTCCCCCACAAATAAGCCGCCCAAGTCCCCAAAATCAAAAACGGCCCAAACGCAATCTCACTCTTCAATCTACTTAATCTCTTAATTAACTTAATAACTCCCATTATCGCTCCAGCTACAAAAGCCGCCCACAAAGCGACACCTATCTTGGGCCACCCCAGCCACCATCCCATTACTGCCGCAATTTCCACATCCCCAAACCCCATCGCCCGGCCGCGAGACAGGGCCCACAACCCCCCGATCACCCCCACCCCCACAGCCAACCCCAACAGACTATTTAGGTCAACTAGATAATTAGAAATTAGAAATTTGTCAGCGATTACCAGTATTCCCCACACCAAAACCAAAAACTCGCTCACCAACCGCGTCTCCCAATCCATGACCGCAATCACCACCGTCACCCAAACAATCAACGACAATAAATGGCCACCAATGACCATAAATGACAGTCCCAACAGCAACTCGACCCCAAAATTCCTGTTCGCAATTTTTTTACGACAATACCTGCACTTTCCTCCCAATACCAGATAAGAGAGTAGGGGAATCAGATCCAATAACCCCAAAACATGCCCGCATTTATCACAATGCGATCTCCCCCTAAACCACGATTCATGCCGCGGCAGCCGGTCAATCACCGCATTCGCCGTACTCCCCGCCGCCGCCCCGATCACAAACCAGAGTAATTGCGCCATCATGACAAAAGCCCCCTCCATCTCCAAAAATACACCCCATACGTCATAATAGATATACCAATAAACAACCCTGCTGCATAAATTTTTATTCGTGGCTTAGAAATCAAAGAGAACAAAAAAGCTGGCAGCAATACCTGCCAAGTAAGAGTCAACGGCAAAAAGTACCTCGCAGCCTGATAATTAGCCGTCAGAAATACAGCATACAAACCAACGGTAAAAATCAAGAGACAAACTAAAAATTTACTCGGGAACGGCTTTGCTAAGCGTTTACCCAATACAACAAACAGCCCGGCAAAAACCATGCTCACAAATGCTTGGGATGAAAAGGTTGATACTTCGACCCAGGACAGACGTCTCGCCGGATACTCCAAGTAGTGGTATCCCGCTTTCCCAATCAAGTCTCTCACATGCCCAATTGGATTCGACCACATAAACGGATCGGCGAGCAAAAATAAAAAGATCGCCACAGCAACAACTGATAACGTTTTTCTCCATCCGGTCTGCCACAACACCAGCGGCAAAAAAAACACACCCGTTGCCGCACCAATATCAAAACGAGTGGCCAGAAGCGTCCCCCAGCCTACCCCCCAAAAAAATAAGGACCCAAGCCTCCCCGACTCACCCCGCTTTAAAACAACAAGTGTCAATAAAACCACCAAAACTACCAAAAGCGCCGCCGCAACCGATGGGGGAGTAGCGTATTCATAAGCTTTATCGAGTGAAAGTACAAAACCGGTAGTCAACCACCACACATCCCCGGGGGCCAAGCCATAACATATGGTGGCGGCAACTGCTATCAAAATCCCGCAAAAAACCGTCAGAAACACATACAACGAGCTCCTGTAGGGCAGTTTCGTCAATCGGGAAACCACAAAAGTTCCAGTTGTGATCGTTGTCCCTGGGTGGCCATAAGCATTCCTGGCGTCATACTGGCGGGCATCATTTTTTTGAATATATTCAGTTTGATCGGCCCACATAATATCGTCCATTAAACCAAAAGCCCGCCACCTCACCCCCAAAAAAAACACCGTCAGAAAAAACACCCCGACAAAAATACCCGCCTTCACTCTCACACCCTAAAACGTACAAGTACTAGCCGTGGTCGGAACCGTCGCCGCATCTGCCGTACACGTCCCGCAAGCCGGTCCGGTACCTCCTGTTACCGTCTTGTACCACATCCACCACGCAGTATCTGCCGTCGCCGCTGTACTATTGCACCTAGAAGTTGTCGTCCCTTCGTATTTTTTGGACAACAACCGGCTGTAAACAATCACCGCATCTCCTGTCGCTGTTCCCAAAGTTCCATAAGTGTAACCGGTCGCTGGTTGAGGCATAGGACCCAACTCAGTTTGCAGCGGCGTAGTCAACTCCGCCCAAGTGGAACAAATGTTATCCGCACCGCAAACCGTGCCGCTGGGAAAATACGTATACACAGCCGCGTAAGTGTTTAACCCGGTCGCTACCTGACCGATGTTCGCCTGTGCTCTCCCGTCAGTTCCCGCTCTCAATTTGTCTACCGGGTCAATAGCCGCCAACACCCCGGCCGCTACCACCGCCAGCACACCAATCGTTACCAGAAGTTCAATAAGGGTGAAGCCCTTATTAACGGAGTGCTTAAGGGTGAAACCTTTTTTCAATGTCTTTAGCATACTTTTATTCTTGGTTTCACCTCCTTTCAAATTTTATTAGTGATAGTGTAAATAGGCATAATAACAGCGTACATCAAAAAACCGACTCCCCCTGCCAGTACCATTATTATTAGAGGCTCAATCGCAGTTGTCAAGGCTTTCACCTTTTGTTCCGACTCCATTTCAAAATAATGCGACACCCGCATCAAGACATCATCCATCTTCCCCGTCTCTTCCCCCACTGCCATCATCTGGCCCACGATCAGTGGAAACGACTGTGACTCAGAAAAGCTGATGGACACCGGAAATCCTTTCTCCACCTGCCGGGAAATCTTCTTCACGTCCTTTTCCACCACTACGTTTCCCACCGCGTCAGCCACTATGTCCAGAGCATCCACCACCGATACTCCCGCGCCGACCAAAAGAGCCAGCGTCCTCGTCAACTCAACTAGCATTACCTCCCGCACCAGAGTCCCCCACACCGGAATCTTATAAATTAGGCTATCATACTTCTCCCTTCCCCCGGCCGTTTTTAAGTACCGTCCCACCCCGATCACCAAGCCAAATAATCCGAACAAGATCAGCCACCAGTAACTCACAGAAAATTGAGAAATGGCTATCAATATCTTGGTGGGAATCGGCAAATCCGCGTTAAAATCCGCATACAGCGAAGTCAGCTTAGGCACTACCAAAAGCACAGTCATCACCGTCACGACAATCATTCCCACTACCACTATAGCCGGATAAATCATCGCCCCCACTACCTTTCCCCTAAACTCCCTCTGTTTCTCCAAATTGTCCGCCAGTCGCATCAAAACCGTCTCCACTACCCCGGCAGACTCGCCAGCTTTAATCAGGGCTACATACACTCGCGAAAAAACCCTCGGGAACTTTGACAGCGATTCAGAAAGCGAAACCCCTCCCTGCACGTCGGACAATATCCCAGCGACCACCACCGACATATTTCTACCGGACTGAATCTTCAACAAATTTAGGGCATCGGTAATCGGCAAACCAGCTGTAATCATCGTCGCCAGCTGCCGCGTAAAAGCCGTTACATCCTGAGAGCTAACCCTCCCCACTTTCATACTCCAATAGCTTAAGTCCAGCAGTTCGCTCCTCTTATTAATACCTATCGGTATCAACCGCTTCTGTTTAAGCAAGTCCGCCGCGATACTATCACTCCCAGCCTCAATCTCCCCCTTAATCAACACCCCATTTTCCGCTCGGGCGGAATACTTAAACTTCATTTTCTCCCACTCCTTTCCAGATTCCTGGCAAAGTCATCTGGCCTTATCGAGTATTGCATAGCTACCTCTTTTGCGATCACCCCCTGTCTCACCAAATCAGCCAAAGCCGAGTCCAAGGTTACCATCCCATACTCAGCCGAGGTCATGATGATATTGTCCAGCATATGCGTCCTACCCTCGCGAATAGCCGCTTTCACCGCTCCGGTCCCCAGCATTATCTCAGAAGCTAGCTGCCTTCCTCCCCCCACTTTCGGTATCAGCCTTTGGGAAAATACCGCTTCCAGATTCGCCGAAAGCTGCAGCTTAATTTGCGGCTGCTGATTTTCCGGAAACACATCCACAATCCGATCCACCGTCTGGGCAGCCGAGTTGGTGTGCAAAGTTGCAAACACCAAGTGCCCCGTCTCAGCAATTGTTAAGGCCGAAGAAATCGTCTCCAAATCCCGCATCTCACCAATGAGCACCACGTCGGGATCTTCCCTCAAGATCGACTTTAATGCCATCGCCCAAGACAAAGTATCCGCATGCACCTCCCTCTGCGATACCACCGCCTTCCCTGCCGAGTACACGTACTCAATTGGGTCTTCGATAGTCACAATGTGCACCGGCCTGGTCTTATTGATTTCCTCCAAAACTGCCGCCAACGTAGTCGACTTTCCCTGCCCTGTCGGACCCGTCACCAAAATAAAACCCTGCTTTAGCCTCGTCAAATCTTTCATCATCTTGGGCAAACCCAACTCCTCCATACCCGGAATTGTCATTGGGATCAGTCGAAAACTGGCCGCCGGACCGCCCCTTTGATGATATGCGTTCACCCTAAACCTGGCATGGCCCTCAAGCTGAAAAGATAAATCCAGCTCCTTGTTAGTCTCAAACAACTGTTTCTGGGGCGAATTCAAAACCCAGCCCACCATTTTACCCACATCGTCGTTCGTCAGCACATTCTCCCCAGGTACCGAGAACAGCACTCCGTCGATTCTCACAATCGGAGGCATCCCCACCACCAAATGCAAGTCCGATGCCCGCTTTGAGATAGTAAACTGCAGCAATTGATTAATAGTCATATTTATTCCTCCGCCACTCTCAACACCTCTTCAATTGAAGTAATTCCCTCCACAACTTTCAAAAACCCGTCTTGCTTCATAGTTATCATCCCTTCAGTAACTGCCGCCTTCTCCACCTCATTGGCCGGCAACCTCTCCAAAACCATTCTGCCAACTTTCTCCGACACAATCAACACCTCAAAAATACCGATCCTTCCTCTATACCCCGTATTACCGCATTCACTGCACCCAACACCTTTAAAAAGCTGCAGTGGCTTACTCGAAGCGGCGTCTAAAAGCCAAAGTTTGCCCAGGACTTTTTTCATTTCAGCCACCACCTCGGGTTCTGCTTCATAAGGCTTACGGCATACGTTACACACCCTCCGGCACACCCGCTGACCCACGATTGCGGTCACAGTAGATGTAATCAAATACGGCTCCACTTCCATATCCAGCATCCGTGGCAGTGCCCCGGAGGCCGAATTGGTATGCAATGTAGACAGCACCAAGTGCCCGGTTAGCGCCGCCTGTACCGCCAAATCCGCCGTCTCCCGATCCCGCACCTCCCCCACCATTATGATGTTTGGGTCTTGCCGCAAAAACGATCTCAGCCCCGACGCAAAAGTCAGCCCTGCCACCGGATTTACCTGCACCTGGTTTATACCCACCAGCTGATACTCCACCGGATCCTCCAATGTCACAATATTCACCTTTATGCTGTTAATCTTGCTCAAGATCGAGTACAGTGTCGTCGTTTTTCCAGAACCCGTCGGCCCAGTTACCAAAATGATTCCATGAGGCCGCAATATGGTGTCTTCCACATTTTTAAGTGCCCTGCCCCTTAGGCCCAAATCGGACAAAGTCGGCACTCCCCCTGTCTTTTTCAAAAGCCGCATCACCACTTTCTCCCCATGCACCGTAGGCAAAGTGGACACTCTCAGATCAACTTCATCAGTATCGGTCTGAAAGTTAAATCTCCCGTCCTGGGGCATCCGTTTTTCATCAATCTTCATATCCGAAAGGATTTTTATTCTCGATATCAGCGCATCATGAATTTTTTTGGGCAATATCAGCTTTTCATGCAAAATACCGTCAATTCTATATCTGACCCTCGTTCTGTCCTCCAACGGCTCAATGTGCACATCGCTCGCCCTCGATTTAACGGCAAATTCCAAGATAGTCGTCACAATCTTGGCGATTGGCGCCTCCTTGATAAACTCGCCTACCCTTCTTATGTTTATTGTCTTTACCTCCGCCTCTCCCCCTCCACCCGTTTCCTTCAAGGCCGCCGTCACTTCTCCAGACAAGTTTTGCACATACCGGGTTTCAACCGCCGCCCTCACCTCCGCCGGGTTTGCCGCAAACACCTTGACTCTCACCCCCAATTTCTTTTCCAAAAACTCAATCGCTCCCAAGTCTACCGGATTCGCCATTGCCACAGATAGCTCCCTCGTCACCGGATTAAATTCAAATGGTACCAATTGCAACCGGGAGGCCGTCGCCTTATCCACATAGGCCAAAGCCACCGGAGATATAGCCTTCTCGGTCAGTTTCACCAGCGGCACATTGTAAAACTTGGCCTTAGCTCCGACTATATCGTCAAGCGATACCATCCTTTGCTGTACCAAATAGTCCAGCTCCCGTACCCCAGTGGCCACAAAAGCCAGCTTGGCTTTCTCCCTCTGCTCCGAGGTAACTTTGCCTTCTTTTATCAAAACCCCTACTATCCCTCCCGCATCAGGTTCCACCGGAGTCGCAGCCAGAATCGGATCAGCTTGGGCAGGCATACATATATAATACAACACATGCACGCATTTTTAACTTCAGTCAACCCTGAGCTTGTCGAAGGGCCAGATACCCTCCATATCCACCCAGAAAACTCAATTAGCATCGAGGATGTCCGCAAAATCCAAGTCTTTTTATCCAGAAAACCTGTTCAAACCAAAGTTAACTCGGTCGTCATCCACACAGCCGACAAACTCACCCTTCCGGCCCAGCATGCTCTCTTAAAAACCTTGGAAGAACCCCCCGGCAACGCCCAAATCTATCTGGTCACTTCCCACCCCGACCTACTTTTACCTACAGTTCTATCTCGCTGCGCAACTATCGAGCGCAACGACCCCCCCGAAGCTCATCAGAGCGAAGGGGGGCGCATCCTTATCGAAAAGCTTCTATCCTCAGAAGTTGAGGGCCGCCTCGCCATTTTAGACTCCCAATCCTTCACTCGCGAACAAGCCTTGGAATTTCTCGACCAGTTCGAGTATTACATTCACGATCAAGTCCAATCCGGAACCTACCACCTACCACCTACCACCTACCACCTACTTGTCGAATCCCGCAAATACTTAAAATCCAACTGCAGCGTCAAACTCACCCTCGACCACCTCGCCCTCAGTTTGTCAAGTTGAACGTACCCTGGCTTCTTGTTAATATACCTTGCGCATGGCCAAATCTACAAATTACGACGCTTCAACTATCCAAGTCCTTGAGGGCCTGGAACCGGTCAGGAAACGCCCGGGGATGTATATCGGTTCAACTGACCAAAAAGGCCTCCACCACTTAGTTACCGAAATCATCGATAACTCTGTAGATGAAGCCCTGGCCGGCGCGGCCTCACGCATCTGGGTCATCCTTCATCAAGACGGTTCAGTCTCGGTTCAAGACAACGGTCGCGGCATTCCCGTAGACTTACACCCCAAAGCCAAAGTCTCAGCCCTCCAAGTCACCCTCACCACTCTTCACGCTGGAGGCAAGTTTGACGAAAAAGCCTACAAAGTTTCCGGCGGCCTCCACGGCGTCGGCGCCTCGGTCGTCAACGCCCTCTCAGACCACTTGAGAGTAGAAGTCCGCCGCGACGGCAAAGTTTACTTTCAGGAGCACAAACGAGGTGTTCCCCAGGCAAAGGTGACTACTACCGACAAGCCCGAATCACCCAACCTTTCTCAAACCGGCACTTACGTCCACTTCCACCCCGACCCCGCCATGTTCACCGACATCCAATTCGACCCCAAAACCATCATCAACTCCATAAGAAATCGCGCCTATTTAATCGCCGGCCTGCACTTTTCCTTTACCGATGAAAACACCGGCATAACCCGGCAGTTTTACTTCGAAGGCGGCATCAAATCACTGGTTGCCCACACCAACCGGGACAAAAAAACCCTTATCGACCCCATCTATATCAAAAAAACTGCGGATCACACCGACATCGAAGTCGCCCTACAGTACAACGACGGCTTTTCTGACATCGTCCAGTCTTTCGTCAACGTGGTGGAAACGGTCGATGGCGGCACGCACGTTACCGGCTTTCGCATGGCCTTAACCCGAGCAATCAATGACTACGCCAAAAAAATCGGGGCCTTCAAAAACGGGGAAGATTCGCTGACAGGCGACGACATCCGCGAAGGTTTAACCGCCGTCATCTACGTCAAAATCCCTACCCAGCTTATTCAGTTCGAATCCCAAACCAAAGCCAAACTCAACAACCCCGAAGTCCAAGGTTACGTCAATACCACCGTCAAAGACGCCCTGGATACCTATTTTGAGGAAAACCCGGCCGACGCCAAAGTCATTTTATCCAAAGTCATGCTTGCAGCCAGAGCACGTTTAGCGGCCCGTGCCGCCAAAGATGCAGTCTTGAGAAAAGGCGCCCTGGAAGGCATGACCCTCCCCGGCAAACTCGCCGATTGTCAGTCCAGAAACCCCGAAGAAACCGAGCTTTTCGTGGTCGAAGGAGACTCCGCCGGCGGCAGCGCCAAAAATGGCCGTGACCGCAGATTTCAGGCCATCCTTCCGCTTTTTGGCAAAGTCCTCAACACCGAGCGGGCCCGCCTGGACCAGATCATCGACTCCGACAAATTTAAAAATCTTATCATCGCCGTTGGAGCGGGGATAGGGGACCAGACCAACTACGATAAACTCCGCTATCATCGTATTATTCTCATGGCAGACGCGGATGTTGACGGCGCCCACATCCTGTGTCTCTACACCACTTTCTTCTACCGCCATCTACCGGAAATTGTCAAAAACGGCCATCTCTACGTAGCCATGCCGCCGCTGTACAAAATAGACATTGCCAAGCAGTCTTTCTATGTCTACTCCGACGAGGAACGTGACCAGATTTTGGCCAAATTTCCCAACCAGAAATTTTCCATTCAGCGCTACAAAGGGTTGGGGGAAATGAACGCCGAAGAACTCTGGTCCACTACCATGAACCCAGCCAACCGTATCTTAAAGCAGTTAACAATAACCGACGCGGCCGAAGCCGACCGTGTGTTTACCATGCTCATGGGCAACGACGTCCCCCCCAGAAAGAAATTTATAACGACCCATGCCAAAAGTGCAAATTTAGATATTTAGTCTTATAATTCCCCCAAAATGAATCTTCAGCTTATTGCTCTTACTGCCGCTCCAATAACCGCCATCTGTGCCCTGGCCTATGGCATTTACCTTTCCCGTAAAGTTTTAGCCGCTCCGGTAGGATCCGCCAAAATTGCCGAAATCGGCGCCGCCATCGAGTCCGGCGCCATGGCCTATCTGTCCAGCCAATTCAAAATAATTACTATTTTTGTCGCTGTCTTAGCCGGCATTATCTATTTATTCTTAAGTCCCGGTATCGCCGCTACCTTCTTACTCGGCGCGGTTTTTAGCGGCCTTATCGGCTATTTCGGCATGCTCATCGCGGTCAAAGCCAATACCCGGACAGCCAACGCCGCCCAAATCGGCCTCAACGCCGCTCTCCAGGTTTCCTTCGGAGCCGGTACGGTCAACGGCATGCTCGTCGTGGGTTTGGGTCTTCTCGGCGCATCTGCCATATATATTGTGAGCTACTTCCTCAAAATCTCCCAGGGAGATGCCGCCGTCACCAAACTGGCAACTGATGTTTTAGTCGGCTACGGTTTTGGCGCGGCTCTGTTAGCCCTATTTATGCGCGTGGGCGGAGGCATTTTCACCAAAGCCGCCGACGTGGGAGCCGACCTGGTCGGCAAAGTAGAGAAGGGGATTCCCGAGGACGATCCCCGAAACCCCGCCGTCATCGCCGATAATGTCGGAGACAATGTGGGTGACTGTGCCGGCATGGCCGCCGACGTCTTCGAATCATATGCGGTCACTATCGTCGCCGCCATGATTTTAGGCGGGTCATTATTTGGCCTCAAGGGCGTAGTTTTCCCGCTTCTGGCCCGTTCCGGTGCCATCTGGACATCAATTTTGGGTACTTTCTTTGTCAAAGCCAAAAATGATAAAGAAAATCCCTTAAACCCCCTCATGCGCGGCTTCACTATTTCCGCCGTCTCTGCTGTGGCCATATTCATGGCTCTATCAATCTATCTCTTAGGCGAACCCAAAGCCGGTCTAGCCGCCGTTACCGGTTTAGTCGCCATGATGGCCCTTCTCTATATTACTAAATACTATACCGGGCCTGGAGAAAAGCCGGTGGTGGAAATTGCTAAGGCCTCCCAGACCGGCGCCGGTACCAATCTCATTTCCGGTCTGGCATACGGGCTTGAATCCACGCTTGCCTCCGTCATCGTCGTCGTTTTAGCCATTCTAGGCGGCTACGCCCTCATGGGCTTTTACGGCATAGGGCTCGCCGGCATGGGTATGTTAGCCACCACCGGCATTATTATGTCTCTGGACACCTTCGGACCAATCTCCGACAACGCCCAAGGTATTGTCGAAATGGCTGGTCTTGGCAAAAAAGCCAATGAGGTCACATCATCCCTGGACGCCGTAGGTAACACCACCAAAGCTTTGACCAAAGGTTTTGCCATTGGCTCGGCTGCCGTCGCCGCTTCATCATTATTTGCCACTTTCTTCGAGAGCACCCGCCTCGATTCGATCAACATTGCTCACCCCACCGTCTTTGCCGGAGCTCTCATTGGCGCGGCAATTCCTTATATCTTCTCTAGCCGCTTGATTTCCTCCGTCGGTCGTGCAGCTTCCGAAATGATCGAGGAAGTCCGCCGCCAGTGGAAATCCATCAAGGGTATCATGGAAGGCAAGGCAAAACCAGATTATGCGCGCTGTGTAGCCATTTCCACTGCCGCCGCCCAACGTGAACTGGTCATCCCCGCCGCCATCACCATTACCTCTCCCATTATTGTTGGTTTCGTCCTGGGAGCCGAAGCCCTGGGCGGCATGTTGGCCGGGACCATCATTTCCGGACTGCTTCTGGCCCTCTTCATGACCAATACCGGCGGCGCCTGGGACAACGCCAAAAAATACATTGAGGACGGCCATTTCGGGGGAAAGGGGAGCGACACCCACAAAGCCGCAGTCGTTGGCGACACCGTCGGCGATCCCTTAAAAGACACTTCGGGTCCAGCCATCAACCCCATGATCAAAATAATAAACATCGTCTCATTATTACTAGCTCCTTTGCTAGCATAAAACTCCCTTGCTATAAACTCCTCGCGGTAATAACATCTACAACATGTTACAGGAGAGACCACTACTCAATCAAATAAGGCAGCCATCCACTGTCGACGACCAATTTCTTGCCGCGGTTGCGGCACAAACTCAATGCTTGCCCGACAGTACACAAATCCGTAATCTCCGGCCAGCCACACATATTCATCAGTGGCTAAAGAGCAGACACCCTAGAAAATACGCTGAGCATTTCACCGAATCGCCCCCACCGGGTTGGACCGATTTTTTAAACACTCTCACCCCAGGGCAAAAAGCAACCCTCTCCAAAGCCTTAAATGCGGCTATTAAGGCCGGCCTCACCACAATTGAGGAGGCCCGAAAAGCCGAATATAAAAAGTTAGCCCAAAGAGCTGGACCAATTTTGGCGGCAGTAGTTATAGGTTCATTTTCACCTTCGGAATAACCTCAAAACAACCCCATTTCCCCTTGCTTCAACAGCTCAAAAAAGGTAATATAAATAGGCTCAAATTATGGCTGAAGAGAATACCAATCCCATCGGCAAAATCCAGCCCGTGGAAATCACCACGGAAATGCAAAAAAACTTCCTGGATTACGCCATGTCCGTCATCGTCGCCCGGGCTCTTCCAGACGTCAAAGACGGTCTCAAGCCCGTCCATAGAAGAATTTTGTATGCCATGCACGACATGGGCCTCAAAGCTTCCGGTAAACATACAAAGAGCGCCAAGATCGTCGGGGAGGTCCTCGGTAAATATCATCCCCACGGCGACGTCCCGGTTTATGACGCTCTGGTCCGTTTGGCTCAGGATTTTTCCATGCGCTATCCGCTGGTCGACGGTCAGGGAAATTTTGGGTCTATAGATGGCGACTCCCCCGCCGCCATGCGTTATACCGAAGCCAAGTTATCCAAAATATCCGAGGAACTGCTCATCGATATCGAAAAGGAAACGGTAGACACGATTCCCAACTTCGACGGCACTTTGAACGAGCCGTCCTTTCTCCCCGCCAAGCTTCCCAATCTGCTCCTCATGGGCAGTGACGGTATTGCCGTGGGCATGGCTACCAAAATCCCACCCCACAATCTAAGTGAAATTGTCGACGCCGTCACTTACCTCATCGATCATTCAGAAGCCTCAGTCGAAGACCTGATGCAATTTGTAAAAGGCCCCGATTTCCCCACCTATGGAGCGATCTATGATGTCAAGGCAATAGCCGAAGTCTACGCCACCGGCCGCGGCCGGATAATTGTCCGAGGTAAAGCGGAAATAGAAGATTCAAAATCCGGTAAAACCCAAATCGTCATTTCCGAAATTCCCTACCAGGTCAACAAGGCCGAAATGGTAGCCAGAATTGCCGAACTGGTCCACGAAAGAAAAATCGAGGGAGTCTCCGACTTGCGCGACGAATCTGATCGTGACGGTATCCGCGTT
>MEXP01000006.1:14661-15538 GCA_001773725.1 Candidatus Amesbacteria bacterium RIFCSPLOWO2_01_FULL_49_25
GACGGCACGCCCCAAACACTATCTTTAAAGCAAATTCTCAACGAGTATATCAAGCACCGCCAGCAGGTCATCACCCGGCGTGCCGAATATGACCTCAGGCAAGCTCGCGCCCGGGCGCATATTTTGGAGGGATTGAAAATCGCCCTGGATCATCTTGACGCCGTCATCAAAACTATCCGCGAATCGGCCGACTCGGACATAGCCAAAAAAAACCTCATGGAACGGTTTGGCCTGACCGAAATCCAGGCTACCGCCATTTTGGACATGCAGCTGCGCCGCTTAGCGGCTCTGGAGCGAAAAAAGATCGAGGATGAATATAAAGCCGTCATGGAACTGATCGACAGCCTGGTCGGCCTTTTGGCCCATCCCGCAAAAATATTAGCCGTGGTCAAGACGGAAATTACCGATCTTAAGGCCAAATTTGGCGATGACCGCCGAACCAAGGTCTACAAAATGGGAATAGGGGAGTTCTCCGAAGAAGATCTCATTCCAGCCGAAGATACAGTCGTCACCATTACCGCCACCGGGTATATCAAGCGCCAGCATCCCTCTGCTTTCCGAACCCAAGCCAGGGGAGGCAAGGGCGTCACGGGTATGACCACAAAAGAGGAAGACGAAGTTGCCCACATCCTTACGGCCAACACCCACGACGATATTTATTTCTTCACCTCCAAAGGCCGGGTCTTCAAAATAAAAGCTTATGACCTGCCGGAGGGTTCACGCCAGGCCAAGGGCCAAGCCGTAGTCAATCTCATAAATATCGAGCAGGATGAAAAGCTCCAAACTGTCCTTTCCCTGGGCAAATCCGACCAATTCAAATTCCTGGCTCTAGCTACCGACAACGGCACAGTCAAGAAGACCAAACTTACCGAATTTG
>MEXP01000007.1 GCA_001773725.1 Candidatus Amesbacteria bacterium RIFCSPLOWO2_01_FULL_49_25
CCCGGAGAGATTCAAAGTCCCGGTGAAAGTCTGGGTGAGGGAGGCGGGAAATGTCAGGGTCCGGGCTGGGGTGGTGATGTTTTTGGTGAGGCCCCGGAGAGATTCAAAGTCCCGGTGAAAGTCTGGGTGAGGGAGGCGGGAAATGTCAGGGTCCGGGCTGGGGTGGTGATGTTTTTGGTGAGGCTGGTGAAAGAGGTGGTGCCGGAAATACTCTGGTCGGCCCCGTCCAAGACTACCAGGCCCGATCTGGAAGTAAAGCCGTCGGAGTTGCTCCAGTCCCCACCTATATTTATCTGATGGCTGCTTCCCGACTTAACGTCCAAAGTCCCCCCGGTGATTGTTAAATCATTGTCCACGTCCAGTGGGTCCTGGAGCTCAAGAGTCAATGTGCCTCCCGAGTCATCCAGGGTGAGGTTGTAAAAGCTGTCACCTCCCGAGGTCAAAGTCTTGGTCCCCGAGGCCGCGTTGAAGTTGACCGTACCCGAGTTGTGGGTGAAGGTGGAGGAGTTGGTGAAGTTTCCGCCGATGTTCAGAGTTGTGGGGGAGACAAGAATGCCACTGGAAATCGACACATTGTTGGAGACGGTTCGGGAGGAGAGGGCGGTAGTGGTAAATCCGGCGGACATGGCCTGCATTTCATCTTGGGTCAGGGCTCTGGTGTAGACTCGAACCTCGTCAATTCGTCCGTCAAAATCGTTACCCGATTTATCTTCATCAATGCCGATCGAGCTTCTCTGGCTGGCGGTGTTTGATGTGGAAGTGGCGGTAAAGGTGATGGTCCCGGTAGCGCTTTGAGAAACGCTGTTTAGATACATGGTGATGGTATCATTGGCATAGTCGATGGTGCAGACGACGTGATACCAAAGACCCGTGAGAAGGTTTGTGGTTGAGGTTGTCTTGGATTGGACGGCTTCGGTATCACCTGCGGAACCTGTGCAGATGATTTCGTCACCGGTGGTAGCTAGAGAGGCCCGACTGTCGGCTGTGCTATCCCCCGTCGACAAGCCAAAAATCTGGTCTACCCCCGAGTTGGAGTCTTTCCTGATCCAGGCGGCCATGGTGAAGACGCTCAGGTTTTGGGCGAGATTTAAGCTGTTACCCATGTCCAGGTAATCTCCAGAGCCATCGAAGTCCATAGCGTAGGGGTTGGCGTCCTCTATGTCCGGAGCGGTTGCGGTGAAGACGGCGTTTGTAGCTGTGGCGGTATTGTTATTGGTGGACGAGTCTTCCACCGTGCCACTGCCTTCGTTCATTTTCCAATACCCAACCTCGCTGGACGTCAAAGTGTTTGAAGTGGGAGCGTCCAGAGTGTCGGTTGAGTCGGTGAAAGCCGCCGTCAAGTTCTTGTAAGACCAGTCTCTGGTCAAAAACGAGTCGGCGGACGCGTCGCCATCACCTTTGTAAGTGACGGTTGAACCGGTATCAAGAGTCGGGGTTTCAACGGGTTCATAACCCATCAGTCTTAAAGTTCCTCCGTCTTCAATAGTGAAACCCGATCCATATTCAAAAGAATAGCCATTGGTATCAAAAATTCCGTCCACTACCGTGAGTGATTGAGTAGTAATTAAGAAGTTGGTAGTGAGCGATGCTGCGTTGGAGCCTGTTTTGTTTATTCTAAGAATCGAGGAGAAAGTGCCTCCGGTTATGCTCAGTGTTTGAGCGGCCGATCCGGTAAGGTCAATGGTTAGATTCGCCCCTCCAAAAGTCCCCCCTGTCTGGGAAAAATTGCCGGTGACTGTAAAGATAACTGCGGACGCTGGGTTCAAAATAAGTGTGCCTACTACAGTTAAGTCACCCATGGCGCAACTATCGTTTAATGTAAGGTCATCCGATCCACCCTTGTTTATAGTCATAGAATCCCAGGTAACTGTGCCGCACCTTAAAGTGTCATCGCCAAGGGATGAAGTTAAAGTTAAATCTATGCCATCGGGAAGCACATTTCCGCTGTTATTAATGCTGTCAGTCACGCTTAAAGTTGTAATGCTTGGGAAAGTACCCCCGTTAAGTGTTAGATTGCCGGTGAGTGCAATGGTGGTGCCTGTCATGGATAGGACCGCGCCAACATTTGAGGTGTAACTACCGGTTGAGGTCCAGTTGCCGGTGATGTTAATAGTACCGTTGTTATTTAGGGCTCCCGAAGTCGAAGGGTTAGTACCGGCAATTGGAAGTATGCAACTGCTGCCTATTGTAACAGTACGCGTTGAAGCCTTGGTTATAGTTACAGAATTCCAGGTAACTGTGCCGCAGGTTAGAGTTTTATCACCGAGGGCGTCAGGTAGTGTTAAATCTATGCCATTGGGTAGCAAGTTTGCGCTGTTAGTGAGGCTGCCGGCCAGGCTTAAAGTGGTAATACCTGAGGGAAAAGTGCCGCCATTAAGAATTAAGTCACCGGTTGTAATGGAGGCACCTGTCATTGTAAGGACCGCCCCAGCGTTTTGTGTGTAATTTCCCGTGTGAGTCCAGTTTCCGGTGATGTTGATGGTACCATTGTTTATCATGCTAGCTGATGTAGTGGACGGATCAGTGCCGGCTATGGGAAGCACGCAGCTGCTGCTTATTGTAAAGGAGTACTGTGAAGACTTGGTTATTGTTACGGAATTCCAGGTAACTGTGCCACACGTCAAAGTGTCATCGCCAGTAGTACTGGTTAAAGTCAAATCTATGCCATTGGGAAGGACATTCCCAGTGTTATTCAAGCTGTCACCCACACTTAAAGTGGTGACACCTGCGGGGAAAGTGCCCGCGTTAAGGGTGATGACGCCGTTTGAGAACGTAACGGAAGTGCCCGTCATGGATAGAACTGCGCCAGTGTTGGAGATATAACCTCCGGCGTGAGACCAATTTCCAGTGATGTTAATAGTGCCGTTGTTGGTTATTGATCCGGTAGTGGACGGATCAGTGCCGGCTATCGGAAAGGTGCAGTTGCTGGAGATGGTGACTGCGTTTGAAGAGGAACCCTTACTGATATTTATGGCATTAAATGTCACAGAATTGCAGGAGTAAACTGAGGTAGTAGTACCGTCAAAGGTAATTGTTCCGCCATTGGCGCTAAATACAGGGGAGCCAGAGATAGTCAGGGAGGAGGAGATGGTCATAGTCCCGGAGGTAGCAGTGAAAGTGCCACCTGACAGAGTAAAAGAACCGTTGAGATCAATGGTTTGCGATGTACTGTCAAATATTCCAACCGCCTGATCAAAGTTGCTTGAGCCTATGGTCAAACTCCTGTTGGCAGTAATGGTGCCCGTATAGCCGGTGTTGATGTCGACTCCGGCTACAGATCCGGCGAAACCGGAGTCGATATTGGAGTTTTTGGTGGAAGTTCCACTAAATGTGGCTATATCTGAGGAAGTGGGCTGGGTATCGTCCGACCAGTTGGCGTCGCATGACCACTTTTCTCCATCCCCCGCTCCTCCTCCGCAAGTCCCATCCGTACCCTCCCCATCCCAGGTGCGAACCACCGCTTGAGCAGAGGCAGTAAAGACCAAGCTGACGGTAATGGTCAGAATCAAAAAAAGAATGGTTTCTTTCAGTCTTTCCACAACAACTAAGCCGTTAACCGGCTGACAAATCCAGAATACCATTTTTAAGATGGTATCTGCGAGGGTATTTGTTACTATAGGTTGATTAGGATATAATGAGAATATGGCGGCAGGTGAGAGAAGAAAGTCAAGTGTAGGGTGCAGAGAAGCCGCTTATGGATTGGCGGTCGCGGCATTGAGTGGATGTCTGGCGACGGCGGCTGGTGTAGAGGTCATGAAGGAAGCTGGAGGAAAGTTTGCGGTAATGGTGGGTTTTGACCCGAATAAGGCGAGAGCGGGAGTGATGGTTTTGGCGGTTGTTCCTTGGGGGCCGTGCATAGACGGAGTCAGGGTGGGGAGGGATTTCTCTTTGGTGGGAGAATTTGACTTGAAAGAGGGATTACATGCGCGTTCAATTGGCGGATGGCCGGTGGGGATGCTGTGCGTGGGAGAATAGTTTAGGTTGATTTGACCGTCGGATAGTGGAGCCAGGAGAGGATGTAGAAGAAAGCGACAATTAGCAGCAAGGCCTTGATGCCGATGAGAAAGGTAATTGATTGGAGAAGTGCGCCGACTAGGGCTCCGATAAGATTGGCTCCCAAGGCTGTATCCTTAGCAGATATTGGAGAGAAAGAGCGAATAAAGATGATTCCGGAGAAGAACATGGGCATGGTGGTTAATGCACCGACAATGACAGCTTTGGTGAGGTATGGCAGATGGGCGAAAGAGGCCAGATCGACGAAATATAATGAAAGACAGATGGTAATTAGGAGAGAGTAGAGCAAATTTAAGGATAATTTGGGAAATTTGGCGACGGTGAGATTGGCCAGGAGAATCATTATCAGAACACTGGAGACTATGATGGCGTTGACCTGCCAGGTGTTGCCTAGGGCTACGGAGGCCTTACTGATATTTTGGACTTCAAGCAAAAGAAATGCGGCACCCAGAAAGAAGAAATGCCAGTGGGAACGATCCCACTGGGAGAATAAACCGGTAACTTGCCAATGGAGACAGGTTCTAGCCAAAATTATTAAGAATAGGGCGATGAGAAGTAAATAGAGGGTAGGAATTCTAGGTTGGTCCAAATAAATATAGGGCCAGTCGTCGGTGGCAACTTGAGAGTCTTGGGAAATTGTAAGCGGGTATTCTTTCTGCAAGCTTGCGATATAGGCTGAAAGGTGGGGGTTGCCGGCGATTTGTTTGTAGGCGGTAGATAGATTGCCGGAGATAAACATTATCCCTCCCCAGCCGTATGGGCCCGGGGGTATGCGAAAGACAATAGGTGATTGTCCGAAAGTATCTCGGAGAACTTTGGCCATACGATTGGTGATGTAGGGTTTTTGGGCTTCGAAGCTTAAAACTAGGACTCCCCCTTCGGCCAAAAGTGATCTGGCTCTGGCCAGGCTTTCTTGAGTGTAGACGTAATGATCCAAGCGGGCGTTGGTCATGGAGGTGGTGGTGTGAGAGTCAAGGAGGCCAAAAGAGATAATGTCGTATTTTTGGGTAGCCGAGGAAAAGAAGGCGCGAGCATCGTCGTTTACGATGCGGACCGTGGGTGAATCGTAGGGCTTCTGGGGATGATAAGACCGGCCGAGAGAGATGACGCCGGGGTCAATTTCTACTGCGGTGATGCTGGCTACTTTTCGGCGGGCAGCTGCGGCGGCATCATTGCCTGCCCCGGCGCCGACGATAAGAAACGATTTGGGGTTGGGGTGGAGAAGGAGGGGCAGATCGTATTGGCTGAATACTGGTGAGTTGGTGGAGTCAATTATGGATTGGTATCCTACGTTGTTGACGGTGATGACGTATTGTCCCGGTTCGGAATCAGTCGTAGTTCTCACAGCTAGTTTTTGATACGGTGACCAGATAGTCTGGATAAATCCGGTAGCGGGGCCAGTGAAGAGTGGGGCAAAAACTATGATGGCTAGAAGTGCGACGTTGATTAGGCGGTTTAGGCCTGTCCAAGTGAGGAAAAATGTGTATAGGAAGGCGACCATAGCAAACCAGGTAACCGGTGGCTGATAAAGACTACTGAGAAGGACAAAAGCCTGGGTTCCCACTAAACTTCCGGCAATGTTGATCGAGTAGGCCCAAATTGTCCGGGGATGATCCGACATTAGACGCCCCAATTTCCGACCGATGGGCACGAAGATGTTCGTGACTGTTGTCAAAATGAAGTAGGATAAGGCCAGGCCCAGAACTACGAAAAACAGAGTCTGTGAGAGGTTATTAGAAGTTACGTTGTACCAGATTACAGGGTCTCCGATGACGCTTAACAACTCACTGGTTTTTGCAAAGAGTGATCTGGTTACTGGTACACTCATTAGAATGATAAGTAGACCTAGGGACATGAGTGAGCGGCGCAGGCTGGCGGGTTTACGGCTGGTGAGACAGCCGATTCCCAACCCTAAAAAACAGGCCACAAGAATGCTGTTTTGCAGATAGGCAAATATGCGGATTTCGGTTCCGATCCAGCGGATGAGGAGCATTTCCAAAAAAAGCCCCAGGAAGCTAATCAGGAAGATTTGCATAACGTTAATTGTAGGACTTTGCGGTCAAGGAGCGAAAGAGGGACTCGACTGTGTCGTGGTAATGCTTATAGGTGCGACGACCGTGGAAATGGGACCGGTGGGGAACGAGGGCGCCGGAAAAAGTTTTGGGAATGTGTAAAAGCTCGTGAATAAGTACTCGTTCCTGATCGTCCAACTTTAATTTATCAAAGCGCTCAGAAATTACTTCCAGACAATAGCTGGGTTCGGTGTGCAGGGCTTGCTGCCAGATAGTGGGCAGGCTCCAAATGCGGGCGGTGGCTCGAGAAGAAGAACCGCTGCTTCTGAAGCTGTGGATTTGGTTGGCTCGTATGTACGAGAGTCGTAAAGCCGGAACCAAAAAGTTGATGCGATTGGTTATATCAGGGGCGATAGTCCACTTCATCGTTTATATTTATAGCATGGTTTTTGACAAATCCGGCTGTAACTTCCAATACGTGGTCCACTGGCTGGTCGGGGGTTATGGTTGTGGGAACTGGATGGGACGCATCGGGTGGAAGAACATTTTCGCTTATTTGGACTACTTTTCTATTCGAAATCCAAATGAAGTCCAGGGAAAACCTCATGTCTTTCATCCAAAAAGGATAACTGGCTGGTTTTTCAAACACAAAAAGCATGCCGGAATCGGGAGGGAGATTTTCTCTACCGGAAAGTCCGAGCTCGATTTTTTTTGGTGTATCGGCAATTTCGACGTCAAATTGCTTCTCATTGATGCTGATTTTTTGACGCTTGGGGGGAGGAAATAATTTGATCCATAAATTTGAAATGTTATTCATAATTGGATTTGTTTCTGCGAATTTAGATTCGGGTGACTGAGAAGAGATTGGAGCCGGTGGGGGGGGTGTGTAGGTGGAAAGCAAAGGCGAGCCGGCTGATTTGGGCAAGCGGAAAATATCGTAATAAGCCGTCTTGGGTTGACTTTGGCTATCTGTCAGGGAAAATCCCTGGAACGGCCCTTGGGATGCGTGGAGCAAAAAGGGTGTTATGGCTGCAATATTTTCATCTGTCCAGACCGAAAAAGCTTCCGGATAAAACTTGGCTGGAGAAAGGCTGCCGGTTTCGGTAATGAATATGGGTTTGGGGTGCATTCCAAGTTTGCTTAAATATTTTTGCTCAAAGCGGAAACTAGTTATGCCAAAGCGGCTAGTTGAATAGGGAGAGGCGGTAAAAGCGGGGTTGGGATAGGCGTGGACAGAGTGTCCATCTACGGCCTGGGTCCAATTTGGCTGGGCCTGCGACATACGTCTGTAAAATTCAAGGGCCTCGAGTGAATCTGCGGCGGTTGGGGCGGACATGTCCAACCCGGCTGAAAGAAGGAAGAAATCTGCCGAGCGAGAGCGGAATATGTCACTGGCGTCAATCAAAAGTGAGGCGTAGCGGGCGGGGTTGACTCCCCCACCCCATTCTTTGGCGTGATTTGGCTCGTTGAATAAAATTACATAGCGATTTTGGGTAGGCCAAGGGAAACCAGATAAAAAATTGGCGAAATCAATCAGGTCGTAGGGCGTGGGCGGCACCCAGCCGCCGTTGACCGGATCATGATAAGTGGCCAGGCGAAGGATAGGAATTAAATGAAATTTCCGGGCTTGTTCAAAAAAGGCGCTCCACTTGGTAACGTCTCTGTCGTCTGAGCGGATGGGAATTGTGACGTAGCCCCAATCCCCGCCTGATGAGTTGACTAATTTGGCCGCGCTTTCGATCTCGGCGGGGTCCAAAATGTGCACACCGTAGCGATTGTTGGGAACGGACAAAGGATCGTACGCGGCCTGCGCTATCTCAATGAAAATCCAAGGTCCAAGAAGTAATAGCCAAAATTTACTCATTTGACCATTATACTTTTCCGCGCGTGGCAGATGGCCAGAGCCAGGGCATCGGCGGTATCGTCAAAGTGACTTTTTTTGCCTTTTTTGGCCCGAACTTTGAGCAGTTTTTTGACCATGGTTTTCATCTGTTTTTTGTCGGCTTTGCCCGAACCACCCACATATAACTTGACCTGCATGGGGGTGTAGTCGAAGACCGGTAAATTGTGGCGGTGGATGGCGAGTTTGATGACTCCGATGGCCTGGCCGACTGCGATGGCGGTCAGGGCGTTGGTGGCGAAGAAGAGGCGTTCGATGGCGACTACTTCCGGTTGGTTCGCTTCTATGATTTTACTTATTCCGTCGTAAATTAGTTCCAGCCTTTGGCCATGAGGTTGGTCTTTAGAAGTTTCCACAAGACCCATGTCTACCACATCGAACTGTTCGTGCCCGTTGGAAATGATGACTCCAAATCCGGTTGTGGCTGTGCCGGGGTCGATACCTAGTATTTTCATAGAATGGTTTTGAAAAAGAAAAAACTGAGAAACATAAATGTAGCAGTTAGGGCGAGATTTCGCCAGAGGGAGGGGCGTAGAGGATGGGGAAGTCGGAAGTTGTTGAGGTAAAAGATAAGTCCGGTGTAGACGAACATAGAGAAGGCATTAATTATGGCTCCTAAGGTGATGAGCTCCCGTGGCTGGGTAAAACCGGAAAGCATGACTAGAATGCCGAAAGCGATTTGCAGCCAGAGAACGGTATAGTAAAGCTTGGAAACGCGGGCTGTATGGTTGCCCGATGTAAGCAGGACGTTTTCGGTAATGATTCTGGAGGTGGAGTCCAGAACCGTAAGCTGAGTGGCGGAAAGCATAAGGCCGGTTACCAGAAGGAAAAGTGTACCCAAGGGGGCAAGTGCACTGGCTTCATTGAGGACAAAGTTGATGCCCTCGGAGTTGCCCGGCAGAGTATGGGTGGTGGAGTATGCCAGAAGCGAGAGCATGAGCATGGTGACTAAACCAAGCAACCAAAAAATGAAAAAGTGTTCGAGGTTGACTGCTTTCCACCAGGCAAAAAATTTGGTCAAGTTGGCTGAAGTTAGGGGAAATGTGGAGCCGGTGAGGCGAATGTGTGTAGAATCCGCGGCGGCGGTTAGAAGATTGCCGATTTTTTGGGAATATGCTCCCATGCCGTAGCCTTTGTCTCTGACGTAGAAAGATTGGGCTAAGTTGAGATTTCCGCCGGCTCCGGAATAAGTGAGAGCGGCGAGGAAGGAAGCGACGGAAATGCCTGCGGGCAGGAAATGATAATTTGTGCCGAAGCCCATTAGGCCTGAGAAAAAGGCCGACCAGTCGGCGCGGGAGGCAAAGTAAAAAGTGAGAATTAAGATGAAGGGGGTTCCAAAAAGAACCAGGGTTTTTTGGAGGGTTTCTACAGTTTTGTAAAGGATTTTACCGAAAGAGAGAATGGCTCCGATGGCGACGAAAACTAACACTCCGACAATTTTGACACTAACAGCATCTGTGGCATGGAAGAGAAGTGTGGCACCGGCCAGACCGATGCCCGGCCAGCCAAAACCAAGGAAGGTTGAGGCTGCGAACCAGATGGGAAGCCACCTGAGCCAGCGGGCGAAACCCACGAAAATACTTTCGCCGTAAATCAGGGCATATCTCTCCACCTCCATATTTATGAAAAATTGCATAGTAACCCCGACTACTATCCCCCAAATGATTCCCAGACCATAATTGCTGGAGAGATACGGCCAAAGAATTATTTCTCCACTGCCCAATCCCAAGCCCAGAAGGATAAAACTGGGTCCAAGGAGAGAGCGAAATTTGGGTGGTGAGGGAAGATCGCGCTGGTCAAGTGGGAGTTGCATTGTAGTTGGTCGTATACGGAATACGGAACCGCTGGTTGAGGCGGGGAGTGTGATCGTCTATGGTCACATTTCGGCTAGTAATGATGTTATATTGATGGTCGAGAACTTGCAAAGAGTAGTCCCCCGGTTCGGGAGTAAACAGGTAGCGGCCCCGTTCGTCGGTTTGGAGGGCGGTGTATAAATTTTCCCGGCCGCTAGTTTTGGAGTAGAGGCGGAGAAGGATCTTGGCGGCTGGGATACCGGAGCGGTAGTAAACAACCCCCCAACTTTTGTGACTTAGAGTGTGGCGAAGAGAAATAAGGAAGGCTACGCCGTAGGACATAATGATGGCTTTGTTGAGAGCGGTAGGTGAAATAAATACTGCAAATGAACTTAAGACTAACCCAAAAAAGCTAATTGGTAGATGATGTTTGGCGAGGATGTAGGAAAAGAAGTTTTTGGTCTTGAGATATATTCGGAGGAAAAGTGAGGTGGGTGTCTTGGGATCCATGGGAATAGAAACTGGGTGGAGTGGCTCGCCTATGACTTCGTATGTGTCTCCGGGACGGTAAATGTGGGAGTATTTAGCATTTTCTGGTACCGTGAGAAGAGTGGAGGGAAAGTAGAAACCTACTTTTTCGGCTTTGATGGCGTAGGTGTCCGAAGGGGCGTTGAGGGTGAAGCGACCGTCTGGTTCGGTATAGGCAATCTGGAGATTACCGGAAGGTGAGTAGAAGAGTAAGTAGGCCGAGGGAACGGGGTTGTCGGTTAGCGCGTTAAAAACTAAGCCGTAGGATTTGCGGCGGCGTTTGGGGAAACCGAGGAGACCCAGGCTGGTAAAAAGGGAGCTGAAGAGTTGTTGGAGGCCGGAGGAGAGTTGACGAAATGATTGGGGCGAAAAGAGGATGAAGGCGGTAGCGGGAGGCGTGAGCGTGGCGGCGGTGAGTCCAGCTTCTAGAACAGTGGCTACGGCATAGGTTCCAACGGCGGCGGCGGAGGTAGCGGTGACGGCAGTCGAAACAGCAGCTATGGCTTGGGCTGGGGATGAATTCTGGAGTTCGGCGCGCAGGTCGGATACCGGTTCTAATATTGGCTCGGCGACGACGGAGAGTACTTGGGCGGTGGTGGAGACGAGTTCTATAACGGGCAAGATTGGGGGAGCGAGTATGTTTATGACAATAGTTGCGGCCGGGGTGGCTGAGGCGTAAAGGTCGACGATAGCTTCGGTGACGGTTTCGATGACGGCGGGAGTGGGTGTGGGAGTGAGTGGGGGCAGCCCTAGGGTAGAAAAGAGGTGCTGGGCGTCGTAGGCGGTGGTGCTGCCTGTGC
>MEXP01000008.1 GCA_001773725.1 Candidatus Amesbacteria bacterium RIFCSPLOWO2_01_FULL_49_25
CAAGCGCTAACTGTATAATCACTCCATGCCTGAGGCAGAGAACAAACACCGCCCCACCTGGAAGGGCGGGCCTAGAGTCACAACTCCCATGAATAATCTTCACAGGGGGCAGCTCCAAGTCGAGATTGAAGCCGCCAAACATGAGGTCCCTCTCTCCCGTGCTCAGCACCTCACCACTCCCAGCGCCGAGGAAGAAGCCGCCTACAACCTAGCCGTAACCGAGCTTCTGCAGGCAGCCCAAAATTGTCTCAACTCCAGGGAACAAGAAGCCTTAGATCTATATTTACAAGGACATACCCACGAAGAAATTGCTTGGCATCTGCACCTGCACCGAGTAGGACAAGTCCAACATATCCTTGATAGGAGTCTCCACACACTTCGCAGAACCCAAGCCGCCCGAAACGCCCTGGGCTTACTCCAGCTCACCGGAGAGGGCTGGGGGGAGTAAACTCAGGCCTCATCCACCGCCTGCAATACACACTGTCTCCGATACATATTCGGAACCTGGCACAAGTCATTCCTCGCTCGGCACTTCCCCCTCTCTTTAACTACCTTCACCGCCTCCCCACACGTCCTACACGCAATCTCCCACTCACCCTCTCCCATATTTTTCAAAAAGTCAGTTATTTCCACCGAATTGTTAAACTCCAGCGGCAGCATTGCCAAGCTCCTCCAAAATTTCCCCCAGATCCCCATCCAATATTTTATCCAGCTTGTGCCAGCTTTTGCCAATTCTATGATCTGTCACTCTGTTCTGAGGGTAATTATAAGTCCTGATCTTCTCTGCCCTCATACTCCTCCCTATCGCCAGCCGCTGGTTCTTGGTTACTTGACGCTTTTTTTCCTCTTCTATCTCCCACAACTGGGCCCGCAATAGTTCCAAAGCGATTTTTCTGTTTTGCTCCTGAAACCGCTCTTGACGGGACTGAACTATCACCCCTGTGGGCTTATGTGTCAACCTCACCGCCGTGGCCACCTTATTTACATTCTGCCCCCCATGCCCGCCCCCCCGGGTAAACTCCCACACCAGATCGTCTTCCTTAATCTCTATCTGCGACTCCGGGACTTCGGGTAAAATTACCACCGACGCCGTAGAAGTGTGTATCCTCCCCTGGGCCTCCGTCTCCGGAACCCTCTGCACCCGGTGCACCCCAGTCTCGTATTGTAACTTTCCCCAAATGCTCTTCCCCGTTATCTTAATAACCCCATCATCCAACTGCTCGACTGTAAAACTGTGCAGCTGTGCAAATCTCGTATACATACGAGCCAGGTCCTCCGCCCAAATCTTGGCCTCCTCACCCCCTACCCCCGGACGCACTTCCAAAATAACACTATTAAAACTCTTCACTTGTGGATCTCCCTCAATTATTTTTTTTAGCTCATCTCTCCTCTTTTTCAACTCATCAATCTCTTTTTGAGCAACTTCTCCCAACTCCAAGACCAACCCCTCCGCTTCTCGGATTTTCTCTTCCACCTTATCCAATTCCTGCCGTAAATAGTCCATTTAAGCCTTCGCTTTAACTCTATCCAGCATCTCCTTAAGGCTTCTTGGCCTCTTTGCCTCCTCTTCCTCTTCCCGTTTCTTGTCCAACAGCTTCTTTTGCTTCTTGGATACCACCCCGCTCTGGGCCTGACCCATGGCCTGCCGGCGCACAAACTTCTCCACCCTGCCCAACGTATCCACAAATCTCATCTCACCCGTAAAAAACGGGTGGCAGTTGGAGCAAATATCCAGGCTGATCGACTGCTTAGTCGATCCCACAACAAACGAGTTGCCGCAGGCACATGTCACTGTCGCCTGAAAATACTGTGGATGTATCCCTGATTTCATAGGCCAAATTTTAACACAAAAACAGTTATTTCGCCTCTTCCAACGTCACCGAAAGCGTTTTCGTATCCCCATCACGCCACAACTCCACGTCCACTCGATCCCCAATCTTATGCCCGGCAATGATTGTAGACAAGCCCGTCACATCATCACCCGTTATTTTTTTGCCGTCAATTTTAGTAATGATATCCCCGGATTCAATCCCCGCCTTCTGAGCCGGAGAATTTTCCACCACTTCTTCCACATACGCCCCTGCCGGCACCTCATTCGCAAGTGCGGTTTTAAGATCAATAATTCTATATTTCACCCCCAAAAATGGCCGGCTGAACTGTCCGGTTTTATTAAAATTATCAATCGCTTCCTTGACCACATTGACCGGGATCGCAAAACTGATATTCTGCCCCTCGGTAGACACGGCCACGTTCACTCCAATCACTTGGCCCGCGGAATTTAGAAGTGGACCGCCAGAATTACCGGGATTAATCGCCGCGTCCGTCTGAATCACCCCGTCCAGCCGTTCCGATCCCTCAAACGGACTGCCTGCCGTAATTCCTCGTCCCAATCCCGAAATAACTCCCGTCGTTACCGTGTGTCTAAACTCTCCCAGCGCCGTCCCGATCGCCACTACAAACTGCCCCACCTTCAACTTACTGCTGTCCCCCATCTCCACCGGTTTCAAACCCGTTGCACTAACCTTCAAAATAGCCAAATCATTCACCGGATCACGATAAATCTTCTCTACGTCGTACGTTTTATCATCCTTAGTCACCACGTTATACCCCGCGTCAGTATCGGACACCACATGTTTGTTTGTGGCAATCAACCCATCCTCCGAGATCACAAACCCCGACCCTATATCCTGCTCAATCAGCCTCTCCTGCTGCCCAGCTCTGGGAATCCTCCGGAAAATTCCAAACGGATCAAAAAAGGGATCAGTCTCAAAATCAAATAGCCGCGAGGACTGAGTCTTTTTAATCCCCACCGTCACCACGCTGGGACTCACATTCTCCGCCACCTCTATCACCACGTTTTCCTCTTTCAGCAGCTTCATACTTTGCACCTCGTCCTGAGTAACCGTCTGCCTTGGTAAAAACTTGTCCAGCCACTTCATCAGACCAAGTCTATCCGCCGCCGCTCCGCCCGCTGCTGACGCCAATACTATTGTCGCGGCTGCCGCCCCTATTGCATACTTATTCCAGTCATTCATAAGACATCCATGATAGACCAACTAGTTTTAACTTTTCAACCTGAATTTTTCCTGAAAACTACAATATTTCCACAGCCTTTACAAGCTGCAAGTCCGATTTCCAATCCCCCGAGTCGGACGCGTTTTCATCCGGCTCCCATTTCACTTCAAAATCCGGTGTTATTCCCTTTTTATCAATCCATTCGCCATTTGGCCTCAACCATCTGGCAATCGTCACATGCAGGCCCGAGCCGTTTGGAAAATCATCCGGCTGCTGCACACTCCCTTTACCAAAGCTCTGCTCACCTGTCACCTCAACTCTCCCATGATCCTGGAGAGCCCCGGCCAAAATCTCCGCCGCCGATGCGCTCCCCTTATTGACAATTACCACTACCGACTGCTTGAGCAGTTGTCCGTTCCGTTTTACCTTCTCGTCAATTTTCGTCCCGTCGCCATACTGTTGGGACACCACAATCTTTCCCGCCGGTAAAAACTCTCCGGCTATCCATACGGCCCCCTCCAAGTACCCTCCCGGGTTATTCCGCAAGTCCAAGACCACCCCCCTCAACTGTTCAGCCTGCATACTCGCCAACTGCCCCACCACTCCCGCCCACTCTTCCTGAGTTCTATCTCCAAATCTGTTTAATTTTATCCATCCCACCTTTTCCTCCCCTGTTTCCAGCATCTGCAACTCCACGCTCTTCACTACAATTGTATCCCGCTCCAAATTCACTTTAAATGTATCTTTTCCACCCTCTCTAAACAAAGTCAATTCCACCCGAGTCCCCTTTTCTCCCCTTATCAGTCTCACCGCCTCCGGCAAGCTCATTCCATCCGTGTCTCTGTCAACCTTCTTTTTATCATCCTTAATGTGCACTATATAATCCCCCGCTCTCACTCCCGCTCTCACTGCCGGCATACCCTCCAGCGGGGACACCACCGCCAATTTGCCGTCTTTAAACCCTAGCTGGATACCCACTCCCTCAAAACTACCCCCCAAATCCTCTTTCGCTTCTTTATTTTGCTGAGGCGGCAAATACACTGTATAAGGATCTCCCGCCGCCGCCACCATACCCGAAATTGCTCCATCCACCATCTTTTCAGGCACCAAGGCCGACTTATCCACATACTCGGCGGACAACTTGTCCCACACTACCCAAAAATGGGAAAAATCAGCCTTTGCCCCAGAAGTGTCCACCGGCGCTGTCTGGTTGTACACAACCGCCGGCTTCCAATTTCTAAAAGAGATTCTTAATTTCTGCTCCCCCAGCTCAAACCCGACCGTCCCCGACACCACCATCAACGTCACCGCCAAAAGCCAGCTTCTCAATTTCATTGTGTCCTTCATCGTATCAGAGTCCAGCTACAAACGGCAATAGTGCCACTTCCCTCGCCCTCTTAATAGCCTTAGCCAGTTTCCTCTGGTGTTTGGCACAGACTCCAGTCCTGTTTTTTCCCAATATCCTCCCCCTGTCAGAAACATACTTGGAAAGTGTAGCTACATCTTTATACTCAGGCTCCTTTTTCTCCTTACAAAACTGGCAGTTCCTGGGAACTTTAATAATTCTCTTCTTCTGCAGCATACTAGAAGGGAATATCCTCGGCTACATCAGTTTTCACTTCATCTTTTTCTTTATTCTCATTGTCATCCTTCTTTTTCTTAACAGGCTTAGCCGGCGTCGCTGTCTGGTCATCAGCTGTAGCAGCAGGCGCATTTTGCGCGTCCGGATAATCTTGGTCGGGGGCGGGAGCAGCCATTTCCTCTCCCTGCCTTCTGGCGTCCAACACCAGCATATCTTCAATCACAATCTCCGTGGCTGTCCTCGGCTGCCCATCCTGTCCCGTCCACTGTCGGGTCTGCAGCCTCCCCTCAACATATATTCTTCTTCCTTTATACAGTAATTGAGAACACAACTCGGCCAATTTATTCCAAGCCACTATTCGGTGAAACTCCGTCTCTTCCTTCTTGTCCCCCGAGTCTGTCACCCAAGACCTATTTGTAGCTATTCCAAACGTACATACTGCCGTGCCCTGGGGGGTATAACGCATCTCAGGGTCACGCGTCAAATTTCCAATCAACATTACCTTGTTCAAAGATCTGCTTGCCATTTACTACTTCGCCTCAGTCAACATGTGCCGCAATATTTCCTTATCAACGGCTAATTTCTTTTTCAATTCTAGCACCGCTTTGCCGGGTAGTTCAAGTATCAAATTAAAAAAGTGCGCGTCTCCCGCCTTATCAATCGGGTAAGCCAGGGGTTTTTTGCCCATCTCAGAAATCTTACCGACCGACCCCCCCAAAGTCTTAGCCAGCTTTTCAATCCTCTCCACTACCCCCTCCCGGGCTTTAGCCAATATGGTCAACTCGTACTTTCGCATAGCTTCGAAGTATAATCGATTTACCTGTGAATCGCAATTCTTTCTTCTGGCTGGCAATTACCTTTTTAGCGTCGGTCAGCATCAATTTGGCCTTTCATAACCCGCTCATTACCTCCATCCTCAACGCCCTGTCTCTATCTCTAGCCTTACTGTGCGTCCTGCCCTTTACCCAAGGCCGTGCTATGTTATTTCCCCTGTTCTCACTCATTCCCTTATACTACTTCGCCCCCCGCTACCCGGCAATTTCCTTCCTCGAACTGGCGGCTCCCCTCGGCTTGCTTCGTCCCCGTCTTTTTCCCGTCTGGATTCCGATTATCATTCTCTGCGTTTTGCTCCAAGGCAACATAGTCAATCTCCCGCGTTCTTTCGACCACGAGCGCCTAATCGCCCCCACCACGGAATATAAACTCGCCGTCAAGCGTCAAATCGAAGAATCCCTCTACCTCCCCTACAAATTGCGTGAACCGCTCGCCATAAGCTTTGGCCTCACCAACTTATACCTGACCAATTTCTTCTCCTTTATCAGTTTTTTTAACTTCTACCAAACTCTCCTGCTTACCAACACTGTTCTGGCAGTCGTCGGCCTCTCTGCCAAGTTTAATAAGTTACTCATCTCCCCCCTGATTTTAGCCCTGCTTGTAGCCGGGGCCACCAAACTCCCGGACAAAACCCTTTTTCTATTCACCGCCAGAAGCTCCCTCCTCCTCCTTACCTGGCTCGGAATATCCAAACTGAACCTCTCCCCCCGTCGCTATTTTGCACTATTTATTCTTGGATTAGTATTCACAGCCTATGCCTGGATTTAAAAAATTTCTTCCTCTCCTTTTACTTTTTGCGCTGGCCTTATTCTTGCGTTTCTACCGTCTGGGCAGCGTCCCGGTCCAACTGGGCAATGATGAAATTTCCATCGCCTACGATTCTTATTCCGTCTCCCGCACTTTACGCGACGAGCGCGGAAATTTCCTGCCCATCGCTTTCCAATCCCACAATACCTACAAAGCCCCCCTCTATGCTTACATGGCCATGATTCCCATTAGACTTCTGGGCAACACCACCGCCTCCGCCCGAACTACTTCCGCCGTCTTCGGGTCTTTTTCCGTTCTCCTTCTGGTAATCATCGTCCACCACTTCAGCCGCAACTTTCAGCTGTCCCTCATTTCCGGTTTAGTTTTGGCCACAGCTCCTTGGCATCTCCTTACATCCCGCCATACCCTGGAAACCAATCTCGCCCTTTTCTTCACCCTGGCCGGCCTGGCTCTGTTTTTACGCTCCCGTTTAATTCTCAGTGGCCTTTTTTTCGCCCTCTCCCTCTATGCCTACCACACCCAATGGGGTTACACACCTCTCCTCATCTTCATTCTTTTTATCTTCACCCGCAAGCGCCTGGCGCCATTTCTAGCCGTCTTTCTCATCACCCTGCTTCCCCTATCCATAGACTTTCTCAAAAACCGCCACATAACCGCCCGCTCATCGACCGAAATGCTCTGGACTACGGGCTACGTCAGATCCGAATTCCAGCGCGGCCGGATTCCCGCTCTGCACGGCCTATCCTTCTTCACCAGCGCCTTTCTCGGCAATTACTCCGACTACCTCAACCCCGGTTGGCTCTTCTTTTCCGGCTTCCAGCTCTTTGACCCCCACGACGCCTTCAACCAGGGCCTATTACTGCAAATAGAGCTGCCCTTTTTAGTCATTGGTTTAATATCTCTGCGCCGCTACTTCGCCAAAAACTTCAAGTTCCTTCTCGCCCTTGGCGCTATCTCCCCACTCATCCCCGCCCTCACTCAAGGCGGCGTCAGCCTCTACCGCGACCTGGTTTCCGTTGTCCCCTTAAGCATCTTTATCGCCGCCGGCATTTACCGCTTCAAACGCCTTGGCCTGGCCGCCCTCACTCTATCTTTCCTAATTTTCGCCGCTCTTTACTTCAAACACTTTCCTCTGCACTTTGCCGTCCGTTTCCAATACGGCTACGAGCAGATAGCCTACTTCCTCAAAACTGTTTACGACCAGTACGATCACCTTCGCATCGACCCCCACTTCGGCCCGACCAATACTTTCGACGGCGTCCCCCACCTTTACTTGGCTTATTACAACAAGATGGACCCCCTCCTTCTGCAAAACCGCCGCGAGAGTCGCGATCGCGGTTTAGAATTTGCCAAATACCAAATCCTGGCTGTAGACTGGGAACGCCTCACTCCCGACCCCCGCACCCTCTACGTCGTCTCCGCCGCCAATCTTCCCCCTCCCTCCATTACCTGGCCCCAACCTTTAAAAACCATCTACTACCCCGACGGCGTTCCGGCCTTCGCCATATTCAAATCCCCGCCTTAAACTCCTACCTTAAATTCAACCACATCTCCTTCCCGCATCACATAATCTCTCCCCTCCAGCCTCACTTTTCCCGCCTCCCTCGCCTTCTGCCATCCTCCCAAAGCCACAAAGTCTTCCCAGTTAATTACATCCGCTTTTATAAAATATTTTTCAAAATCAGTATGAATCACCCCCGCAGCCCTGAGCGCGGTATCACCGAGCCGAAGGGTCCACGCCCGCACTTCTTTCTCACCCGCCGTCAAAAAGCTCTGCAGCCCCAAAATCTCATACGCCTTTTTAATCAACTGCTCCAGCCCCGACTCGGCAATCCCCAAATCTTTAACTTCATCCCCCAGTTCCGCCTCCAGCTTAGCGCTCAAAACAATATAGCCATCCCTCGGCACAATTTTATCTTCGTCCACATTCAAAACTTTTATCTCCGGCTTCTCGGCCAATAAACTCAAGGCTTCTTGTATCTCACCTTTTTTTGCTTTTCTTCTCTCTATCGTCTCCAAATCAGCCAGCTGTAGCTCCGTCCGCAGTACATCGTAATCACCTTGAGGACTTACTGACCCCGACCGGATCACGTTCTCATCAGAAAAATCCCGCAATACATAAACTATGGCGTCCACCTCCCGGATATGCGCCAAGAATTTATTCCCCAACCCCTCGCCTTGACTGGCACCTTTAACTAATCCCGCAATATCCACAAACCGAACGACCGCAGGTACAATCGGAGGTCGTGAGGTCCTGAGCAAAGTCGAAAGATTCACCGCCAATGCAATTGTGTCAGCCAATTTTTCCAGCCTCCCGTCAGGAACAGGCACAATCCCGATATTCGGCTCTATCGTCGCAAACGGATAATTGGCCACATATGCTTGCTGCCGCTTCAACAGCGCATTAAACAACGTGGACTTCCCCACATTC
>MEXP01000009.1 GCA_001773725.1 Candidatus Amesbacteria bacterium RIFCSPLOWO2_01_FULL_49_25
CCAACCTGGATCCAATGCCGGAAGTAGTTATGAGAACTTTGTACACGACTCATATTTACCATTTCCGTATGTCAAAGTCTATTAGTCGGTAAGTAGGCTGTAGGTGCCCATGCGTGAGACTTGGTCCACTTTAAGTTCCAGCGGATGGTGCAAAATATCTCTCCTAAGTGATAACAGCTTCTTGTGGTACTCCCGGAGAAGTGATGTTTTATCTGCATCTTCAGGATAGGAAGTAATTCTAGCAACGGAAGAGTGAAGTAAATTTTTGATGACAGCAGGTTTTAAACCATGAGCGTCATAGTACTGTTTAAGGGATTCACGGGCATTGCCTACTTCTGAGGGGATGTTTATAGCGGTTAAAAGAACATTTCCTTTGTCAATTAATAACGCATTGGCACAGATCTTTAAACCCACCAGGTGAATAGCCAGCTCGGCCAGCGTCTGGTCTTGGGCAACAGAGGCAAATAAGTCATCCCGTTTCTGGGAATCAGTGCCTTCGTAAATTCCTTCCATAATCGTTATGTGCAAGGGATAATCTCTTTCCGCTATCATAATTCCGTAACCTAATTTATCAGCTAATTCAATGAGAGGTTGTTTTAGCCTTTTGGTATATGTCTCCAGTGAATCCGGGTTGAACCTCAAAACCACCCCGAACCTGTTTTTTAGGCTCTCGTTAAATCCGGGAAATTCAGGCGCGTCTCCCTTACTCAGGGCCACGCGTCCCCTCGCATCTATGCCGGCGACATTCCTGACTACAGGATCGTGTAGTCCTAATTTGAGTTCCAAGGGGGCCATGCGATGAAAATACCCTAGTTTAGGGTATTTGTAAAGATTTTAGCCAAGAGTATCGGTTATTATGTGGTCGACGCTCATATTTTCCAGGACTTTGGCTCGATCGGCGTTGTTTACTACCCAGGCGTTGACCTCAATTCCATAACTGTGAGCTTTCCTTACCAAATCAGGTGTAATTACCCCTTCTTGAAGATCGATGATGTCAAAGCCTTTTTGATGGGCAAGTTTTATCCCGGCTTCCGTCCACTGAGGGATTTCCGTACTTGAATATTCCCCTTCCAAGTAGCTAAGCACGGTAGCGGAAATGCTCATTTCGAGAGCTCTGGCTGGGGCGGACGGCCAGAATAACGCACGCTTCATTTGCACCCCGTGTTCTCTCATCGCATCTTGGGCTTCTTCCAATGCTTCAACTGAAAAAGAGTGCAACGAAATTGAGCTTTGGAGTAGCTTGGGGTCAAGACCTCGGGTTTCTTCGACAATGCGTCTGGCTGTTTTTCGGGCCATTTGGGGAGAACTGCCTTTTATTTCCAGCGCTAATTTATTTCCCCGGTCAAGAGCTAGGGCGAGATATTCTCTAAATAGGGGGGCAGGACTGCCTTCTGTTTGTGTCTCCCTATCTTTGACGTGGAGTGAGTAGAATACTCCAGTAGTCATGGCTTCTATTTGTTCCTGGGACAGTCCCATATCCTTGTTGTGAACGATTGCCAGAGCTCCGTCGGCAAGCATGAACACATCGCACTCAAAGGCGCTTTCATACTTATCTCTGATGGCCTCAAAGCTATTTGGTCTTGATTGCCCAGGAGTTAGCCCCCGGTGGAGGATAAGTACATCTTTTAGCATATTATGGGTTATATTATATCATTTGGGCCAGGCGCCGGAGCCGGCGGCGGAGGCGAGTTGGTAGATATCGTAGGGGGCGAAGAACTTGTCTAATAAGTGAATGCAGGCTTCGGCCACCGCCCCCTCCCCTCCTCTGGAGTTAGTTACAAAGTTGGTCTCTTTTTTGGCCAGATAAAAAGCATTGGCTGGGGCGATGCTGTAAGCCACCTCCCGAAAAACTAAAACATCATAAATACCGTCGCCCATATATACCGATTCTTCAAGTTTATACTTGTCCTTTATCCAGGCTACGCGATCAAAAGTACTGACCAGGTCGAGGGGAAAGTGCATATCATCAACGACGCGTTTTTTGGTAATCTCAAACCCCCGCTTGTCTCCGGAAACCATGTGAATATTCATCTTGTGTTTAAGAAGGGATAAGCCATCGCTGTCGTCCGGGCCAAATATTTTGAATTCCTTCCCCCTGGCGGAATACAAAAACTGGCCGGTATTCAAAACTCCGTCCACGTCAATAATGAAATTTTTTAGTTGAGGTTTCTTTCCTGAAGCGCCTGCCATAACTGGAGTTTACCATAGAAGTAGAGAAAGAGATTAAACGGGTGGTGATGAAGCGGGGACATATTTAACCAGACTAACCCGGTTAACACATCGATTTTTGACTTATCCAGACTTTCCCATTTTAAAAACTGGTCCAGTATTTTTTGACAGCGAACCACGCTGTCGCGGCGGAGGATGTCGCATTTGACCGAACCATTGTCTACCTCGACGCTGTAGAGGTTTTTGTTAATAATATCGTGATTAATTACCAACCCATGATTGAGCTTGGCCAAATCGTAGTACATATCACCAGCTTTTGTAAGCCCTCCGAAATCTTGCCGCCAGTCCAGTAAAACAAAGCCGTTATTGGTTTTGACTATGTTGTCCAAGACCAGATCGCCATGGAAAGTCCGCTGGTCCGTCGTGCAAAGCTTGTCAAAATCAATTTGTTTTATTATTTGAGCAAAAGAAGGAACTTTTACTCCGTTAATTATATGCTGGGAATCTTCGAGAAGATTAGACTTCATGAAACTTTCTACTCTTTGGAGAGTTTTGGTGTAATAGAATTTGTAGCAAGCTTGATGAAATTTTTGTGATGAAGTTTCCCTGACCGGTCGCCAAAGTTCTCTATTCAACCAAGCGAGAAGCTTCTTAAAATTATCAACTGTGGCCACGTGAGGAAAGGTTTCTCCTTCAACGTACTTGTAAGAATAAAAATTTCCCAGCGAAACTATGTCCTTAGGCACAACTCCTGTCAGATGTTTGGCTCTTTTGATCCGATCGCTGACGGTTTTTTTGTCTGCATAAAACTTAACTACTATGTCTTTAAATAAATAAATGCTTTCACCTAGTTTATCCAAATTGGAGAACTTATCTTTGATTTTTTCCCTGGCCTTTCCCAGACTTTCCACGTCACCCACGTCGAGCCAGGAAGAAAATTCCTGGAGGCTAAATTTTGTTTCATAAAGCATTGAGCCAATCACGTCGCAATCGCTTACCGGACCGAACTTAGTCTTTTCTAAAAGCCAGGATAGTTTTTTCCAAAAAAGCTCGTAATCATGGACCCCGACCAACCCGATGTGCAGGTAGTCAAAATCCAGAGAACCTTTGTCGTTTATGCCTTGAAGTGAGTTACCAACTACCCGGAACGAACGGTATTTGGATGCGTCTGTACCCTTGTATCCACCATTCCAGTTGACAATAGGCTCTGGAATTTTTTCGTCCACAAGAGTATCCCCGGCCTGAAATATAAACGGCTGCTGCAGGAGTTCCCGGGCTTCATACATCGATGCCCCCAAACTGGCCTTGGGGGTTGTCCAATATTTACTTTCGGTAAAAATTATTTTTCGGTCTGGATAAACCAGTTTCACGAAATCTTTTATCTGATCTCCAAAGTGACCTACGGAAATTACCAGCTCTGTGTCTTTTGGGTAAGCCTCAATAACGTAAGAAAGGGCTGGTTTTTTCCCCACTCTAATTAAGGCGGAGTTCGTGTAGTTGGTTATTTCGCCAAATTTTTGGCCGACACCGGCAGTTGTAATCAACACCCGAAACTTTTTAATTGACCCTGCCATAATCATCAGAGATTCTGACCACATCCCCTAACTGGGACGTAGAACACTCCAGATATAGGCAGTCCCCATGTGAGGCGCGCATGCGGTGCGGCTGGGGTGGGGGGATGGTTTTGATTTCTCCCTCCTTCAGGACAATTTCTTCTGTGGCGAGAACTATGGTAAGGACTCCCCGAAGCACCAGGATTGTTTCCAATTTTTTTTTATGATACTGATATGAACATTGATGACCGTCTTGCATGAAGAGGCGTTTGACGGTGTAGGCGGTGTTGTTTTCCAAAATTTCTTCCCAACCCCAAGGTTTCTCAATTCTGGTCATAGGCGGATTGTACCAGATATTTAACTAGCCTGTGTTAATTAGGAAACAATGACCTGATGGCAGATAAAGGGAAATAAACTTTTTTCCAAGCGGTGTGGATAAAAACTGATTTACGGCCAGATAAGCTCCTGTCAGATAGGGGGTGTGTCCGTAATCCTCTACTAGAATTAACCCTTTTTTAATTAATAATGGAGCGACTTTAATTAGTGATGAAAATACAGCTTCATACATGTCCACATCGATATTAACAAGTGCCAGCTGACGGGTAATTTTGGAAATGTCCATATCTATTATGTCCCCTTTAACTACTTTGGCGTCAGGATATTTTGAGAGAAGACGGTTAACTGCGGCGAAAGATGTGTCCTGATGGGTTGTGTAGCAGACTGCATCGGGGCTGGTCGCAGCTCGGACATAGGTAAATCCCTCGAAAGTATCAACGAAAAAAGAATTTCTTCTAAGATTCAAGCGTCTAAAATAGTCCAGGGCGACTATGGCACTGCGGCCTTTGTAAACTCCAACTTCCAAATAATCTCCGGGGAGAAGACTAGTAATATCTATGGCCTGAAGGAGGTTTTCGTAGTCACCCAAATCAAAAAAAACGCCGAGGTTTTGGGTGTGCCTTAATGAATAAGAAAGCGATTTTTTTACCAAATCGTGACCTTGGAAATACCTGGCTGGCGGATAAAGAGCAATGGGTGAGTAATAGTACGCATTTTTGAGGTTAATTATTTGGTGAATCGTATTGAGCATTTTTTCGTCCGAATCGAATGCCGTAATAAAAACTATGGCTTCGCTGTTTGTTCTCTGTCTAATGGCTTCTCCGATTGATGCAATTCGAATGGTTCCGGGGACTTGAAGATTTTGTCTGTCGGTTAGAAGAAATATTTTTTCTTTGGGAAATCTGGATTTGGCTTGATTAAGCGATTGTTGTACTTCGTACAGCGAAAACCTCTCCACGTCGAGCATAGTGGGACCGCATTGGAGAGTGGCGTAGCTTCTGAGCTGTTCAGAGGTGTGAGGGGTAAGAATCTCAGTCAGATTTTTGTTTAATTTGAAAAAATGTTTTACAAATGTGTTTTTATCAAGGTATTGAAGCGAGGATATAATTTTCTTTTTAATCTGCTTCATTTAATCAGTTTACTGCCGATCAGAACCAGGGCCATATAATTGGGGAAAGATTTTACCCCGGGCTTTGCGGATCCGATGATATCAAAAGAATAAGCATTTTGTACATAGTCGGAAAGTTGACCGTCTGTAAATAAGCCGACGTTGACCAGACAGGTAAGAGCCGGCAGGTTTATTTCGGATGTTTCAAAAACCAGAGTATTGTCAGAAACTTGACCCGAAGACAGACTCTCGGACTCGACTCTAAAAAGAGCGTTTCCCAGAGTGTCAGAAAAAGCAATTTTGGCCTGCAATGTGGAAAAAGGCTTGATCACTTGAAATCTCAGAGTAATGCGCAGCCGGTCAAATGATTTTATGAGATTGTTATTTTTTATGTCAGCAATGTTTAAATAAACCAGGCGGATGGCGCCATTGCCGTCGCGATCCTTTCTTTGGGAGAGGGAGATTGAAGAAGAAGCTGAACTGGCTTTGAGATATGATTCTATTACCCGGGAAGGAGTATCGTCCATTTTGATTTCACCTTTTTCCATAAGAATGCATCTGTGACAAAGGTTTTTTATGGCGGTCATGTTGTGGGATACAAACAATACGGTGCGACCTTTTTTGGACATTTCTCCCATTTTTCCCAGACTGCGTTTTTGAAACTCAGCATCCCCGACTGCTAAAACCTCGTCTACCAGTAATATTTCCGGTTCCAAATGAGCGGCAACAGCAAAGGCCAAGCGGATGTACATGCCGCTGGAATAATGTTTCACGGGTGTATCCAGGAATTTTTCGATTCCGGAGAATTCGACTATTTGGGCAAATTTCCGCTTGACTTCCTTGTGGGATAAACCAAGAATATTTCCGCCTAAATAGATATTCTCTCTCCCGGTAAGTTCCATGTGGAATCCGGTGCCTACTTCCAACAAACTGCCGATACGGCCGCGAATGATAGCTGTGCCGGAGGTGGGAGGAGTAATGCGGCTTAAAACTTTGAGCAGTGTGCTTTTACCTGCTCCGTTGGCGCCGATAATACCTACAACTTCACTCGGAAATATTTTAAGCGATACGTCTTTTAAAGCCCAAAATTCGTCGCTGATTAACTTCCGGAATTTGACAAACGGATGCAAAATTTGGGATAGACTGTCTCGGAGAGTGTAATAATGCTGAACAGCTCCGAGGCGGTATTTTTTGGAAAGTTTTCGAATTTCAATAATGGGTTGGGGCATATGGTTAGACAATGTCAGCGAAAAACCGTTCGGTTTTTTTGAAATACCAGAGGCCGAATATAAGGCACGCGACTATAGATATGAGGGAGATTGATATTAAATTGGTGTCGATAAGCGGGTTGTCGCTAAATACCTGGCGGACTGATTCTATTACCATGGTCATCGGGTTTATAGCCATGATGGCTCGTTTTTGGAGACCAACTATACTTAAGGGATAAATTACCGGAGTGAGAAACATGATAACTTGGATAAAAAACGGCAGGATGTATCTGACATCCCGATATCTAATGTTGAAAGCCGACAGAAAAAGTCCAATACCGCAAGCAGAGAGGGCGGTGACTATAACCGCTATGGGGATGATGACCAAGGTCCAAATTGACGGATAGTAACCCAAGATAACTGCGTAAATCATGAGAATAGAAAAATTGATAAGAAAGTCTATAAAGCTGACCACGATGGCCGATAGCGGCAGAATGACTTTGGGAAAATAGACTTTTTTGATGATGCTTTCGTTGCCTACCAGGCTATCACTGGCGTGAGACAAGGAAGTCGAGAAAAAACCCCAAAAAACCAGGCCGCAAAGCACAAAAAGTGAGTAGGGAAGATTACCAGAAGGTATTTTGGCCAAGTTTCCAAAAAAAACCGTGAATACGACCATACTGGAGACGGGTTGAAGAATAGCCCAGGCTACGCCCAGAACAGTTTGCTTGTAACGGACTTTGATGTCCCGCCAGGCAAATGTTAGAAACAGTTCCCGGTAGCGCCAGATTTCGGACAGGTTCAGAGCCAAACTAGACTCCGGTTTGATAATGACTGTGTAATTTTTCATTTGGTTATCACGCGGGCCGGGTTTCCGGCTACAACTGCAGATGCAGGAACATCGGAGGCGACTACACTTCTGGCGCCAACTACGGCGTTGTCCCCTATCGTCACTCCTTTGAGAATGATTGAGTGCATGCCGATAAAGACATTGCGGCCAATACTCACTGGTGAAACCGGCACATTTTGGGTCGAGTAGCGCCGATTGTGAGGATTTAATGGGTGAAAATCTGTGTCTATTATGACGCAATCGGCTCCAATCAACGTATTGCTACCTATTTCGATTCTTTGGGAGGCGACGATGGATCCCCCGCTGACGCCCACATTGTCACCGATAATTAACTGGGCTTCGGGGCGCCAGGTGCAAAAAATGGTAGGCCGGGAAACCCCTAACGGGTTGGACCAATGTAAGTTCCGGTTTTCAAAATTGTTTCCGATTTCTATAGAACTACTGCGAGCACGGAGAAACACCGGGGAACCGTAGAATTTAGGATTGGATCCAATTCGGACACGAATCAATGCCATAGTAAACCGGGTCCATATTGTCGATACAACGGACGTGAGTTCTAAAACTGCTTTCCAGGGATAGTTATAGAGTTGGTCCTTTGGGTTCATAAAAATATAAATACCTGCCAAGGGGTTTGGCTTGGCATACGAGACGGGTCTCTAAATCGGAGCCCGAGTCACAAGTCCGGTGGCTGGCGAACCACACTGGCTGATCGGCGGTGGCCAATTGACCCGGTTTGGGAAAGATGTAGCGACAATTGACGACCAGGACGCTCATTGGTTGTTCATCTCGGGTGTATAAAATCCCTTCATCGAGAATGTAAAGATCTTTTTCCCCGGATGTACCGCACCAGGCAATTATATCGCCATTTTGCTTGTGGCGGTCTTTTAACCAGTGGTAAATGTTGGTTTTGCCGATGGCATAGTAGACTTCCTGCGGAGAAAGATAGTTCCAAGGGGAGTAAGTGGTTTTGAGAGTGGTGAAGACCAAGAAGACGGCGAGGGCAATAATCGGTAATAAATACAACTTATACCGGACGGCCGGAAGGACCAGAATAATTATTAAGAGAGTCTGCAAGTGCAGGAAATAACGATCAAAAAAACCGGAGAAGTTTCTGGTAAGAAATAGCTCGATAAAGGCGCCGATTAAAAGGAATATGACGGTTTTATGAAGTTTTAATAAGAGGAGAGCGACAATGAAGAGAGCAACTACAACCGGATGGCCGTAGGTGAGGCTGGAAATAATCTTGAAGGAATTGGCGAATTTTATGGGAATTGTCCAGCTGCCAGTATAAACTCCTGAAATGTCATAACACTGGGCGAATTTGCAACCGAACAGGAAGGGGTAAATCGGATTACCGGTGTAGAGGAGATTTTTTACATACCAATAACCACCAAAGATTAATAAAAGCATCAAAAATTTTGCCAGATTGCGGATATGAAGGTATTTTTTTCCCTGATACAGGTACCAAGCGCTAAAAATGGTGGTGTAGGCAGTTAACCCCAAAAGGGCGGTATATTTGCCGCCGATACTTAAGCCCCAAAAAATTGATCCAGCTAAAAACGAGGCGGGGTTGGCAAATATCATGACGTCGAGAAGGGTAATCACAGCCAGGGTAATAAGAATGGCCATGGAATAGTCGATATAACCTGATGTGGCGATGATAAGAAGATTTTGGTTTATAAACAGGTACATAAGAGCAAAGAGGGCAGATACGGTAAAACCGAAACGCAATTTGAGCCAGGCGTAAATTGCCGTCACTCCGCTATAAAAAAGCAGGAAATGCAGAAGACGCGAGGGTGCATAGGTTTTGGTAAGGGCAAAGGGGAGAACCATCATGGTGTCGATTAATTTGGGCAGGTTTTGGTAATAACCGGTGCCAAAATTCCAAACCAACTCGTGTTTGACATCATACGGAGACCAGAAATGATAGGCCATCTCATCGGTCAGATATGGGGGAAGCGAGCTTTTGACAAACAAGGCTGGTGACAAAATGAAGAAAATAATTAGCGGGAGGCGATGGGATTTGGCAAATATCCACAATTCCTTCCATCGCCGAAAATGAAGGTACGGGGGCAGAGCGATGTAGAGTAGAGGGAGCGTTGAAAACAAAATATAGTCTGCTCTAAACGGAATGAAGAAATGCAAGCCGAACCAAACGGCCACAAACAATCCCATGCCGTAAAGCCAAACTGCAGGGCGGAGAAAAGCTGGTGATTTGATATAGCGAGAGTCAAACCAAGTTCCTATTGCATCAAAGAAAAACAAGGTGGCGACCACAAAAAGGACTAAGGCTATGTTTAGGGGATGAAAATATTGGGAGAGCATGACTTGCTACCTGGATAACAAACCTATGTTAATTTTGAGCTTTGTAGACATACAGGCCAGGAACTACCGGTTGGGATTTGCAAACCAAATCGTTATTTTGGCGACGTAGGGACAAAATCTGTTCGTCTTCGAGTGAATGCTTTGAAGTGACTTCAGGAAGGCAGGGTGAAAGAGAGACCAAATAAGACTGACCGGTTTCGGCCAGGCCAGTAAACGAACAGTTGACAAGGAATATATCAAACCGCCCTTGGGAGTCAAACCAAATTAAGTCCGGATCCATATTTACCAAATATTGAGTTTGGGATTGGTTATTGCACCACTCAACTATTTGATGCGTGAGAGGCAGGACTGCGGCAATCCAGCTGGCTACTGTTGACTGCCCCTGTGAAAATTGAATTTCTCTTTGGGAGTCGGGGTTAGTAAAATAAGCAAGAGTGTTTTTTGAGAAACGAAACAGCTGGAGACTAAGAATAAGCAGCAATGGAATGGTGAAGATTTTCCTGACAGGAAATAAAGACCCCATAAGCAGTCCGAAAATAGTCGTTCCCAAAAATAACCAGTGGTAGTAATAACGGGGAATGAAAATGAAAATCCGACTGGAAACCAAGAAGTCTGCTAGCAGGATTAGAGCCAGAACAAGAGCGAATCGAGTTTGGGAATGATGTCGGCCGCGCCAAAGTAAAATGATGCCCATAGTTGAAACAGAAATGAGTACAGCCAGACGACGAAGGGAAAGCTGATGCCTCAGTGAAATCCAAAGAGAAGAAAAGGTCTCGCCGGTGCCCGCCCAGGCGGCTTTAAAACCTGTGAGAAAGTTTTGACATTCCTGATTACTGCAGCCAAATAGAAAGAAAGGGTAAATCGGAGTTTGGTAGACAACTAAATTTTTTATATACCAATAACCTCCCATCAAGACAAGTAGAGTAAGGCCAAAAAAAAGGGACTTAAATAGCGTCTTGGATTTGGTTATCATAAGAGCAGTTAAGATGATCCCGAAAAAAATTGCGGTAGGGAGAAGGGCATTGTATTTGGAACCTAGTGCCAATCCCCACAGAGCAAGGGAGATTGGAAGTAATGTGTGATCCTTTAAAATTGAGTAGATTCCAACCACGCTAGCCAGAGTAATAAAGGAGGCCGCCGCTACGTCCACATATCCCAGGGTAGCCTCGACCGGGATGGATAGTACATTGAGCAGGGAAATGGCAGTCAAGGCGATGGCTTTTGATGACCTAAGTGACAAAAGAGAATAAAGGCAAAGCTGGAAAGAGATAAAGATCAGGCTGTGGATAAGACGGGCGGGCATGTACGTTTTAAAAACCGCAAACAACCCTATCCACGCTGTTTCTAATGTTCTGGGAAGATTGCCATAAAGCCCGCCAAAGACCCAATGTTGTTCATGATTTAAAACGTAAGGTGAAATATAATGATAGGTCATTTCATCCCAGGCGTAAGGAGGAAGGGATGATTTGACAAAAATCAGAGGAGCCAATGGCAATATGATTAATAGAAATAGTTTGTGATTGTGAAAAAAGTTCAGGAAAGATGATATGCCTGATGATCTCAGGTAGATAGGAAGGAAGAGAAGTGCGATTAAAAAATTCCCAATTGGAATTAAAACTGATGTGAAGGGGTAAAAAAAATGGATGGAAAAGATGAGAAGGGAATAAATACCCAGCCCTAATAACCAGGTGACGGGTCTTATAAATGGGTGATTCTTGACCGATGAAGAAAATAGCCCAAAGCCAATAATGTCCCAACTGACAAGGTATAAAGCAAGCAGAAGGTATTGATTGGGAGTAAGGATGGCAAAATAGTTCATTTCCTGCCGACAACGATAACAGATTGGCCGAAGGGTAAGGTGAACAACTCCTCGAGTCTGGACCACCAGGGAACAATTAATTGGTCGTATAGCGAGATTTGGGCTTTAACGAGACTATCGGACGGGGTTCTACCGAGAAATTTATTTAACCACCAGCCAAAAAACCCGGGGAGATTAAAATAAGAGGAGGAGACTATTTGTAAGCCGGCGGTAATAAGTTTTTGCTCCAGACCGGATTTGGAATAGCGACGGAAATGTCCGATTGACCTGTCCCAATTGCCCATTAGAAAATTGAAGGCGGGAACAAAGACTATCAGTTTGCCGCCGGGTTTGAGAATTTTGGCAAGCTGGACAATTGCTTGGGAATCTTTTTGGATGTGTTCCAGAGTATTAATGGTCACGATAGTGTTTACTCGGGGCAATTTGTGCAGGGCGGTGGGTGAAGATATATCCGCATTTACGACGAGGATATTTTTATGAGTGGCATATTTGCGGCGGAGGTAAGAAATGTATCGCCTATCATTATCACAGAGAACCAAATGACGGGATCCCGATTCAAGAAGAACGTCGGCAATCGTGCCCAGTCCGGATCCAGCTTCCATAACCACTCCCGAAACGTGCGACTTAATGTGCCGCCAAATCCAATGGTTGTAGTTATCTGCTTTTTGGGTTGCTACCAAACCCGCTGTCAGGGGAGAAGTAGTTAAATTCATAAAGATAAGGGGGAGGCAGGGGGCGTGATTTACAGACAATAATATTGTTGATTCGTCTTAAGTGCAACTCGAGTTCCTCTTCGCGAGGATCCTTGAAGAGAACTTCTGACTCCGGGAGACAAGGATTGAGGCTAATTAACCTGAAATTGGCCCGAGACTTTACTAATGTAGGAATAACATCGGGTAAGGGGATGTTGTCTGAAAAGTAATCGGAGCGCGGGTGGATTTGGCAATTGGTCATAAAGATGGCAGCTTTACCATCGTCTTGATACCAAATGACGTCGGGATCAATTTTTACAAGTGGAAGGGATGAGCTGGCAGAATTTTTTTCGCACCACTGAATAATCGGCCACATCCGGTCAAATTTGCTTTGGATCCAGTCGTAGACACTGGCTTTTCCGAGGGCATAGTTTATTTCTTCCCGAGGGAGGACGTCTTGTCGGTAAGTCAATAACAAATGGTAGCGCATGCTGGAAACGAGAATAATGACAAGTGAGATGAGAAAACCTCCAGAGATTATCCGCCAGCCAGTCCATTTATAGGTGTTGGCCAGCTGAATGCTAATAAAGAGGAACAAGAGAAGTTGGAGATGTTGATGGTAACGAATCATGAAACCGGAAAATCGTTTGAGCAATAGCAACTCAATTAAAAATGAAGCTACTAAAAAATTGGAGACCAACCTCGTTCTAGGATTGTTATTGGCAAGCATAAGAATTAGTGCTACAGCCAAAATTAAGGACCAGCGGTTGAGTCCCACAAATAACTGAGAAAAAATTTCAGGAAAATTAGCCCAGGAAACTTGGGTTGTCCAGCTGCCAAAGAATTCCGATTTCACTTGGCACTGATCCTCAAACCTATAACAAGGAAAGAAAAAGGGGTATGTGGGGTTACCTGTGTAAATCAAGTTCTTGAGATACCAATATCCACCAAAAACAAGGGCTATAATTAGCAAAAGCGGTGTTTTTTTTAGATACTTTAACGGTTGATAACCTGACCAATGACGAAGGAAAATAAGTGTTAGAGTAAGCGCAGCGGCCGCCGAGGCCGTGATGGCTGAATATTTGGTGCCAATTGCTAAACTCCAGAAAAGAGAGGACAGGAGTAGGTTGTCGAAATTGTGAGAAATTAATTGACGAAAGATAAACAGCACGGCTATGGTGATAAACGAGTAAGTTGGGACGTCAACCATCCCAAGTGTCGAGGTGAGGACTATCTGGTGGGGAACGCTTAAAAAAAGAAAGGGGAAGAAAAAAGCGGTATGAAGATTGAAATTACGTTTGAGAACCAGGAAGCCGAAGGATAAAGCAGTCAAAAGGACAGTAAAGTTGGTCAAGCGAGCAAACGAGTAGGTTCTAAAAAGTGAAAAGGATAGTGTGTAATAGGTTTCCATTAAACGGGGGAGGTTTTCATAAATTCCCGAACCAAAACTCCATCGGGATAGAGATTGCAGTTGGGCGGGAGAAATAAAATGGTAAACCATTTCGTCACCGTAATAAGGAGGAAGAGAAGCTTTGACAAAAACGGCGGGTAAGAAGGGGGCTATCAAAATGACGGGAATCAGTAACTGCTTTAGCAAATTTAAAATCTGCTTGGGCTGATTTGAGCTGAAATAACGAGGTAGGATGAAAGGCAAAATACCTAATGAGATTACTAAGATCTGAAATCGCTGGGGCGGGATAAAAAATCCCAACACGAACCACCAAAAAACATAAACTCCGAGTCCAATTAACCAATTAACTACCCTACCCTCATTCGGAAGTTTCTCGGGAAAAACCCTATTCCTAACTGAGGTGCCCAGACAGTCGAGATAAATAACAATTAAGACAAAGATGAAAATTGATACGGGAGAGAGGGGAAAATAATACTCAGAAAGCAACATCGCTTATTAAGAGATGGGTAGGTAACAATCCAAAGATCTTGTAAATTTTAACGAATACGGGCCGGGTAAGTTTCATTTTGTGAATGTCTGTAACAGAGAGCGGGTTAAAATGGGCTTCTATTCCCCAAAACTGACGGTCTGTTGAGCGACAAATTAGCCGGAACCATGACAAGGGTAGCCAGTGGATAAAGAAAAATGATGTGTGAGGCTCGTAAATGCAGTAGCGATATGGGGTGGTAACAAAGATGTGTTTACCGACGCGAAGAAGTTCGTTGAGTAATTTTTCCTGCAAGGAATAGCCTCCCACGTGTTCGAGCGTGGCCCAGGACGTCGCGATCTCAAATTTAAATTTGGGAAACGGGAGGCGTGAGTGGGGAATAATTTTAACGATTTTTATTTCAGGGTATCTTTTTTTGAGACTCGAGCAATCTTCCACAGAAGCGGCCGTCAACCGGTGAGGATACGGGTAATGCCGCTCAAAAAAGTTCGTGTCGGGCAATTTTTCTAATGGTGAGAGGCCGACATCCAAAATTAAGTCTCGATTGGAAGGGTGGAATAGGCGAAGCATTACTCCTAACTGGTGAATTCTGACTTTGAGCGATAAGCGGCTGAGGAGTGATTTCTCAGGAGTAATGCGATTGTTGATGTTGATTGACCAATTAATAGACATTAAATGGACTTGACGAGAAATATTTTGGAATAAATGTCAAACAGTAGTACGCCGAGTGTGATACCCAGCTCACGACGCATTGTGCTTGAAAGCAAGTCATAGTACTTCTTTTTATCTTGGTGAGCTTGACGGATTTGGACAAATGTATTGCTGGATTGGGAATAGCTGTAATTGATCAGACGGCGGGGAAGTATGGCTAAATTTCCATATCTTGTGACTTCGAAAGTAAATTTCCAATCTTCACAGAACTTGTATCTGACATCGAAACGCAAATTCCTGAGAAATGAAGCGTTGTATATGGTTTGCGAGACCTGGCAAAGATACACAAAAGATCTGGGAACATTACCAGAGTTGAAATAGAAAAAGAGACCTAAGGAAGCTTCTTTCAGCACATTAAAAAGTAAAAGACGGATTTTGGAAAAGAACGACATACCCGGTTCAAAGACGAGGCGCATGAGAGTCATAACCGCCGCACAGTCCGGGTGGTGGAGCAAAAAGCCGAGGGCTGATGGCAAGAAATCGGGTTGCCAATAGTCGTCTGAGTCTAAAAAGGCTACAAAGGGGGTGGAGACGAACTTCAATCCGATATTTCGAGCGTTGGCCGGACCGCGACTGTGGGGTAGACGAATTATTTTGATTCGGTTGGGATGTGTTTTTGACTTGATCGAGAGAGGAATATCTGATCCGTCATCTATAATGACGATCCGAGATAACACTGGTTGTTTCAGAATCGACTCGACTGACCGGACAAGCAAGGCCTGCCTATTTTTGGCCGGAATTATGACGGTGACTTGTGCCTCGGGAGGTGTATTTGGCATAAATTATTCCAATATCCGTTTCCAACGGGTGGGGTTTAATTTTGACAGTGAAGCCCGATGAGCGCAAAAAGTCAACCAATTCGGGGTGGCGATGAGAGCTTAAGCTGTCGTGATATTCGATGATAGCATGTCGAATACGAGAGAGTAACCTTTGAGGAAGGGACATGAGGATGTCATATTCTGAGCCTTCACAATCTAACTTTAGAATATCGCAAACGGTGATGTCGTACTGCTTAAATATTGAAGCGAGGGTGGTTGTACGAACTTTCTCTATCGATGAACCCGGCCTGGCTGGAAAAAGACTGGATAAACCACTGGCGGGCTGACTATAAAACTGCCGTTCACCATTGTGGTTTGATACCGCTTGCTGAATGGTGAGAACATGGCCTAGTCCATTGAGCTGCACGTTCTTTTGGAGCAGGGAGTAAGTTTTTCTAGCCGGCTCGAAGGCTAAGACTTTGGACTGGGGATAGGCTTTAGAGGCGACGAAGGAAAAAGTGCCGATGTTGGCACCGACGTCTATAATCCAATGTGGACGGGGAATTCGGGGAAGAGGGTAGTGGCCGTCAATGATTATTTCTTTGATAGTGAGAGCGTCCAGAAAGTGGGTTATTTTGAATTGGGCACCTGAACGAAGTCGAAGCAAAGATTCCGAAATTAAGCCCAAATACAAGAGAACAATTTCATGCCAGTTTGTGATTTCTCTGGCAATGGGAAATATCTGGAGATAATAGCGGATTTTTTTAAACATCTGGCAGTCTATTAACTAAATGGGTCTTGACCGTCTCTACGAAAAAGACCCAGAGGAAGAGGGTGTTGGTTAGGCTGGCCAGAAAGAGTTTAGTTCCCATGCGGCTGTCCGGCAGCCAAAAGATCAAAAAGGCGAGAGCCGCGGCAAAGATAAGAAAAAAGGGAACTATGATGAACTTGCTCAGGAAAATTGAAACTCGCGAAGTCTTCTTTTCAATTGCCGATTTCAACAGTTCTAATAGAAGAAGACAGAGTCCAAGGGTAAAGACCAAGTACACAAGAAAGAAGAAAACAGCAAAGTTTGACGGGTATATGTAGATAGCAATCAACGGCAAGAGAGCAATAAGGGGGTAAAGAATTTGTGGCTTGAGTAAAACTATGGCTTTGAGATGCCGCCAGCCGTCGGACCAAGTGGAAAGGTGCGGAGGTTTGTCACGTTGATCTTTTTTAAACGTTATCGGTACTTCCATGTAACTCCCATTTTTGAGAGCGGTTTTCAAAAGCAGTTCGCTCGCCCACTCCATGCCGGAATTTCTCATATTTAACGATTTGTAGAAAGACTTCTTTACCAAGCGCATGCCCGAGTTGCAGTCCGAAGTATGAATTGAATAAATAATTCTAATTAGAGAGGACAGAATGGGTGTTCCCAGATAGCGATGGAGGACGGGCATGGCTCCGGGTTCGATGTTGCCGGTTAAGCGAGAGCCGAGGACCAAATCTGGGTGTAAGTTGAGAGTTTCTTTAAATTTTTCCAGATTTGAAAAGGGATAGCTAAGGTCGGCATCTGCATAAAGAACATACTGACCCCTGCTTCTGAGAATCCCTCCGTGCAAGGCTGCGCCATAACCGCGAATTGGTATGTGGACCACGTTTTCAAATTTGGCTTTATTGAGGGATTCTAGTGTCCCATCCGTGCTACCGTTGTCGGCGACTATTATTTCGAAATCGGAAGGAAAGAATTTCCGACAGTTTTTTTTGGCATCTGATATTACTTGCAATATTGTGGACGCCTCATTGAGGCAAGGAATAACTATGCTAATGAATGGTCCCATTCTAGTTGTAAATTTTATGTTTGATCATATAATTTGTCCAATGAAAAGGTATTATTACCGCGATCTGGAAAAATTGATCCAATTTGTCAGGCCGACGACAGTTTGGCAGAACTTGGTGGGAGAGATGGAAGATATTCAAACCGAATTAGTGAAACTATTAAAAAAGAGTAAGCCAGAGGACAGGTTGTTGATCGTTTATTATAACCATTTATGGGAACCTGTGCTGAAGTTGGCATCGATATTGGGATGGAGAAAGAAATTGCCGGAGCAGAATTGGCTGGACGATAAAGATTTGGGAAATATTTGTAATCTGGCAGGTTGGGAGGTAGTTACCAGTCAGAAAAGAATGCTGCTGCCGGTGGAAATTCCTTTGTTATCAGACTTTACTAATAAATGGCTGGCGCACTTGCCGATGTTTAATTGGCTATGTCTGACGACGTGGCTGGTGGCCCGGCCAAAGCCAACGAATAGAAGAGATTACTCTGTTTCGATTATCGTTCCAGCAAGAAACGAGGAAGGTAATATCCCCGGGATACCGAAAAGCATTCCAAAGTTTGGAAAATGGCAGGAAATAATTTTCGTGGAAGGAGGCTCCAAGGATGACACCTGGGGAGCTATTACAAAGCTCAAGAAGCAAAGTACAAGGTTTAGGATAAAGGCTTATAAGCAAAAAGGCACTGGGAAGGCGGATGCCATGCGTCTGGGTTTAAAAAGAGCTACTGGGGAAATATTGATGATATTGGATGGGGATGTGACAGTGAATCCTAAAGATCTGCCAAAGTTTTATGAAGTGCTGGCATCTGGATTGGGAGAGTTTGCTAACGGAAACCGAATGATGTATCCCCAGGAACGGGAAGCGATGAGAATGTTGAATAAGGTCGGAAATAAGGTATTCGGGTGGCTTTTAACATTAATACTCGGACAGACATTCAGAGACACATTATGCGGGACCAAAGCCGTATTCAAACGAGATTATTTGCGGATCGTTAAAAACAGAAAAATGTTTGGTAATTTTGATCCTTATGGTGATTTTGACTTGATATTTGGAGCTGTGAAATTGGGTCTGAAATCAGTAGATGTGCCGGTAAAATATAGAGAAAGAACATATGGGTCGACAAATATCAGCAGGTTTATGCACGGTTGGTTGTTAGCCAAAATGTCTTGGTTTGGTTTTTTAAAGTTTAAGGCTTGGTAAGACAGTGGTCGGATTCTATTGAGGCGGATCCGTTGGTGTTGGGTATGGGAATGTATTTAAACTGACGATCGGGAAAACGGGCAATGAATTGCTGGGCAAGTGTGGTTCGAGTATAAAATCTATCCCAACATTCTTTAAATAGATTCTGCTCTTCTATAAGACTGTAATCAATGAGGTCAGGCCGCTTGGCTAATTCATTGGTAAATAATCCCCCTGCCCAGACCCGACTCCAGAGGCGGGCGAAATCAACAGCTTCTCCAATTTGCCACATATCGGCTTTTTGAGGAGGGTTTTGCATTACGTAACTACTAAGATTTTTCGCCCATGAAAGAGTACGATTAAGTGAGGAACCGTACTGAATAAAACTGGTTACAGCCAATGCCAAAAGGAGAGAAACCGGTAATACTTTGACAATTCGAGGTAAATACGAAAAATAATAAGAGATTGAAAATATGATCATGAGATAGTTTGCCAGTTGGTAATGGCTGAGCGGATATTTAGAGAATAGTAGAGTACCCGCAATGCCTGAGAATAATAGTGAAACAAATTCGGGAACAAGTTTACGTTTAAGTGCGGAAACAAAAATAGCGGAAATTACTCCGAAAGTGATAATGTACCCAGCTGCAAATTCCCTGTTTATTAAGGTTTTGATTGAATCAAGGTATAGGGGCATATCAAAAAAGGTGTTTTTTCCTCCTCCATGAATTTCGGAGAAAGAAGCTAGTCTTAACGACCAACTGAATAACGCAAAATACTGGTTATGAATCGGCCAGGTTGCAATGAGGAAGCCGCACAGCGCCAAAAATGATGATATAAGCGTAAGAAACGCTCGTTTGGGAAATGAGTACTTGACGTTTAACAATGGCAAGCTGCACGAGAAAGCGACGAGAAACAAGTTGGTAAACTTATTGCCGATAAGAATTCCAGATATGAGGGGAAGTAATAACATTAAAAACAGGGGCTTGTTTTGCCGATAGTAAGCAAAAAGAAAGAAAAATGCAGAGATGATAAAGAAGGAAGTTGTTTCCGGAACGATAGCTGATCCGAAATAAAGAACTGGACTGTAGACGATGATGGCCAGCCATGTAAAAATTGCGCTAATTAATGACTTGGTTATTTTTAAAACCGAATAAACATAAATAAAGACAGCAGTTGATAGCAATACGCTTTGAAAAAGCCTAAGGTAGACCAGGACAAAACTGTAGTGAATGAATGACCAAGTGACGAAGGTTGTTTGAGCGAATAATTTAAGGTAAATCCGTAAAGGCCAGAGGAAAAAAGCAAGGAGGCGGATAGTCGGTGTACCGGGATGATCTACGTAATGAATTAGGCCAGAGGAAATGTACGAAATTGCGTTCGCAGTATAAACTACATCCGGGTCGAGTAAAAAAACTGCCGATTCACTACCGGCGCGTGTAAGATAGTATGTAGAAAAGGCTCCGGTAATGGCGGAAATTACGATAACGACAAAGAGTTTATTTCTTTTTTGCCACCACATACTCAATGAACGACCAACTCTTGAGGTATTTTTCTAAATGTCTGGCCGAGAAATTACTTATTATTGGTAAATAAACGGGGCAAAGCAGACAATAATCGTGGCAGGTGATCTGTAAGCCCGAATTGAGGAGGAGGTGCTGCAATTGAGCGAAGTTAATTCGGTTGTGAGGGCCCTCAGGCATCTTGAGACGTAATTTCTCAGCCAACATCAAAATCGGCTCCCATTTGGGGTTGGCCATAGTGCAAATAAAAACCGAGTGTTTGGTCATAAATTTGGTTATTTTATTTAATATAGCAAGCGGATCAGTCAGATGTTCAATAACATCACTCATGAATATGTATTCAAATTTTTCCCCAGGATAATGCGTGGAAAATCGCAAGTAGGGGTACTTGGTTTTGGCTATCGTCAGCATATGTGAACTGATATCAATTCCATACCCGTATTTGGGATGCAAATATGCCAACAGATCACCGGTGCCACAGCCGACTTCCAGCACCCGCCTGTGAAAAGGGATGAGGGAGGACAATAATGATTTGAGAGAAGAGTAATAGTACCAATTACGACGTTTGTATGAGTCGTAGTCTGCGGCAATACGATTGAAGTGAAATTTAATTGCGTCCATCGATATTCTTAAGATACCATTCGATGGTTTTTTGTAAACCTGTTTTGAAGTTGGTGGTGGCTTGAAACCCAAACAGCTTTCTGGCTTTGGAGGTGTCTAGCATTCGGCGAGGCTGACCGTCGGGTTTTGACTTGTCCCAAATTATCTGACCCTTGAAACCTACTATGTTTTTAATAAGATCGGCCAGATCTTTAATGCTGATTTCGAACCCGGCGCCGATATTAACCGGCTCCAGAACATTTAGTTTTTCCGCTGATAAGACAATGGCCTGGGCGGCATCATCGACGTAAAAAAACTCCCGAGTGGCTTTCCCTGTTCCCCAGACTACTACTTTTTTCGCTCCTGCTTTTTTGGCATCCACAAATTTTTTGATTAGCGCGGGAACGACATGGGAAACTTTGGGGTCAAAATGATCCCCCGGGCCGTATAAATTAACCGGCAATAAATAGACCGAGTTGAGACCATATTGCTGTTTATAGGCCTGGGCCATGACTAAAAGGGCTTTCTTGGCAATACCATAGGGAGCGTTGGTTTCTTCGGGATAGCCATTCCACAATTCAGACTCTTTAAAAGGGATGGGTGTGTATTTGGGATAGGAACAGATCGTGCCGACGATGACGACTTTTTTGACGGAATTGACGCGGCAAGCTTCTATCAGATTAATCCCCATCAGCAAATTGTCATAAAAGAGTGAGCCGGGGTTACTTTGATTGTAGCCAATGCCGCCAACGTTCCCGGCTAGATGGATTACCATGTCAATTTTGCGAGTAACTTTTAGGCAATTATTAATGGACTTTAAATCGAATTGTTTTTGACGTGGGACAATTGTTTTGTACCCCTTCTGACGAAACAGACTGACTACATGACTGCCCAAGAAGCCTGCACCCCCGGTTACGAGAATTTTTTTCATTTGAGAAAATTATAAACTAATTTGACTATAAATGAACCAATTGAGTGGGCAAAGATTATTAACACGTTGTGGGAATATTTTTGAATAATTGACAAATCTTCAGAAAATTGACGATGAAAAGTTGTGGTACCGAATGACGATGGATGAACCCGAAAAACGGCGAGAGTTTGAGGAATTCTGGCTGGTAGTGAATATCTCAGACATCGCAGCCAGTAGTCATAGTCGAATGCTCCTTTGTACTTGGGGTTAAATCTGCCAACTTTTTTAACTAATTTCTTTGATAAGAATACCGACGGCTGATTAATAGTGTTGAAGATTTTTAGGGCGAATGGATATTTGTGGACCGGCCACAGCCATTTTAGGAAAAAAGTCCATTTTAGTTTGGGGTCAGTGACATTACAGTTGCCATAAAGCCAGAGAGTTTCCGGGTGAGTTTGGAAATATTCGGCTACCGCTTGTAACGATCCGGGAAGATAATAATCGTCGGAATTAATATAAGCAATGATGTCCCCTGCGGCTTTGGATAAACCCTCGTTTATGGCGCTCACTTGGCCGTTGTCTTTGTGAGATCTCCAATTGATAAATTTGTACTGGCTTGCGTATTTTTGAATAATTTTTACTGTATTATCGGTAGAACCTCCATCGAGAATAAAATATTCCAGATTCGGATAGTATTGATCCATAATCGAACTAATTGTCTGTTCGATAAACTGTCCCTGATTATATGAAGGGGTGATGATCGAAATGCGCGGCATGGTCAGACTCGGGCGCGCCAGTAGTTGAGAGTGTCCAGAAGAGTTTGCTCGAATTTAATCCGAGGTTTCCAGCCTGTCTTGGACCGAAATTTGGAGCTGTCCCCGACCAACAAAGGAACGTCGGATGGGCGGATCCGGCTTTGATCTGCCACGATTTTTATTTTTTGGACACGACTATACTCCAGTAATTTGTCCAGCACGTTTTTTATCACCCAGGCTTTGTCTGAGCTGATGTTGTAAACGTCCCCCGGGGTACATTTCAGGACTGATAGATAATATCCTCTCACCATGTCTCTGACGTCAGTAAAATCCCTTTGGGCATTTAAGTTTCCCACCATAATTCGGGAAGACTGGAGTTTTTTCTCTATTAAGGCGATTTGTTTGGCAAAGTTTGATGCGACAAAGACGTCTCCGCGTCGGGGACCTTCGTGATTAAAACCACGAGTGCGAACAATTTTTAATCCATAACTTTTAAAGTACTGGTATCCCATAAAGTCCATGGCGGCTTTAGAAACGGCATAGGGAGAGAGGGGCCGCAGGGGATTTGTTTCCTTGATGGGTGTCTCATGAGGCAAAACCAGTCCGTATTCTTCACTGGAGCAAGCTATTTGAATGACAGGGTCAATTTGGGCTGTTCTAACAGCCTCGAATAAATTGCATGAACCTATCACATTAGTTTCCAGTGTGGCTGACGGTGATGTCCAAGACGCTGGAACGTAACTTTGGCCGGCCAAGTGAAAAATATAAGTTGGACGAATAAACATCATCACGTCCTGAATAGACCTGAGGTCCAACAAGTCTGCTTCAACCAGATGGATTCGCCCATTTAAGTGTTCTATGTGTTCTGAGCGGGACCGCCACCTGACGATGCCGTAGACTTCATATCCTTCTTTGAGAAGCAATTCAGCAAGGTGTGATCCGGCGAAGCCTGTTATTCCGGTAATCAGGGTTTTCTTATGGTCTTTTTTTTGTTTTGGCATTTTTATAAGCGATATTTCTGGAAATTTCCTCTATTTGCCGTTGGAGAGATTTTATACCAACATGATTCTGAAAACCCAGATATGCCAATATCATGAAGGCTACTATCGATAAAAGATCCATGGCTCGAGTGACAAACAGCCTGGCTAATATGGGATCTAGTATCCGGGGGTTAAGAGCAAAATAGGTGAACGACACCCAAACCAATAACCAGTACACAAACTCTCGGCGAGTAATGTTCCCCTGTTTGCGATGGACGAACGCCACATATAGCATAAATGCGGCAAACATGACGGCAATGATTTGTATTCCTAGGAGAGCCTCCACCATATAGTATTTGCAAGAATTTTTAGTGCGTCTATTATGGACGTGCCTTTGTATTTGTCAATGTAGATGGGTTCGATGGGAAATTCAGTATATTTTAATAGGTGTTTATTTTTTCCCAGCTTGGCAATCATTTCCGTTTCAACACCATACCGAGGTGATGTCCATTTTAAAAGTTGATATGCCCTGAATGAAAGAGCCCTAAATCCGGATATCAAATCTGAAACGTATACGCCAAAGAGGACATTGATATAAATTGAGGCTAATTTATTGCCGAAGAGCCTGACGAATGGGGTGTGTAAAGACGGACGGCGCGAACCGATGACCACGTCAAACTTTTGATTGAGCAGATGGATAAACATGCTTATGTCTTGGGGTAAATGTTGGCCGTCTGTATCCATGAAGATTATAGCCTCGGCTTTGTGAGAGAAAGCGTATTCAGCGCCGGTTTTTAAGGCAGATCCTTTTCCCAGGTTGACAGGGTGACGAAGCAGAGTGACCGTTTTTGACTGGGTAGGGATTTGGACCGGTTGAACCGAACCGTCATCGATAACCACAATATTTAAGTGGGGATGGAGTGAGAGGATAGCCGTTAAGACATCTACAAATCTAGCCCCCTCGTTGTAAACCGGCAATATTAACCAAATGTTCATATTCTCATCCAACCCAATAGCCCCGAACAAACAGTGCTACCACCTCAAAAAAGAATAAAGCCAGGATCGCAAAAAAGAAGAGACGGAAGCGTGGTTTGGCGCTAGCTATCTGACCCAAGATAATAAAAGACGGAAAGCAGGCAAGTACATATCTTGGGAGAGAGACGAAACTGCCGGTAAAAGTGGGTACTAAGTAAGCTGCCAAATTAAAAATTATGTAAGAAGGGCGAATTTTTTTGAATGCAGATAAAATTGTTGTGAATAAAAACATTAAAGCGGTAACCAATTCCAGCCAGAGGGTGTAATAAATAGGGTCGGTTTTGGTTACGGTAACCACCATTCTGGTGTACCGGTAAAAAACCTGAGGAAGAAGGATAATTCGCTCACTTCTAAACTGCCCGTAGAGTTTTTGGACGTGAATGAAAGCCAGGGAATCACCGACAGTATTTTGCAAAAAAAGCATATATGAAATCAATCCTAAAGGAACTAAAAAAGCTGGTAATAGGCCAATCAGGCTGCGCCTTTGCTGCCAAAACTCTAATAGAAGAGCGGGAAACATAAAAATACCCACGAAGCGAGTGTTGGCCGCTAAGGCGCCCAGGACGGCCGCAATCCACCAGCGGCGGGCACGAGCATAGTAAAAGGAGGACAATACTAAAAGTATAAATAAACTTTCGGTATATACAGCGCCAAAATAAAAACTGGTGGGAAATGCGAGCAGGGCTAAAAGCGAATACCTGGCCGCTGCTGAAGAATAATCTAACTCAATCAGACGAACAAAAAAAATGCATGCAAATAGAAACGCAACGGAAGAAATTATTACCCCAGTTAGAGTGTCGTTTTTAATCTGGGGAATCAAGAGTTTCATAATATTCGGGTAAAGCGGGAAGAAGGCCTCTTCGGCATAGCCGTACCCGTTTTTGGCAATCCTGATGTAATGGTTGCCGTCGAAATTGGCCCGGGAGTATAAAAGTGGATTCTGCAAAAATGTCTTTGTACCAATGCCCAAATAAGTTTCTCTCAGGGGCAATAGTTTGGGGGCCAATATGGCAATGACTATGATCGCTAGTTGCCAAATCGAGTAGTATTTAATTATTGTCTTTGTCTTCATAGTAATTCCTCATAAACCATTAAAGTTTGGCTGGCGGTTTTTTCCCAGGAAAAGGTGTTGACGACGACTCTTTTTTGCTTAATGGCCGCAGATAGGCTTGAGACGATGTTATCTACGCTGTAAGGGTCGAAGTAAACTACTGTGTCGCCGGCGACTTCTGGTAGAGATCCGGACCGACTGCAGGCAACGGGCGTGCCACAGGCTTGCGCTTCCAAAACCGGCAAGCCGAAACCTTCGGATAACGACGGCTGGCAGTAAACAGAGGCAAGGTTATATATATCAACCAAGTCGTCAACAAATCCCAGGCGGGTAACTCCGGACCAATTAATATCCCGTAAATGCCGGAGTTCGGGATGGGATAAATTTAATTTCTCCATTTCCAAGGCTTGTTTTCCGACTATCACGAGGGGAAGACTTAATTTTTTACATGCCTGAACCAGTAAGGGAATGTTCTTGTTGTAGTTGATGTCGCCGACGTAGAGAACAAATTTGGAAGGTAAATTATATTTGTTTGCCGGGTGAGGAATTTTTTTAAACACGGGGTCGGCGGCTAGATGAACAAGGCGGAGCTTGTGCGGAGGGACACCCAAAAACTTGTTTATATTGGTTAGGGAGTAAAAAGAGTCGGTAATGACCCGGTCGACGTTGGATAAAGATAGTTTCTGAAACTGTAAATTTATCCATCCGCGAACGCCCGGAGGGTAATGGTCGGGGAACACCAGGGGTATGACGTCATGGATAGTGACCACTGTTTTAGTACTTTTTATTATGGGTAAAGAGGCTGTAAACAGATCAAAAAACGGGTAGTGCACAATATCTAAATTTGAATTTCTAAATTCTAAATAACTTCCGATTTCTAATATTTCAAATCCTAAATCAGAAGCCATTGGTTTCATGTGATTCAAGAGTCTTTTGGTATAGAAACCGACGCCGCGGACGGCGTGACCTGAAGAAAGTGGGGTAATGACGAAACCAACTCGGGTCATGATGGATACTTGGTATGCTGCCAATACTTGATATAGGACACGGGGTGGATGAGCCCTGAGAAAACAGCGAAAATAAATCCGGGCGTGCCATCGACATAGCCGCGGTGACGAATGTAAATGCCCAGGAAAGTTGATAGGGGTTTGAGAAAGAGATACAGAAAAGTATTTGTTAACCCAAAATTAACTTTTTTGTTTTCAAGTTGTGAAGAAATGAACGAGCTGTAGCGATTGAAGCCTTCCATATATTTTTCGAAACTGGTATCCCGGTAGTGGAGAAGATCATGCTTGAGATGACCGATTGGTGGTTCAACGGTGGCTTGTTCGTGTACATCCTTGGCGGGGAGCCGACCGAGGCCGCGGCGATAAAGACGAAGAGTAGGATCGGGATACTGACCTCCCTTGGATAAAAAGCGAGTAAGAAACCAATTACGACGATTGATCCAGTACCCATTGATTGGTGATTGTCCATCTTTGATTGCTATGGTGATTTCTTGTGCCAACTCCGGGGAAACGACCTCGTCTGCGTCCAACTGCAATATCCATTCACCTTTCGCATTATCGATGGAGACGTTCTTGGTGATATGGAAGTTGTCCTGATGAGAAACTGGTATCACTCTGGTGCCAAATTTTTTGGCAATTTCTACTGTTTTGTCAGTTGATTTTTCATCGGCTATGACTATCTCATCAGCGATTGTTTTGACAGACTCTAAACAGCGGCCAAGTTTTTCTTGTTCGTTACGCGCGGCCAAAACAACTGATAATTTGAGAGTTTTCATTAATTTGAGACTATTTTAAAGGCGGGCTGGTCATTTGGGAAATAAAAGGTTTTGACGATGTTGACCCCGACAGAAGGTATATCTTCGGGAGCGGCAACTATAAGTGTGGAGTGGATATCGCGAACTTTTTCCCAAGGGGCCGATTCGAAGTGAAATTTGTCAAAATCGCGGACGGTGGAAAAATTGAATTTATCTCGGAACGTCAATTGGTGACGATCCTGAAATTTTTGGGGTGGATACTGGGAATAAAACAAAAATAAGATATAGGGTTGATCGTATTTATCGGTCACCCATATTTGGGAGTAGCGATTCTGAACCGATTGGACATAAGATACCAGTTCCTTAAAGCCGTTTTCCCAGGCGGCAGGGTATGTTTGAGGATAATGGACATAGTATTGGTGTAAATACCTTTTAAATTGCCAAATATAAATAGTAATTAAAATAATTAACAACGAAGAAAAAACAATTTTATTAGAACCTCTCGCCAATTGCAGGAAAAAATATAATCCTGAGGAAGTAATAATAGTCATGGGAATAACCAGGTTTTGAGCACGCAGGGCATTGGGGGTTTGGAAGGTCATAGCTGAGGCTATGGGAGCTATCAATAGCCATAACCAGATGGTAGCTTGTAGCTTATAGCTTTTAGAGTTTAGAACGTAATAGATTCCTAGGGCAAAAAAGATAAAGTCGGTGAGATAAAAGAGGCCGGTTTCGGGGATGCGATTGCGTTCTATCATGTCGCCGTTTACAAACAGGAAATTGCCATCGAAATGGTCGGTGTAATTTTTGACGAACTGAATAACATAAATAACCGGGCGGTTGTGAAGCAGACGTGACAGAAGCGAGTTCCAATCGGAATGCTGGCCGCGAAGTTGTTCGACACGACGCAAAGGACCCTCGTCTGCAAGGAGACCGACACCGGATAGTCGGGAAGAAGCGTCGCTACTTGCAAGTGAAAGTATGAGAGGAGCTAATAACAATAGCAGCAGTAGAAAATTGGTGACTATTTGTTTGGGATACTTTAGTAATGTTTTGAAGTAAAGAATTGCCAATCCCAAACCAAGAAGTGGGGCTATGACGCGGGTAGATTGGTAAAAGTACATGGACAATACGAAGTTCAAACTACTTAGGCTTAGAGAAATCAACTCTCTATTTTTTAGCCATTTGACGAAAAAGAGGATGCCCAGAAGTAATAGGGTGGTGGAGACATTGACTTCCCAAGCGCCTCGAGAGAAGTGCAAGTGCCATGGCGAGATAGCTAACATAAATGCGACGATTTCTTCAATCCTCAAATTCTGAATCCCAAATCTCAAATAATTTTCAAAATTCAAATTTGCGAAGATTTCTTTGGTGAGCATATACACTAGAAATACAGCAGTTACTCCGAATAGTGCTGAAGGCAGGCGGATGGCGAATTCTGTGAGGCCGAAAACTTTAACAAAAGGGATAAGGAGATATGAGTACCCGGCGGGTTTGAAGTCACCGAAAGATTCCAGATTGACGGGCAAGATGTGGCCATGTTCGTCCTTGCCGGTTAAAAGAAGTGAGTAGGCGTTGTAGCCTAAGGCGGCTTCGTCTGCATTTAACCCCGATGGAAAAAACGAAATTTTATGCAGCCGCAGAATTGCGGCCAGAATTAATAATAAAACGAGTAAATATTTTTTCATCGAAGTCCGACCGCACGCAAGGCGATTTGGCCATTGGGAAAATTAATATCGGCAAATCTTTCTATGCCTGGAATGTTTAAATCCTTCTCTGGCAGTTCGTACTGGCCACCGATAAAAAGAGTTGAGGTAAGCCCCCGGTCGGAAGGCCAATAAATGGGGCGGAATTCAAATCTGTCCAAGCGACTGACACTTCCGACGTCTCTTTGAGGATTGGCTTGAAACTTATTTTGAGATTGATATATTTTCGGGTCGATGCGCAGGTAGAAAAGAGTAAAAATATACGGTTGACCATATTGGGAAGTAAAAATGATTTTTTGATAGCGGGAATAATTATCGGCTGCCAACTTGAGCGCGGGTTTATAAGGAGATAGCCAGTCTGAGGCAAAGTAGTGGGGATAATGGACGAAGTAAAGGTCGAGGAGGTAAAGAAGAAAGAATAAAAGAACGGGAAAGTATAAGAATATAAGCAGTTTTTTTGACAATATCTTAGAGAGACCAAGTCCAGAGATGATGATTAATGGGATTATCATGGGTAAAGAGCGGACGCCGGAGACTATGTCCCGGGAAAGGGCGGAGGGAAGCGGAGCCAGGAGCAACCAGGCTAAGATGAGCCTGGAAAGAGGTGACTGAGATTTGAGAAGAAGAATTATACCTATGAAGAGGGTTATTACTTCGGGAAGGTGGAGATAACCGTAATAAGGAGTGGAATGTCGTGGATTGGACCAGTCACCATTGATAAATAAAAATTGGGACGAAAAGTGATTTAGATAACGTTGGGCTATTCCCCTGCCCTGATCCAGTAGTTCCGAATGAAATAAATAGTAGGAAAGATTTTTGGTGGGAGAGTTGTCTTGACGCATTATTTCGCTGACAACCGCATCGGGGCGAGTATAACCGAAGACGCTGAAAACCTTGAGGCGGCCAGACTCGGTCCCGATTTTTAGCAATATTGGAAGCAGGATGAAAAGTATAACTAGAAAAGGTTTAATTAAGTTTTTCAATATCGGTCTGTAAATGAAAAGAAGGCTAATTATTAAAAGTGGGGTAAAAAGTTTGGCTCCCTGATAGGCCCAAAATGTCAAACCAAAAAACAATGACGAGGAGTAATTTTTTTTCTTTAGAAATAAAAGCACTGCCAGGGAGGTGAGAAGTAAGGATAAGTTTGCTTCCCAAGCCCCACGGGAAAAATGAATGGCCCAGGGGTTAATGGCTATCATCAGCGCTGATGAAAGAGAAAATGCCTTACCTTTCTGGATTTTAACAAGCAAGTAAATAACAGGGATTAGCAATGTTCCAAAAATAGCCGAGGGGAGGCGGGTGGCAAATTCGGTAAGACCTAAAACTTTTATAATTGGGGTGGTAAAGTAAATGTATAAGCCCGGCTTATAATCACCGAACGATTTGAAGACGATAGGCATCACTTGGGAGTGTTCATCCCGTCCAGTCTTGAGTATTGAATATGCGTTGTATCCCAGGGCGGCTTCGTCCCAGGTAAATCCCAGTGGTCTGGAGTCCAGCCTGTGAATCCGCAAAAAAAGTCCAAAAATTATAATGGGCAATAATATGATCAGCGGCTTCATAGTTCCTTAATAATGAATGCGGGTTTGGAGTCAAGGAAATTGATGCGGGTAAGGACGGTGCCGGGAGTTTCGTTGTCGGGGCTGGAAATTACCAGATACTTAGGCCCTATCGGTAAAGATGCCACTGCTTGGGACATTTCCCAATCATTGACGAATTTTATTTTGTCCAGTTTATTAACCCAATACCAGTTGTCGTGAAAATCCCAATTTTTTGATTTGGAGAAATTAGCGGGTTCCCATGGCCAATAGAAAGCAACAAACTCATGGGGTTCTCCATAGCGCTTAGTGAAAACGATTTGGTCGTATTGACTATAGTGATCTTTGACAAATTGAACGGCCTCTTTGTAGCCATACTGCCAGGCCCATGAATAGCGGGTTTGGTAGTTTGCAGATACGGGATTGATGTAATACTCGAGGCTAAGCAACAGAATAACTGGAAGAGCTATTTGCAAAACGTTGAATTTTTTGGCCGCTGTCCAAATTCCCATCGAGGTTACCACTATGGTGGCGGGAAGCATGGTTATGGCGCGAAGAACATGGGGCGAATCGCGAGTGAGAGAGCCGGGAATGGGGGCTAAGAGAAGCCACACGATTATCAATTTGAAATTTGATTTTTTAAATTTGAAAAGCAGTGCGATTAAGCCCAGGTAAAAAAAGGGTAGGGCAACCAAGTAAAGCAGACCATAGTTGGGAATGCTGAATTGGTAGTGAGAACCGCCGGAAATAAATAAGAATTTAGGGTTGAAATGATTTAGATAATTAACAGAGAAACGATAGGCCAAATAGGTAGCTTTGTTGTAAAGAAGGCGACCCCCGGGTCGACTTCGCAGCTGATTAATTTGGACGGTTGCTCCTTCATCCAAAAGAGTCAGCCACTTAAACCTAGCTTGGCCGGACGGGGAAAGAAGCTGAATGAAAACCGGGATGAATAGTAAAAGTGTAACTGCGACCGTAAGAAAGTTAATTTTGACATTTTTTCGATTAAGCAATAAATAAGAAAACAAGAATAAGGGTGTAAAAATGCGAAAACTATTGTAGGTCCAGGCAGAGAGACCTAAAAGGAAAATCCCTAAAAACAAGCGGCGATAAAGAAGCAGGGTGGCCCCGAGGGTAAATAGAAGTATAGCTAAATTTGCCTCAACGGCAACACGAGACAAAAACAGCGGCCAAGGGGAAATTGCGACGAGCAGGGCAGTAAGGATAGCCATAAAACGAGAAGAGACCCGGCGAGAAAGAAGGTAAACTGCGGCTATCATAAGAATGCCGGAAACTATGGATGGGAAGCGAACTCCGAGTGGGTTGAGACCGAATATTGAAATGGAGGGAATGGCAGAATAAATATATCCAGGGAGTTTGAAGTCTCCGTAGGCACGAAAAATTGTGGGCAGAATAGACCCCCACTCGTCCCGGCCTGTTTTGAGAAGAGAATAAGCGTTGTAGCCTAAAGAGACCTCGTCCCAATTAAGACTGGGGGGGAACTGGTAAATATAAATGAGACGAAAAAACGCTCCCAGTAAAATCAACAGGATTAAGTGCCTAGGCACGGTATTTTTTTTTGGCGAGAATTAACCAAGAACCTGCGCTTAGTAATGTAAGTGAAGATACCAGATTGCCCATGAGCCTGACAAAGGAATCTTTAAATTCCAGTCGGATATCGTGCCAGCCTTGAGGCACGTCTAATGCAATTAGGCCAGTCTCAGGCTGGATGAGGACTTTTTGTTCTATTCCGTCGACTATTGATGTCCAACCCGGGAAAAAAACTTGAGGGAATATAGTAAGAGCAGACTGTGATTGAATGAACAAACGGTAGTTTCCACTGTGAGCTGAAAAGTGAGCTATAGATACAAAACCATCTCCCGCACTTATGGAGGGGAGCGATGGGGCAAAGGATTGGGGAAGACGAGGGGCGGATTTGGGCCAAAAGTCTGAAAGGGCAGATGACCGCTGTTCATCCCAAAGTTTGCCTGAGAAGTACTGGGTGTCGTTGAGATTCAGCCAAATATCTGGGCCAAAAAAATTGGCGCTGAGTAACAACAGAAAAGTAGATGAGAAGATAAGTGTAAGTTTGGGAGAGAAAAGTTTGGTGAGAACACCGGCTGTAAGAGATAAAAAGAAGGTTGACATGGAGAGAAACCGCCAGGGAAATTGGACAAAAGGCAGGCCAGGTATAATTTTCCAAAACACCTCAGATTTACCGTGGGTGAGAAATAACGCGATCAGGGCCAGAATAACGAATAATGAAGTGGGAATTATGTGTTTTTTTGACTTTTTGACGAGAAAAGCGAAGGGTACCACTACTAGAGCAATTATCCAGTGGAGGTGGCCAATTGAGAAACTCATGGTGTCGTTGGGCCCCCAGTTGGAGCCGCCGTAGCCCCAGAAGCGGGAAAGAAAAAGCTGACTTAAAGTCGTCCAATGAAGACTATAATCGTAATAACCGGCGGTAGTTTGGGTGAGAGTTACCAAGTTACTTTCAAAAATTACCGGTAAAAGATAAAAAGAACTCAAGACCAGAGATAATAAGCCGGCAGGGATAAATTTCCAGTCCCAGCTTCTAACCAGCCACCATATACCCATAAATGGCAGAAACATAAATAATGAGAGGTTGTGGGTGATAAGGAGAAGAAATAGAGAGAAGGAAAAGAGAAGGTATTTTTTCTTTTCGATAAATAACAGAATGAGAGGGAAAAATACGAAGGACAACGCTTCCGGGAGAGCACCTCTTACCCAGACGTCGACTGCCCGGTATGGGGCGTATGTGTAAAACAAAGCGCTAACAAGGGCTCCATCACTCCCCCAGAATTCTTTTGCCAATAAGTACATGGAGATGCCTGACAAGACTAATGAAAGAATGAAAACTGATTTGACACTGTCTAGGACGGGGAAACCGGAAAGGCGGAAGATTGTTCCCAGCCAATAGGGGAGTTGGCCATAGTAGTTGAAGAGGGGCTCGCCGTAGCCTAGACCTGCGTCCGGAGCCCAGCGGCAAGGAAAAATACCTTCGGCAGTACATTTATCGAATTCGTACTGGCGAAAGACATGAAAGTCATGCATGGTATAAATCCCCGGCCGGAGCATGAGCGCGAACGCCGGAATTGTGAGAATGATCAGGAGGAGGATTTTTTTGGCCATAGGGTGAACCAGGTAAATAAATTGATGACGCTTAGGGCTTTGGTGAAAATGGGAGTGTAAAGGGCGATGGCGAAGGGCATGGTTGGAGCGAACCACATGTTGTATTGATTGGCCAAAAAGGTAAAGGACAGAACGGCGTATTGAATCCAGATTTTGCGGCCGATAACTATTAGCCAGGACATAAGGGGAAACAGGGGGTACATGTAGCGCTCGTGCATACGAACGGAAAAGAGAAAGAAACCAAAGTAGACGATCAGTAATTGACTGACTAAATTATGCTCAGAGGGGTTTTTCCAAATGGATCGAAGAGTAACTGCAAATATCAATAACAATAGGAACACTGAAATTATATTGGCGGGGATGGTGAGAAAGAGCGAGGTGTCAGGAACTAGATCTATAGGGAAGAAGACGTGCCAGAAATTGAAGGCGTTGACGGTGATAAATGGTGATTCTCCCGGCAAGATCCGATTCAAATAGAGTTTGGTTAGCCAAAACGGAAGATCGAGTCTGGGATGGAAGGGAAAAAATAACAGTAACGAGGACGCGCCGACCGACGCCAGATAAGTCCAGAAGTTTTTAGGAAATTTCCTGATTGCATAAATTGTGAATACTATTAAGGCTGGAGACCATGAAGCTTTGGTGACGAGTGAAGTCCCCAACAGAAATCCGGAAAGGACCAGGCGTTTTTCGAAGAGAAAGATCAGGCTCCAAACGGCCAAGGCGGCGACGATACAATCGTTTTGCCCCCAAAGAGCGGAGTTGTACCACAAAGGAGGGTTAAGCAAATAGACTAAGCCGACTAGCTGGGAAACCTTGCTGGATTTACCAATTTTGATAATAGCGGCAAAAAGAGCTATGTCCCCTAAAACGGAGGGCAGCTTGAGGCTGACTACGTCACCCCATCTTTGCCACCACCAAACTAATGTCGAGGGGAAAAAGGGGATTTTCAAATTGAGCTGCCAGAATAATTTGTTACCAAAGTCGTTGAGCTGATATGAAAGTGTATAAAGATAAACACTGCCGGCTGGTTGGTTGGGGCGGCTCTGAGGCCAGAAAACGGATCGCGGTAAATCATAAAAATCGACAAGGCCGAGTTTGGAGGCATTCCCGGCCCAATTCCAGCCGTTATGCAAATCACCGTGTTTAGTGAATGTCGACACCCACAATCGCCAAGCAATTAACAAGACAATGAGAATTTTATATTTCATCTGGGATTGATGACAGCAAAGCGATAATCGGCCAAGTCAAATAAGATATGCTGGCTGGCGGGAAAATCTCCAAAACTACTGACTAACAAGGCGTTTTGTAACTTACCTTCCCGTTCCCAATGAAAATCGTGAAACTCATATTTGCCCAAATTCCAGCTTTCCAACTGGTCGACGTATAATTTGTCTGCTTTTTCGTAACGTCTCCAGTCCTGTGAGTACTTTTGAAAATCGGCCGGATCCCATTTGCTGTAAAAAGCTACAAAGATATGGGGAACAGTAAAGACGCGGGAAAAGTGAACGGAGTCGTATTTATCGGCCAGAGAAATGGCCTTGGTGAAGGCTTCTTTATAATTTACCCTTTGACTGTAGATCGGGTTTTTGGGGAGTTTGATCAGATATGTGTGGAGATAAAAACCAAATGAAGCCGCCAAAGCGAGCAGGAAGAGTTTTTGAAAGCGCAGGTTTGACAGGCCATAAGCAGACAGGAAGATGGGTAGAGGAAAGATTGCAATGGCCCGTTGGGCGTTTGAACTTTCGGTCAAGGCGGCGGGGACCGGGGCCAGCAGCGCCCAAAGCAAAAGGTAAGGCGATGGTTTGCCGCGGAGTATTAAAACGAGGCCCAATAAAATGAATATTATTTCCAGGGGAAAGTGTAAGGGCATTCCGGGAAAGTTGAGGTGGGAAAAATCAGGCCGGTGACCGGTAAAGTAGAAGATGGGGGAAAAGTAAGATAGATAGTTGGTAAAAAACTGATCGGCATAAAAAACGTATTTATTGTCAAATAAAGTTGGAGGGGAATTTCGGTTGGTCAGATAATTTAAAGTGTTGGCTGAAGAAAAGATACCGACGTCGCTGGCGCGTACAAGAACTGCTTTGAGGTTAATGACTAAAGGTAGCAAGGCTAAAACAAATATCAAAAAAGCCGGTTTGAGTTGTCTGAGATAGACGATTATGCTTGCGACAAAAAAGACAGTAAAAATACGCCAGGAATGGTAAGTATACAGATTGATGCCCCAAACTAAAAAGGCCGGCCAGTAGCGTTTTTTTATAAACAAGTATAGACCGAGGGGGAAAAGTAATACCCCCAGTCCGCCTTCCCAGGCATTTCGGGATAGTTGGACATGCCAGGGGGAAATACTCATAAGCAGAGCGGCCAAAAAGGCCGTTTTTTGAGAAAATAATTCTTTGGCCAGAAGATAAACGACCAATATTGATAAGGTTCCCGCTATCGCGGCCGGGAGGCGGACGGCGAACTCGTTTAACCCGAAGACGGCAACTGAAGGAATAGCGGCGTACATGTATAGAGGGGGTTTGAAATCACCAAATCCGCGAGGGAAGAGGGGGAAAAACTGACTCCAACTATCCCGTCCAGTTTTGAGGATCGAGTAGGCATCGTAGCCCTGACCGGCCTCATCGGCGGTGAATCCAGCCGGAAACTTATCCAACCAAAAAACTCTGAGAATTAGGCCTAAAAGGAGAACGAGAAGAAGGCGTTTCATTTTTTGGTAAGAATATAGTAGAGAGGTAAGCCGGTGGGTGAAGTAATAATTTGGTCGACAGTTACTCCCCCAATGGTGCCAGTGCCAATTTCATCACGAACGCTGGCTAAATATGCTTCCCCGGGCTGAAGCAACTGAGAAAAGCCAGTTTCGGCTACACGATTTTTGAGGGTTCCAAAGTAATATTTGCCAATATTGTAGCCATCGAAGGCCGAGGTGGGATTTGAGTCTCTGAGAGGATATTCACTTTGGAACAGGGCCGGATCGTAGGCGAACCAGAAAAGAAAGCGGGATAAGGTAAATTCGTAAGTGTTATTGAGATAAACCCGTGAAAAATTGGAATCCTGGGACTTGAGATAAGTGAGGGCAGTTTTGAAGCCGGGTTGCCAGAATCGCCAAGCGTCGTGGGTCCACTCGATATAGTAACGGTATAAGTAAAAGCTGAAATTGAAAACGGCAAAGGCGCCCAATGCAAAAAAGAGCAGTTTTTTGGGTCGCAGATAGTTCAGGCCGGCGGCAGAGAGGAGGATGAGGGGGGGGAGCATAACGATAAGCCGGCCGGCGTGATTACCGCCATCCTTGGTCATGGCCGAAGCAATTGGAGCAATTAATAGCCATCCCAAAATTAGTTTGTTTCTGAAAAAGAATAGGCCGAGAGCGACAGTGGCAACTTCAAAAAAATAAAGCATGCCCATGCCGCCGACAGCGTGGCGTAAGATGGGGTCACCTGAGAAAAACAGAAATTCCGTGGAAAAAGAACGGAGATAATTATTGAGGATTTCCTGGGGATAATAAATCAGGCGGTTACGAAAGACGGGGGTAAGCGGAGAGGAACTTTCTACCCGACGGCGAATGATATCTTCGCGCAGCGTAGAGTCGGAAAAGACGGAGATTTGAGAGAAGCGCCGGGAGGTAATTTGCTGGGATAAGCCGTAGATATAGGGTGTAAGTAAAACCAGACCAAAAATAATAGGCACGATGAGTTTGCCGGTTAAGGTTCGGAGAGAGATTAACAAAATCAAGATCAGGAGGGGGACGAAAACTGCCGCCACGGAATAAGCGTAAAAGGAAAGAGCAAGAAACAGGGCGGCCAGAGTATAACGACGACGCAAGAAAAGAGAAACTCCTAAAACTGAGAGAAGCATGACGGCCAAGTTATCGTTTGACCAGCGGGAAAACTGAATATGCCAGGGAGATATAGTTGTAAGTAACATGGCGGTGAAACCCAGGCGCTGACTTACAATCTGACTGCCTAAGACGAAAATAGCCAGGATGGAGAAAAGAGAAAGAATAACCATGGGTAAACGAACGGTCCACTCAGTGAGTCCAAAAACAGCCACGAAGGGAATTGTCAGATAGTGAAGAAGGGGAAGGCGATATTCGGAAAAGGATTGGAGAAATATGGGGAGAGGATGGCCAAGATAATCTTTGCCGGTTCTGAGGAGAGAATGGGCTTGGATGCCGACGTCAATTTCGTCACCCGTGAGCTCAACTGGCAGGTTATCCAGCTGATAGACACGAATCACTACTGAAAATAACAAAATGAGACAGAAGAGAACCCACGAAAGGCGGGACATGGTTATATTCTACCTTTTGCCCATTGCTCTTGCCAAACACTAAAGGCAAAAACCATCCAAAGAGTCCGCAGGTGGTTTTGAGACCAAGCCGCATCCACAAACACCCGAGGGAAGGCGTCTGAAATATCGCGACGATAAACGTAATCGGATACTATGGTTTTGAGCGGACCAGAAATCCAGTCCGAAAGGGGTAGACCGAAGCCTTTTTTTGGTCGGTTACGGATGTTTTCGGGAAGTTTGCCTTTGAGTAAATTGCGTAAAGGCAATTTGGTGCTAAAAAGGCTAGTGAAAGGAGAAGTTTGGGAAAAAGCAAAGCTGATAATTTCCCGGTCAAGATAGGGTACGCGAACTTCCAGGCCATTAAACATGGAGGCTCGATCTGACTTGAGAAGCATGGCGTCGCGCAAATACGTTTGAAAATCCAGAAGTTGAGCGGTTTTGACCTGGTCTTGGGGGTATGGAAGTGAGAAAAGCTCTTTAATTGGAGAGGTTTTAAATAACGCCTCTGGTGCAATTTGGCCTGTGGTGAAAAAAACCATCCACTGGAGTTGACGGTGAAGTACCGGCAGACCAAGTCCAGAAAAAAAATTGGCAAGCGTGTCTCCAAATTTATAACTGGATGAAAAGAGGGGGAATTTTACAGCAGGTATATTTTGAGCCAGATTGACCAACAAGGATTTAAAACTAGATGGAAACCAGGGCAGAAGGTTGGCAAAGCGGTGGCCCAAATATGTAGGGTAACCGGCGAATACTTCGTCCCCCCCGTCTCCGGATAGGGCAACTTTGACATGAGAGCTGGCCAGGCGGCAGACGTGGTAGGTGGGAAACAGTGACGGATCGGCAAAAGGTTGATCCATGAGTTTTTGGATGACGGGAAAATCGGTGAGTAGATCGGAAGCGGAATACGGCTGGTCAAAATGGCGAGTACCCAAAATCTTGGCTACTTGGGCTGCATGAGAACCTTCATTGAAGTCCTGATGAGCGAAGGAGATGGAAAAACTTTTAACTTCGTGTTTTTGCCGCGTAAGGTAATAGGCCAGGATTGAGGAATCCAGGCCGCCGGAAAGAAGCAGACCAACGGGCACGTCGGCGATGGCTTGGCGCGAGACGACGGTATCCAACATAGAATCCAGATCTGCGGGCTCCGGGTTGGGCTGGGAAAAAAGGTCGTAATATTGATGTATTTTCAGGCCAGATTGGGAAAACGTAAGAGTGCTGCCCGGGGGAAGCTGGAAGATGTCCTGGTAAATAGTTCTAGGAGTTGGGACATAACCTAAGAAGGTGTATAAAAAAAGAGAGTCGGGATCGATTTTTGGGGTCTGAATAACAGACAAAATAGTTTTAATCTCGGAGCCGAAGATTAATTTGCTGCCTTTATGGTGATAAAACAGGGGTTTGATGCCGGCGTGATCACGGGCCAAGAGCAAGCTTTGTTTCTTCTCATCCCATAGAGCAAAAGTAAACATTCCGTTTAATTTTTGGAGAAAGTCCTTGCCCGAATCTTCATATAGGTGAACCAAGGTTTCGGTATCCGAAGTAGTTTTTAGCTTATGACCATTTTTTATAAGCTGCTCCCGAATCAATTTGTAGTTGTAAATTTCGCCATTGAATACGACAGTTAATGAGCCGTCCTCGTTGCTGATAGGCTGATCGCCGGTTTTTAAATCGATGATTTTCAGACGGCGGATGCCCAGACCCACGTGGTTTTTTACAAAACTGCCGCCAGAGTCCGGCCCGCGGTGAACAATTGTTTTAGCTATTTTCCCGATTTGGGAAGAAATGACTGGGGATGAAAAATCAACAATGCCAGCAATTCCACACATTGTTACAAATTCTTAATCTCTTTAATTTCGTAAATGGGCTTTTGGCGAGATTCGAAGTAAACACGAACCATGAGTTCGGACATAAGACCCAACAGAATAAATGACACACCAATAAAAACTAGAAACATGGCAATGATAAACATGGGGTTGTTGTGAACGAAGACGCCTAGAAATAATTTACGGTAGACAACTTGGACAAAGGCGGGGACAGAGAGGGCCAGGGAAACTAGACCGCCGGTGCCAAAGATGTAGGCTGGCTTGGTAGAGTAGGAGTCCAGAAATTTGGTGGTGATAATGTCGATAATAGTTTTGACCGACCGGGAATAACCGTATTTGGAACGGCCGTGGGTACGGGGACGGTGACTGACTTCAATTTCTTTGAAGCGGGCTCCGCGCAGAACCACGAGTAGTGAAAGAAGGCGATGGTTTTCACCATACAAACGCATGTTGGCAAAAATCTCCCGACGAACAATACGTGTCGTACAGCCTAAATCCTTAATGGTGACATGAAAAATTGAACGGATGAGCCAGTTGGCTATTTTGGAAACAGCAACACGGATCAAGTCGTCGTGGCGGTGTTTGCGCCACCCAAAGATGGCGTCGGTATTGGAATCTAACATATCTAACATTTTGAGCAAGTCGGGGGGAGGGTTTTGACCGTCGGCATCGAGAAAAGCGATAAAGTTTCCGCGGCTGTGGTCAATGCCGGCTGAAGTTGCTGCTGTTTGGCCGTGATTGTGCCAGAAATGAATCATCTTGACGGTAATATTGGGGTGGGGTGCCTGAGGAATAGAGGGGTTATCAGTACTACCGTCGTCTATGTAAATAATTTCGGTAGTACCTCGGATCTGGGAGAGGGTGTGAACCAATTCCGAATGCAACTGGGTTAAATTTTCTTGTTCATTGTAAAAGGGAACGATAACGGAAAGTTTGGGATTGGCCATGACTTTTTGATATTATACCCCCAGTGCTATCCGTAATCATCGTCTCGTACAATACCCGGGGAGTTACACTGGAATGCTTGAGAAAAGTACTGGCCTCGAAAAATATAGATCTGGAAGTAATGGTGGTGGATAATGCGTCGAGTGACGGAACGGTGGAAGCGATAGAAAAGCAATATAAGGATATTGGAATATTAAGAAATAAAACTAACCTAGGGTTTGCCGGGGCAAACAACCAGGGTATGAAAATAGCCAAGGGTGAAAAGTTTTTACTTTTGAATAGCGACTGTTTTGTTGAGCCCGTAACATTGGCCAAAATTTATAAATTGGATTTAGACGTGGTGGGATGCAAACTACTCAATAAAGACGGATCGGTCCAACCATCGTGGGGATACTTTCCTACTCTGCGACGAATATTGCAATTAATGCTATTTGTTGATAATTTTCCAGTGATTCGGAAGTTTATAGATTCGATTCATGTGCGGGATGTGTCTCGATACGAAAGCCAGTTGGAAGTGGATTGGGTGACTGGGGCGTTTGTAATGGTTAAACGTGACGTTTTTGAAAAAGTAGGTGGAATTGATGAGAAATACTTTATGTACGGAGAGGAAATGGAGTGGATGTATCGAATTAAAAGGGCCGGATTTAAGGTATGGTACTCCCCCGTTGCTACGGCAATTCATTTACTTGGGGCTAGTTCGTCAAACCGCGCGCCTGCAGTCACGGGAGAAATGAAAGGTTGGATTTATTGGTTTTCTAAACATAATTCTGGATTTGAACAAAAAATTTTGCCTTGGGTGATTTTGAAAGGATGTATTTTGCGAATATTTCTCAAGCCGAAGTTGTCCAGCTACTACGCTCAGGCAATTTCTGAAATTATTGGCCGGAGGACGGGATAAACCCGTATTATTTTTTCCGGAAAACAAATATATGAGGGCGGAGGCCATGAATAAATAGAGGAAGATCTTTAACAAGTGTAAATTTTGATGAAAGGGTGTGGTGAATGAGGTTGGTTTCTTGGGATAAAATAACCATTAACCCTTCAGGCTTGAGCCACTTAAGTGCGTTGTTAGCAAACGATGAATAAACTCTCTCATTATCTACATGTTTTCCCGATCGGATGCCAAATGGTAGATTGGTAATTATTTTATCGATGCTAGTTACTCCAAGCTTTAGATCTTTAACGTCTGAGTGAATTACAATCAGCTTATCGGGACTAATATTTGCGGCGATTGCGTTTTTTCTAACGCAAGCAGTCGAGTAACTACTAATGTCTGATGCGATAGCAAGCCGTGCTTGATAATAGAGAAGTGCACTTATGGGAATTGTCCCCCCACCGCAAAAGGGATCCAAAACAGAATCGGCGGGGGTGATTTGGGCAAGCTCACACATGACACAAGCCAGAGACGGGTTTATTCCTGCTGCGAGCATGCACACTCGCCAGTTACGCTGATAGAGTTTAATTGAGACGTGTTGATCGGTAACTGAAAGCGCAGTTTTGAGGAACTGGAAATCGGCCGGTGACCTGTCTGATTCAAAGGAGATAATGCTAACCTTGGTATGAAGCTCAACACTGGGAGAAAGCCTTGGAGAAAGTTGTTTTAATACTATTTCCTCTGTACCTTGAATTATAGTAATATCAATTTTTGACATCTTGACCCAAGAATCGATGTGATGTCCAAATAATAACTGCCAGAATGGCGGCTTTAAACCAACCGTTGTACCAAATCCCCGATTCAGTTCGATAACGTTCCATTGAAGGAGTTGTATTGGGGAGGTGCAACATTTTTCTACACGGATAGACAACTGTTTCAATGAGGTTCCGATATTTTAGATTGGATAATTTTTTAGAACTTTGACCATGTTCGTGAATGATGGTAATTTGAGGATTGTAGTAGACTTTTAATTTTGCACGCCGAATTCGGCGACAATAATCCATATCTTCAAAATACATAAAAACTTCCTCTGTAAATTTCCCCACTTTAACGATCGTAGTTTTAGGGAAAAACATGCAGGCACCAGAGACTGAAGAGACTTCAGCAATACCAGGTGGAGAATATTTAGCTGTCAGGCCTTTTTGGCCAAGCCAGTATTCGCGAAAAGTAGTGATTATCGATGGTTCGAGAAAAACTGAGCCCTGGGGCGTGCCGTCGGGATTGATAAATTTTGGTCCCATGACGCCCAAATCGGAATGCGAATAGACAAACTCCAAGGATCGGGTAAAGAAATCTTTGGGCAGACGGGTGTCTGGATTGAGGAGAAGTATGTAGTCTCCCCTACTCTGGCGCAATCCAATATTAACGCTTTTGGGGAAACCCAGGTTTTTGGTATTGGCAATGACATTGGTTTGGGAAAAAGATTTGGCAATTTTTAATGAGTTGTCTGTCGAAGCGTTATCGATGACAATTATTTCCAAGTTTGAATATTTGGTAGTAAATACTGAATCGAGACAGCGTTTCAATGAATCGGCTACATTCCAGCTGACTATAATTACGGATATGAGCGGAGTGCTGTCAGGCATAAAGATTTGGCAAAACTTGGGCATATATTTTGATTTTTTCATTCAAACTCAGCGCGGCGTAACGAGGCGACGGCGAAGGAAGAGTGACGTAAACAATTGCGGGAAATTTTTCTATGATGTTTTTGAACAACAACCTGAATTTCTGTTCGACGAATCGGCTAGAGAAATAAACCGTGTGTATGTTATGAGTTTCGAATATTTTTTGGATGGGGATAATGTTATAAACAATATTTGTCAGATTCGTATCAAGATTGTTTCCTTTAATCCTTTCGCATTGGTAGATAATGTCTGCAATAGCTAGACGGAGTTGAGTAAAAAGCTGCTGCTGCGGTTTTTTGTCGGTTAGTTTAGTTTGGTAGACAGTTTCGAGAATCGGCCAGAATTGATTTCTCTTGGTCCCATAAAACCAATTATAAATGCCCTTTCCGGTAAAACTGCCGAGAAGGAGGTATTTAGCTTGCGGGGGAATGAAAACGCCAAAGGGGTGGGTTTCTATCATAGCCATTTGGCCAAGGCCATAAGGGTGGGAATAAAGTAACCGGGATGGCGAAAGATTTTTGATATCAGATGATAGATGTGAGATGGGTAATATTTCGAATCAAGATTTTTCCAGTGACAGAGTAAATAGTTGCGTTCTTTGATTAGCTGAAGTGATTTTCTGAGAAATGTTTTATTGAAGGTGGATTCTGGAGCGGTGTGAGTTACTCTGGCCTTTGGTTCCCAAACAATCCCGTATCCTCTTTTCCGAGCCCGCCAGCTAATGTCGAGGTCTTCATAGTAACCAGGGGTAAATTTGGAGTCGAAGCCACCAAGTTCATCCCAAATTGACTTGCGGATGGCGCTGCTTCCACCGGAAGCCCAGAATGAAGAGTGAATTTTGTTATCCAAAGGGCCGTTGGTAAATTGTAAGAATCCGTCTTGGACTTCGGCTTTGGCCCAGGAACGATTTTGTTCATTGAAGGTGACGGCGAAGGTTTTGGGATCTGCAAAATGAGGCAAAGTGTATTTGAGCAGGTCTTTATCCGGTTTGACATCCTGATTTAAGAGAATAACTATGTCGCCAGAGGTGGCGGAAAAGCCATCGTTAACTGATACGGGGAAACCCAGGTTTTTGGGGTGGCGGATTACTTTAGTGCCGGGTGCGCTTACTGGTTCTGAGGAGGCATCATCAACGATAATTATTTCGTCGGCCCCCAGTTTCATGACCGCTGGCAGGTTGGCGACAAGAAACTTGGCCCCGTTGAAGGCGGGAATGACGACGGAGATAGTCATGATGCCATTTTACGAGCTTTGACCAAAAGAAACATCCCCAGCAAAAACCGGTGGGTATCAATCAGAATTACCTGTTTATTTATGACCTGCGGGTGCGGTTCTGGATGGTAATCTCCCCAAACTGCTGTTGATGGTTGAATGTGGAGAAGTACTTTTCTTTGTCTAATATCTTGTCGACTAAGTCAACCGGGATTCCCTGGGACGGCTCGATGATGACAAAGACTAGAGGTATGGACGGCGAGAAAGAAAGATTATTTCCCAATTGGCCAATCTGGTTCTCTCCATGCCAGTAAGGTAAATAGCCGTATTTGGTTTTACCGTACCAGTTGAATAGATACGACCAGGTGGTGTTGATATAAAGCGGGGAGGTGACGGAATTGAAAGTAAACGGCCTTCCCTGGGCCTGACTGTACATATAATCGATGGCATCAAGTTCATGGTGCAAGGTCATGGTCTTTTGAATGGCAAATTCGGTCAGGCCTTGAGAATTTTTTTGTTTGATATAAGACAGGTTGGACAAGACTATAAAAACAATGATTGTGGCTTTTACCCACGAAGATTTGAGCCGAGACAGAAAATAAACCGTAAAAAGGATGACTAACATGCCAAGTCCAGTGTGAATATATGGGGTGCTGATTCCGCCAAATATGAGAGGCGGGGCAAATGAAATTAAACCCAAAGAAAATGTGGCCCACCAAGACGGATGGGGCTTAACAAAGACAAAAGCTATCACGAAGCCAAGTACAGCGAGTGTGGGTTGAGTGGGGAAAGTATTGAGACTTATCAGACGTTTAAATTGGTAAAGGGAGGTGTTTATAAGAGTAAGAGGATTAACTTTGAGTTGTGAATAAGTTGTACGGTTAAATAATAAATTCGCAGGGCCGGAGCGACTGGGAAAACCGAATTTTATTTCCGAAATTAACATAGTTGATATTGAGAGAGTAAAAAATGATAGTAAAAGTAAGAGTTTTTTTGAGGTAATAGACAATTTTTTGAGTAAGATCAAAATTAATATGACAGCTGAGTGATAGATAAAAATAAAATTGGATTGGAAGCTCAGGCCCAGTCCAAGACCGGCAAGAATCGGGCCGATGGTTGAGCGGCGTTGCCATTGCCAAAGACCGTAATATAAAAGAGGCACGAAGAGGATGGCTAAAGCGGTGTTGGTCAGATAGATAGCGTGCTGGGTTTGTTCGTAAGAGACGGCCGTTAAAAGTGAAGCCAAGGTTGCTAATGACTTGGATTGGAAAAGCCGAAGGCCGATAAAATATGCCAGAAAGATGGCGAGTGAGTTAATAAAAGACAGCCAGCCGGCTGCTACTGCCGGACTTCCCCGTCCCAACCAATAACCCGGGGCAATAACATAGTAATAGAGAACGCCGTGAAAAAAGTCCCGAGTGGAAGTAGGTGGTCCCTGAATTTTTATGTCCCCGTGAAGAAGCTCTTGAATGGTATAAGCGTCACGTGCCTGGTCGTAACTGAACATTAAATCTCCCCCGGGTAGGTAGCGGATCCGGATCAAAAACCCCAGGAAAAAAATAGTTAATACTAACCAATATCGCTTAAGAAAGCTCATGGTTTTTGGAGGAAAGATGAAGCACTAAAGCCAGACTTGTAGCGGCCAGAACGCCGCGGGCAAAAGAAACCATTTGATCGGTCAGGGGCAAACGAAAGTTGATGCCGAATAGACCGAAATTGAGTGAAGAATCGAAGGATAGGACAATAACTAAGTGACAGAGCAACAGAGTTAAAAGCTGCGGAAGAGTTTTTCGGAAGTGAATGAAAGTCAAAATAAAAAATGGAGTGACCCAGGAAAACCATTGAGGATGGTAGTGAGTGACTGAGTAAAAAAGCAGAAGAACGGACATGGGCCAGGCCCAATACGGCAGGCGCTTGGAAAAAAAATACTGCAGCCAGAAGAGGAGGACGAATCCAACCATAAACAAGGGTAGATATTGGGAGCCGGCGACCATGATTTTGGCATACCACATCTTGTCTGATTGCTGGGCGAGAAGCGCGTATTGTTTAAAACCAGGAGAAGATAGGTAAGGAAGAATTATGAGAAAGTAGGTAATTGCTCCAAGGCTTATGTTTTTGATCTTGGAGCCGGGGAGAAAGGGGAGTAAAAATAGCGGAAAAGGTTTAAATCCGGCTCCAATAGCCAGACTGAATGCGGCTATAATAGGACGACGTGAAGAAAAATACATAGCGACTACAAAAGCTAGGACTAGGAAGATATCAAATTGGCCCATTAAAAATGCCGAATAAATAAGAGGTAGATTGAATGCCCAAAGACCGGTAGCCAGTAGTTTGTGTTTGACGTCTACAAGTTTGAGTAATAGCCAGAGAATGATTAAATCTACAAAAAGATAAGGCAATTTGAGTAAGAATAAGACTTGGGAGTATTGGGGATTTTGGGAGGCTTGACCCATATCCAACAAGAGTTGTTCGAATAGACTTTTCTGAATTGGAAGAAGTTTTAAAAACGCTGCATGAGTTAAATAAGTCAGAGGTGAGTAAACTAAAAAATCATCGCCGTAAAGCTTGACCAGAGGGTCGGTCCGAGGCAAACGACTGATGTAATCGTACACGCCCAAAAGGCTGTTTTTCTGAGAGATAAAATACCCCCCCAAATAGTGCCCACGGATGTCGGGATGGGAAGTGAAAGGCATCAAGGCCAACCTGAAAATGATTCCCAACAGAATAAATACCCAAGCTTTTTTCATATCAGTTTTAGGAATTTGCGGTTGAATTCGCTGGTATCAAATATTTTACTCTTAACGACGGCAGCTTGTGAAACAGCTTGTAGTTTGGAGCTTTTCGCTTTTATCAGCTCCAAAGTAATTCTCTCGAGCTGGGAAGGGGTATCCCACAAAAAGCCGTTTTGGGAATGATCTACTATTTCTTTGTGGCCACCCAGGTTGGTTATAATGGGGACAACTCCCGCGGCCATGGCTTCGACGACCGTGATGCCGAAATGTTCAGTTTGAATCGCCTTGTCCGCCGAATAGCCGCTGGCTGACCAAAATATATTGGCGGTTGAACATAAATCCTGAATCTTTTTAAATGACGGGTTGGTAATGATCTCGATCGGCAATTTTTCAGAAGATTTACGAAGTTTGTCGATGGTGGATTGAGTAGCACCCACTGTAGTTCCTCCGGCTAAAACCAATTTCCACCCCGGGAGTTGTTTGTGTATGTGTTTAAATGAGTTGATGAGGACGGAGTGACCTTTGAGTTGGGTGAGATGAGAAAAGCGCCCGATATATAAAATGATGCTTTGTTTTGTTCCGGGACTAAAAAGGGATGTGTCAATGGGGGGATAGATCACAGTGCTTTCGATATTGAACTCTTTATCGATCGTAGTTTTGGTAAATTGTGAATTGACGACAAATTTGTAAAAACGGGACTTAATAATATTTGACATTGATTGACCGGAAACGTTTTGAAAAGGAAATTGGAAGTGAATAATGGTTTTGGGGGCTAATGAAGTGGGAAGAGAGCCATCGGAAAGCCAAAAAAGTAGTTTATAGTTCATGGTCCGCAGTTGCCGGACATAATTTGCTTGAGAAATATCTAATCCAAAACGATTATTAATATCCTGGGATATGTCATGAGACCACTGGATATCTATTTGCCAACCGTGGTTGAGAAGAAGTTTAGTAAAAGCCGCAGTATAGCGCTCCCCACCTCCTAGGGAGTCCCAATAAGGGTTATAAATTCCGGCCTTTGGCATTTTGCATCTCCCAAACCCTGGCATAAATAACAAACGTATTAAATACTTGGAACAAGCCGTCGATTATACCTTTGGGGCCATCGCGCCAGGCAGATAACTTGACAAAACGCAGCCAGAACTCGGTGGCCATGACTCGCAAAAACCGCCACCAGACGACTAGGGGGTGATTTGCTTCTAATCTCAACCGAGCTTCGTAGTGAGTAAATTCTATAGTTTTATTTAGCATGGAAGATAAGTCACGATGGGAATGGTGTATGAGTTCATGGTTCGTAGTTGATAGTTGGCCCGAGTATGTTGGCTGTTCATGGAGTTCCCCTGAATATTTTTTAAGTAGTGATTTGTGAAACAAACGGATGACTTTATCGTTACCCCAGCCGCCGTAGTGCATTTCTTTATCAAGATAGATGTTGCGACGGGGGATTTGATAGACACCTGGCTTGATAATAGATTTGACTTCGAGTCGAAGTTGGGGAGAAACGCGCTCATCGGCGTCGACGTAAAAAATCCAATCGCCCGTGGTATTTTTCAGGCCGGCATTCCTGAATTGGGAGTAGTCTGAGCCATTGGACTTGATTATTTTGGCACCATAAGACTTGGCTATTTCGTTGGTTTGGTCGGTGTTTCCGGTGTCAACGAGAATAATTTCATCAGCCAAATCTTTAACCGATACCAAGCAATCCCCTATCATGGCCTCTTCGTTTTTGGTGATGATGATTACACTAAGCATATGAGCCTGGGCCCAAGTTCATCAGATAAAAGTCGAGGACTCCCCTTTTTTGCCATTGACGGCCTGAAAATAATAATTTGAGTGATTCTTTCATTAAGGCGACTTTGGTGCGCACAGGAGCCCAGCGCAGGCCAAAAAGCAGGCGGTTTCGAGTGATGTAATAATCCTGAAGGGGTGAGCCTATGCCTGCAGCTTGAGCGTTGGCGTGCCAAGCAAGGCTGTCGGCCACATACATAATGGAGTATCCGATCCGTTTGGCACGTTGGCAGAAGTCGTTTTCCTCAAAATATAAATAGTACTTCGGATCGATTAGACCGGTTTTGTCAAAAACTTCCCTGCGAACAAAAATTGACGCGCCGGTAGCAAATTCGGTCAAAGCGTCTGAATTGTATTGACCAATGTCTAGCTCATCGACTCCGCGATGCGAGGAAATGAGATTGGCCCAATCTATCAGACCACCTGCCGACCAGATAACCTTGCCCCGGTCTGATTTGGAATAACGATCTTTGTGAAACTCGAAACCTGGGGAAAAATATATTTTTGGAGTGAAGATTCCGGCTCGGGGATACTTTTGGGCGGCGCTAAGGAAGGCGGATAAAGAATCGGGGGCAACGGTGACGTCGGGGTTGACGATCCAAATAAAATCCGCTTCGTGGTCGAGGGCATACTTAATTCCAGCGTTGTTACCGGCGGCGTAACCGAGGTTAGCAGGATTTTTGATGAAGATGAACTTGGGGTATTTTTTTTTAACAAAATCCGCTGTACCATCCGTAGATTGGTTATCTATTACTAGAACTTCTGATGGGGTGTCAAGTTTTTTTAGAGAATCGAGACAGTGGGAAATGTACTTTTTGGAGTTCCACGAAAGAACAATAATATGAACTTTCATGATAACTTACGCATGAGCTTTAAAAGCGGTTTTGTAAGAAAACCTGCTTGATCGATTTTGGTTTGATATTTCCACCAATTTAACTTTGAGTGGATAGCTTTTAGTTGATAGTCAAATTGGGTAGGAGTAACGGACTCGGAGACGAAACCGGATTTTTCCCAGAGTTTCAAGTACAAAACTAACATGGAAAAGGCCTGGAGAAGGGAGAGGGTCAGGCCGTGCAGACCTTCTTTGTAGCCTTTACGGGCAAAATACTGGGTAAGAAATTCCTCAGCAGGTTGGGTAACCAAGTCGGTCCAGGAAAAATTGTGGCCTCGAGCAATAACTTGTTCCAGTTGGTGACTCGTGTAGCGATCCATCCGGTTGATAAATTGGGAGATTGAGTTGTAGTTGTGGTGGATGAGGGCGTGAGATTCGTCGGCGGGAAAATCACGGCCGGTGCCACGGGTAAAAGGAACACTGTGGATGACTGGATCCCAAGTAACGGCGCCTTTTTTGAATAATCTGTAAACATAATCCGGCCACCAATGGGAACTTTTGATCCATTGACCAAAAATAATATTACGACGAGGGATACGGTAATAATCCGCACTGGTTTCCGTAATTGCGGAACGAATATGGCCGGCCAAATCTTGGGAGATTTCCTCGTCGGCGTCGAGGAGGAGGATCCAGTCGCCTCGGGCTTTGGAAATCGAGAAATTACGGACGGGTTCCACGATGCCGGTGTTTTTGTGGTGATAGACTTTTGCGCCTAACTTCTTGGCGACTTCGGCCGTCTTATCGGTACTTTCTGTATCTACGACTATGATTTCTCCGGCGATAGGTTTGGCGGAAGAAATTGCCCGGGCGATGTTTTTCTCCTCATTCCAGGCGGTGATAACAACCGAGAGCATAGCGAAAGATAATTATATGCTATCTCTTTGAGTCGCGCTAATTTTTAGCGCTGGGTGGGTTTGATAAACATATAACGCAGGTTGGGCGTTGATATCAGGAATAATGGTGACAAGGGTCAGAAAATGTTCGTCAGCCTGAGATGCGGAAATGCCCAAGGAATCGGATATGAGTATTTGGTCGGTAAGAGCATCTGACTTCCAAAATATTGGTCTTATTTGGACGTTGTCGATTGTTTTATTGAGATCGAACTCGACGTGATTATAGTAATCTTTGAGCCACTCAGTGTCGACCATTGACTGAAGTTTTTGCGGAGGGTAGTGATTGTAGAGAGCTAACCAAATATAAATTGGGCCTGACCTGGCGTTGTCGATTACTATAGTTTCGTCCGAATGGCTCCTGACGAAGTTCGCCAGGGCTTGGTATTGATACCCCCAAGCGGTTGAGCCTTCATGCTTTAATAAAACCAAATTTGAATATATCTCAAAAGAGGAGATTAGCAACATAAAAAAATAAACCATTTTACTTTTGCCCAGACCCATGGAGATGATCCAGGCAAGAGTTAAAAACATCGGCAACGCCCGCCAGGTGGAGAAGTAATCCGGAGTAGCGGCGGCAATGGCCGGAGAAACAATTACTGATACAACTAAAGACTTGCCAAACAGGGATTTATAACTTTTAGAGGAAATAAACTTTTTTATTCCCATGATAAACGGAATTATCATCCACCAATAGAAGACGCTGACTTGGGGAAAAGATTTTCTGGGAGCTGGATCGGGGCGGCTAAAAAGATTAGACGGAGAGAAATATGTTAGAAATAAGAAGGGGTAATTGCCCCGCCCGGCTAAAGTAGAAATCCTGGAGTTGGCACCGGGGGTAAAACTGATAAACATAATTGGAATTTGGATAAGCAGAGCCAATAACAAAGATAAAATGACGATCTTTTTTCGCGTTTTCCAATAATAAACAGCTATGAGGGAAATTAATATAACTGAGAGAACTCTTTCGACCTGATAGGCGTAAGCGGAAAGCGATAAAAAGAGAAATGATAGCGGAAGCATTTTGGGCCGTGAGGCGGCTCTAACTGCCAATACTATCCCCAAAAATAGTAAGGTCAGAGCTAAGTTGGTCTCAAATGCTGCTCGGGAGTAGAAGATAAAAACGGGAGAAATAGCGACTACGAATCCGGCGGCAGGACCCAAAGCGGCTATAACTAAAACCACAAAAATAAGCCCGGAAACTAAGGATGGAAGACGAATGCTGACTGGATTGAGCCCGAATAATTTGACTGGTAAAATTGTCATATAAGTATATAAACTCGAAGAGTAAGTTCCGAACGACCGGTTTAATATGGGCCAGGTTTTGCCGTATTCATCCCGACCGGTAAGTAAAAGAGAGTAGGCATTGTAGCCGTGGGAAGATTCGTCATCAGTTATACCAGCCGGAGTTTTGCCAAAATCTACGCCTCGGGAAATCATGGCTAAAATCAGGATTAAGCCCATGGCAAGATGCCGGTTATTCATAGCCGAGAGTTCTGAATACATAATCGAAAGATAAAAGAGAAAAGACTTGGGTTCTGGCCTGATAAAAACCGGTAGTTAATTTGTTTTGAAATATCCTGGAGATAGGCGGTGGGTAATAGCTTCTGCGAACAGAGATGGCGTAGATATCAAGATTCGTCAAGGAAAGAAGGCGAAGGTACGTTGATATTGTGAGTACCAAAGCGAGCACAATCCCGAATACTTTCATGGTAAGGAGGTGTCGACGAAGAGGAAACCCGGTTGGCCATTGAGAAAATCTACCTGGTGAACGACTTTGGAATAGGGTATGTCAAAACCAACATAATCCCAGGGAGCGGAGATGAGCAGGGCCTTTGCCCTCTTGGAGTCTTGTTTCCAGTCCACTCGGCGGAAAATAAACTTGGGAATTTGACGGGTGAGATAAAACTCGCGAGGATCGGGAGGGCAGTAATAGAGAACATAGGCGTAGGGTATGCCGGTAATGAGCGGGCCCAGACTGCCAAAAGTTTCAGAGATAAGGATATTGTCGTAGCGGTCTTTGTTTTGACAGGCATATTGAGCCGCTTGTTTGTAACCATACTGCCAGTATTCTGAATAAAACCTGGGAAAATGAACGAAGTAAATATCGGCAAATATAGCCAGAGAAATTGCTGAAATGGCAAGATACCCGATGGGTAAGAGTTTGCGAAAGCGGGGATACAAAAATTGAAAACCCGAAGCGATTACCAAACCGAAGAACGGCAGCCAGACCAGAGAGCGCTGGACGTGCTGCTCGTTCATAGTGAAAGAGGCGGCTAAGGGGCCGGCGAAAAACCAAAACAAGATAAGATGACGCAAAAAACGACCGCGGAAGAGAAGAAGGGCAAAGACACCGGCTATGAAAACTGGAAGGTCGGTTAAATACATCAGGCCAATATCGGGATATCCGGGGAGAGTCAATCCCTGGGCTTTCCAAAACCAGAAGCGAAGATCAAAATAATTGAGATACTTGGCCGCCCAATGATGGAAGATGCGATATAGGTCGTGATCGAAGATTTTTTGAGTCAGAGATGTGTAGGAGCCGCGATGAAGATAGGGACTTAGACCGGGGTCGCGTAAAATGGATGTGGCGGCGGCGCGAGTAGTGATGGCCGGGGTAGTAAAAAGAAGGTAAAAGAAAGGAATGGCAAAAATAAATAAGGGGAGGGTGGAAAGCAAGAGTTTTTTGGGGTGAGAGAAGAGAAACTTGAGGCGATCCCTGCTAAGCCAGAGTAACACTATAAAGAGCAGGGGGGAGAAGAGCCTATCGAAGTAAGACCAGACCGAGAGAGAAAAGAAGGTCAGACACCAGGAGAAATCGAGAAATGAAGACCGGCGAAGGGATTTGAGAAAAAACGCCAGCCCCAAAAGCAAAAAGGTAGAGGCGGCTATCGCCTCGTGTCCGTAGCGAGACATGTGGATGTGCCAAGGCAGGACAGCCAGCCAAAGAGCCGCCAAGAGACTGGCCGGAGAGCTAAAATGGAGATGGCGAAGGATGTAATACCAGACAAAAATGGCCAATGATCCAATAACAGCTAACGGCAAACGGGCCGCTAATTCAGTATTGCCAAAGATGGCAATGCTTGGAACCATAGAGTAAATAACTGTCGGGGGCGTGTAATCACCAATGGTTTTGAATATTAGAGGAAGGGCTATTCCCCATTCGTCGCGACCAGTATGCAATAGCGAATAGGCGTTGTAGGCATGATCCGCCTCGTCGATAGTTAGACTGACGGGATAGGAGCCGACTGAAAATGTCCGGGTAAAAATGGCTACCAGTAGGACTGAGATGGTTAGCGAAAACCGAACCATACACTGCCAAGAGCGGCATAGAGTGAATAAAAGGAAACGGCCGCGGTTGCAATATTTTTATGAGTGGACAGACTATCGAGGCCTTGTGAGGCCCAACGCAAATAGATGACGAGGACCGGTAGGAGAAAGGCAAGGTTCTTTTGACCAATGAGATAGGCGATTGATGTAAAGATAAACAGAAGGACGAATTCGGACCAGTGTTTGGTTTTAATGTGATTGAGAAGACCGATAAACCAGAAGGGAAAGAGGACTACGGGTATGGGTTGGAGGGAGGGGGGAGAAAAGTTGCTGCCGTCGCCGGTGACAAAGAACATACGCGGCTGGGCAAATTCAACCAATTCGATAAATTCGTTGATGAGCAGCATGGGATAGCTGTACACTAGCTTGGGGAGGAGAGAGTTGCGATGGATTAACCATCCCCCCCATTGCATGTCCCGCAGACGATCCAGGTATGGACCATTTATGCGATTGGCGAACGAACTTCTGAAATATGCGGGTGACTGAACCCACTCTTTGACTAAATTTCCCGGTTGGGTAACCGGCCACCAGAAACCAGGGGAAATTACTAACAGCCATATCAACAGCCGAATCCGATGAGACACTGTTTTATTCTATCATCCTGCCCCAGATTGCTGTCTGAGAGTTTTCGAAAAGCTTTGTCATGCCTAGTTGTGATTCATTGAGAAATGGTCGGTTGCGATCAAGGTCGGCTAAGTATATGTAGGAAATTTTATTGGCAGCCAAGAACTGGCGAGCTGAAGCTGGATCGGAGCTAGTGAAAAAATCGTTGACAGTTTGCAAACGATCGCGCCAGGGAAATCTCGTGATATCCAGGTTTACCGTATCTTCCAAAAAGGTGGGGTGCTGGGAAAACGCGGCTACGTAGGCAGTGGACTCGTATTTGTAGAGCGGCCTGGGAGCTGGGGCATAGGTGTCGGGTTGGGCGGGATATGTCAGAACCGCACCGGGTGGTTGGGTGGATAAAAAGTTGAGAGCGGTAAGTTCTTCCTGAGATATTTTGGCGGGAGGCTGAGACGGCAGGTAGTGAGGTGAGGTTTGAAAAACAGTCGGAATGGTTAAAAGAGCGATGAATAATGAAGCAGGAACCGTGGTCTTTGAGACGACTGTTCCCGCCATAATGCCGAGGAAGAATTGGGTATAGTAAAAGAATTGGAGAGTGTTCCATGGGGTTCCCGATTGGAGAAAAAACATAGGGATTACTAAACCAAGGAGCGAGGCTGAAATGTAAAATATTTTGTCAGGATGATTGCGGAATGAGAGTAACCCGATGGTCCTAGTTCCAAGATTCCCGACTAGGAAAATCAGCAAAGCGACGATGTAAGCTACTGGCAGCTTGATAAGATTGAGGGTTGATTTGTAGGCCAGCATGGCTTGATAAAACCTAGACCAGTCGAGACGGTCTGATAAGCCCATCATTGTTTCCAGGTACCAGCCGGGCTGCCAAACCAGCAGCTTAGAGCTGTTTGCTAATAGCTGATAGTTTATGGGCAGATATATCAGCAGCCCTATTATTAATGAGATAAAAAATTTCTTATTTTTAAAGGCTGAAAAAAATATTCCTGAAAATGCCAGTAATCCGGCGTAGATTTTGACTTCAGGAAGAAGACCCAAAATAATACCCGCGAGGATGTAGCGATGACTACGAAGTAATAGTAATAATAATAGCAATAGGATAAGAGACAGCGCGTAGGGGGGGTTTAGAAGAGTGGAGATGGCTTGCTGGGACCAAAAGGTTGATTCTCCCTTGCCCAATACCCAACCCAGACTGCCACCAAAGTAGGTAAAAAAAACCGACCAATTATTGGTGGTTAGTTTGAAAACCAGATAGCCGGTTAAAAAGGCCATAATTGGTGGAAGAATTTGAAAGTAAAGGTTGACCGTGGGAATTCGAGTGAGAACGTGCAGACTGGCGACTAAAAGATCAAAGCCGAGGTGATAATTTTGGATTTTCTCCCCAACAAAAATGGGCATTTCGAAAGTTCCTCGCGATAGGCCTTCGATGATAGCTAGGTGCCAAACTCCGTCGTGACCATTGGGACCCCAAAAACCCATGCCAAAGTCATAAACCAGCCCGCTTTTGATCATGGTGGCTGACCAAATAATCGTGCCTATAGTTATCAATAACCAGTGCTTATTTCTTAGAATCCAGGGCATGGTAAAAATGACGGACATCAGCTATTAATGCCGGACCGACTAAAATAAAAATGGCTATAGAAAATACCAATGCCGAGGTGGTGATGTTGACAGCAAGAAAATAAATGTTTGCGGGTAAAAGCCGGGCTAGAGTTTGGGTTACCGGCAGCATACAAATGGTGGCGATAAGCGGTTTGAGGACGCTTGAGGAAAGATCAAACTTGGTAATTTTCTTGACTATATATATGGGGATGATCGACGTAAATGAAATGATTGCAGTTGCCCAGGCGACTCCATCGAATCCGTAACGAATGGCCATTAAGGGCGATAAGATCCAGGCTAATGCCGTCCACATGATCATGAGATACGTATTTATTTTGACTTTTCCTAAAGCATTGAGGACATTGGTGAGAGGGGTAGAAATAGCGGCCCAGGCACTATTGAAACAATATAGCGCAAGTGCCAAAAGGGCAGGTTGCCATTTGGCATAGCGGGGATAAATCTGGATTATGACGGGCACCAAAAGAGTAATCCCGGCGAGGATGGGGAATGTAGCCAGGGAAACGAAGAATAGGGTTTTTTCGACGGCTTTTTTCAATTCGACGGGGTGATCCTGAAGACGGGAAAAGCCGGGAAAGGTAACTTTGGTAACGTTGTCCATGATAAAGCGCAAAGGTTTTTGAGAAAGAGTCTGGGCGGAGCCAATGAGACCAACGCCACTGGCGCCGATTATTTTCCACAGAAAAACTATTAATAAACGGTCTTTAATAACCGCTATAAAAGTGTTTAATTGGAACGGAATTCCGAAGGTGAGTAATCGTTTTAACGAGGGGCGAGAAAAACTAAAGCCCATTTGCCATGGGGACAGAAGATAAATCATGGCGGTGCCAACTAGTCCGCGTAAAAGCACTGCCCAAACATATGAGAGAATCCCCTGCCCTTTTACGGCCAAAAAGATTAAGGAACCATAAAAAACTAAGGTCTCGACTATTTCGACGCCAGCTAGAATCTCGAATCGCAGGCGTCTTTCCAACACAATTGAAGGGATGCTTTTGAGTGAAGCCAAAAAAAACCCTGCCAATAGGCTGTACAAAAGCAGAACTCCGTGGGGGGACAGGTCGTAGTACGAAATAAGTCTGGGAGAAAGAATGAGAGTGACAACTATGAGCAGTGACACAAGGACTTGCTGGATAGTAAATGTGGTACGCAGGTCCGAAAGTGTGATTTCATCCTTCTTCTGAATGAGAGAGGCGGCTAAGCCGATGTCTGAAAAGTAGCTCAAAATGGCGACTAATTCATTGATGACTACAAAGAGACCAAACTCGGCTGGGCCTAGATAGCCCCAGAGGATGGCTAGACCGACAGTGGAGATAATTTGGATAAGAAATGATCGACTAATGAGGGTGACAACTCCAGTTAGAGATCTCGCCTTGACCGTAGCCAAATCTACATCCCCGAGTGTTACTTCCGCATCCATATGGATATTTTACGGTTAAAGGACAATAAAAGTAGAGACCAGGATATTAGAGAAAGCGTGTTGCCCAGGGTGCGGATGGGGGTGTTGGTGAATTTGGCCACAATTTCATGACGCCCGGTGGGAAGTGATAACTGCGGACGGCCCAGTAGTGGATCTAGATTATAGTTTTTCACTTCTGCACCGTCTATCCAGTATCTCCAGCCGGGAAAATAATAAGTTTGCAGTTCGACCAAGGATTGGGGAGAAGTAATGTCAAGAGAATATTTTTGTAAGTTGGAGGTTTTGATAATTCGGATGAAAGTTCCCAACCCTTGGCTAATATTGAGGTCTGCTCCGACCGGATCGGCTGGAGGAGCGGGAGCATAAATTGGGAGATAATCGAAGATGCCGGAAGTTACTAATAACTGCCAGGACTTACCGGAAAATTTTTGGGCATCGGTCATGGACGGGTACCATTCTCTGGGACGAAAATAGTTCCCATTCATAAATATTAATAAGCTTATTATTAAGGGGACAAAGATTTTTTTGTTGGTGGCCATCATGATAGCTCCGGAGAGAAATGAGGCGGTGAAGACGGCCAGAGTGAGGAAGCGCCAGGGGAATTGGAGAAATTCGAGCGGTTTTAGCACGAGCCATATGGGAGTGGATTTGGAATGGCTCATGAATAATGCACCGAGGGTTATAAGAACCAGAATTATGATTAATGATTTATGGTTTACGAATTTTTTGGAGAAAATAAACAACAGGACTAGGATTGGAACTATCCAATATAAAAAACCTAGGGCGAAGGACATAGTGTCGGCAGGGCCCAAGATGGATGATCCGTAGCCCCAATTGATGTTGAGAAAGATCTGCTTTAAGTCCAGAAAATGGGCCAGGTAGTTAAAATAACCGGAAGTAAGAGTCCAGACAGATACGTATTTAGTTTCGAAAATAACAGGTAAGGTAAAGAAGGCGGCAAGACCCAGGGACCACAGAACTGCCAAAAACAAATTTCTAATTGACCTAACTGACCTAAACTTTGCAAGCCAGAAAAGGCACCAGAGAATAAGAACGGGGGTGAAGATCATGAGCATGGGATTGTGAGAAAGCATGAGGGCGGCAACGGAGAGGGAGACGAATGGGATCCATTTGGTTTTTTGGTCTTTTATGAGCCGATAAGTGGTCCAAAAAATGAGCGGATAGAAAGCCATGGCCCAAAATTCGTTGACGGCTGCCCGGACCCAAAAATCCACGGAGTGATATGGCGCGTAAGTGTAAAAAGCTGCAGAAACGAATCCTCCCCAGCGACCCCAAAATTCCCGAGCCAGCAGGTACATGTTCAAGGCAGTGACTATAAATCCAAAAATCCCGACGACCTTTACTACGTCGATGTATTGAAACCCGAGCCACACAAATGGCTGGCCGATTAAGTATGGTAAGGGCGGATAATAGTTGAACAGTGGATAGCCGAAACCATAGCCCATATCCGGAACCCAGCGGCAGGGAATCTGACCGTCTTGAAAACATTTGTTCAGTTCAAGTTGACGAAAAGCTTGCAAATCGTCGTGCATGGAAAAATAGCCCTTTTGAAATAAAAGAGCAAATGAGGGAAGAATTAAAATTAATAAAATTAGTAAATCTTTTTTCATAATGACTTCTATTTAACTGGAATGACCTGGAAAAATAGCAGGTATTCACGGGTGGTGTCGGGGCGAGCACTTTTGGGGTAACTGGCTATTAACTTAAGGCCTATGGATTCGGGGTCGAAAACATGGAAACGACTGGAATTGACGACCAAAAAAACCTGGTTATCGACTAGTGAGTTGGTGAGTTTCTCGTCGACGGAATCGATCCAGACACCGACACCAATAATCCGGGCGTTGGGAACGTCGTTGAGGTACATCTGAAGGGCGGAAAAAGGGGTACCAAAAAAGCCTTCGGAGCCGACTAGAACCGATCCGGACTTGGCGGCTTGGCGAAGATAGGCGGAAACCTCACGAATCCCCTGCCCCGCCGTCCATTCCTCCAAATACCCCGAGCGCTCTATGCGGGAAAGAGGAGCATCTTCGGGGCGGCTGAGTAATTGATAATCGATGGCAAGTGAGGGGAAAAAAATCAGAGCCGAGGCGACATAAACTAAAAGATGTTTCTGGGTCTTTTGACTGATGTGTTCAATAGCGTGGGCGATAAGGATTACTGCGAAAGGAACGGTAAATAACAAATAACGAGCGGTGAATGACTTGGCGATAAAGGATTGGGCGACAACCGGAATAAGCCACCAGGCGGCCAGGACTAGACGAGAGCGCCAATGGGTTAAACGACCCTCGATAAGGCCCCAAAATGCAAATAATAGACCTATGGGAGTCAACAGATACAAGTAAAAGCTGAAAGAATCTTTGAGATGCGGAATCAGTGGATCTAAGGGATGACGCAAAACTTCTGTCAACGAATAAACATAATCTTGATTGCGAAGGGCAATTTGGTGAAATTCGGGACCGAGACGCAGTATGTTGTACATCCCAAAAGAAATGCAAAAAGTAATAGTCAAAAGGCAAAATGATTTAAAAATAGTTTTGAATTGAAAGTTGGGTAAGAAAATCAGAAGAGTTGGAGACATGACTACCGCAAAGATGGCCGGGGATTTTGTCAGCCAGGCAAACCCAAGGGCGAAACCGGCTAACTGGGACATGTCCAGACGAAGGTGAGAGACGGAAAGATAAGATAAGATAAAGGCCCAAAGTACAAACATGGTCAGCAAACTATCCGCCAATGCCATTCGGTCAAAAAAGACCAGGTAAGGCAGGGCGGCCGATAAAACTGTCGCAACTGAAGTGAGACGCCAGTTTTTAAAAAGAAGATAAGAAGCTAGCGCTATCCCGACCACAGTGCCTAAGCCGGCAATAGCCGAAAGTGTGCGAGCGGCTACTAGAGGATCGAAAATTATTTTTAGGAAGGGAATAGTGAGCCACATAAAAAGGGGTTGTTTGCCGTCGGATAAGGGTAAGAACCGAAGGGAGGCTTCGGCTCGCATAACCTGACTCCAGCGGATGTAGATCGATTCATCGGCAAAAACCGGCAAGGAGTTGAGGTTCCAAAAGCGAAGGAGAGCAGCTAGAAGAAGAACAGCCAGACTGAAGATAATCAGCCGCTTATGATTACTCATATTTACCCAGTATACCGTAGAGGCGGATCTTGAAGGTATCGAGGGCCATCTGGAACGGCTCTTTCCAAATATTTAACCTGTCGGACCAGTATTTGATCCAACTGACCGGAACTTGGGCTATGGCATAGCCGTATTTCTGGGCTAAAAACAGCACTTCCACATCGAAGGCTCCCATATAGCCACCGGCAATTTCCCCTTGGGGTAGACACACTTTAAGTTTGGAGAATATCTTTCGGGCGGCAGTATGAGTAAATGACTTGAAGCCGCATTGGGAATCCATAATGCCGGGCAGGGCAACAACTTGAACTAGTGTCACAAAAGCCCAACTGCGGATTTTGCGAACCAGGGTATCTTTGGCGGTTTGAGTTCGCACACCGATAACCACGTCGGCTCCGGATTTGTGAGCGGAAATGAATTCGGCTACTTGATGCAGGGGGGTAGACTGGTCGAAATCAGTAAACAAGATATATCTCCCTTTCGCGGCCAACATCCCGGCTGTGACTGCCGCCGCTTTGCCGCCATGGGGAATTTGTAAAACTTTGATATTCCGGTTCATTACTTTCGAGAGCAAGTTATGCGTGTCGTCCGTTGACCCGTCGTCTACGAATATAAGTTCCCAAGGGTATTTTTGCTGTTTTAAGTACTTCAAGGGTAGATCCAAAACCCCAGCTTGAAAATTAGACGATTCGTTGTAAGCCGGGACAACTACAGAAAGATAAATCGGATTATTTTTGTTCATGATTCATGCTCCGCTAATTGTTTGGCAAATTTTAGTTGGTTAATAAAGTTTATTAATCCAAGAAATTGGGGGTAAGAGACAATCATTTTTATGTCTTCCATGAGACCTGATAATCCTTTCTTCCATATTTTGTTGACTTGGCCAACTCCATTCAATGATACAGACGCAACATTGTATTTGGCAAAGAAGACGGTATTCATTGCCGGTTCAATGAGATACTTGGGCTGGGAAAAGATTTCCGGATGAAGGTGAAGTATTCTTTTTTTGATGACCCTTTCGCCGGTATAGGCCAAGTTGAATCCGATCCAGTCCATCCATATAACGTCGTGGGTTCGATGGCCTAAAACTAAGTCATTATTTCCCTCGAAAAATTTGTTGGCTAATTTATTCAAATGATAAGTTTTGAAACCTGTTAGATCTGCGTCTACGAAGGCTATAAATTCCCGGTGGGTGTTTTCCAGTCCGGTTTTAAGAGCCGCTGCTTTACCTAAATTTTTGACATGATTAATTAGTGTGATTCCTGAAATTTTGGCCAAGAGTCGCCTTGAATTGTCAGTGGAACCATCATTGACGACGATGATTTCTTTGACATATTGTGATTTTTTGACCTGGGAGATTATTTCTGATACTCGAGTGCTTTCGTTATAGGTTGGAATGACAACAGAAAGAAGCGGACTAAATTTTGTAGGCATGGGTGAGGGAACGGAAGCGGACAAGAAGAAGCCCTGTGAGTCCTGCGATTGCATCTTTGACAAAGCTCACTCGGCGAGACTCCTGGTGACGCCAGGAGACGGGAACTTCGACAATCTTGTAGCCCATTTTCCTGCCTAAGTAAAGCATTTCTACATCAAAACCAGGGTTAACTGCTGGCCCCGAAATTACGCGGGGGGGAGTAATTTTGTTCATGATCTGGAAGATCCTTTTGCCAGCTTCCGCTGTAAAGGCCTTGAAGCCGCATTGTGTATCTTTAATTGGCAGCTGGAGAATGAGAGCTCGCATAATTACGTTTCCGTAAGCAAGAACTTTCCTAAATAAAGGGGCGTTGGGACGACCGGAGCGTGAACCGATAACTATGGAGTAGCCAGATCTAAGTTTTGGTAAAAATTTATCCAGCTCAGTTATGGGCGTGGCTTGATCCATATCAGAAAATAAAATAATTTCGCCTTTGGCGGAAAAAACACCGGTGGCTATACCAGCGGCTTTGCCCATATGAGGATTGTCTATAATGGTGAGTTCGCTGTGGCGATTTGCCAGCTCATGTAAGAGCGAAGATGTGTTATCGGAGGAACCGTCGTTGACTATTATTACTTCCCAAGTGAAATTCTGTTCCTTGAGGTAATCAATGACAACATTAAGCGACCCGCGATGAAGGTTATCAGCTTCGTTATAAGCAGAAATGACGACTGATAGGTATGGTTGATCGTTCATTGTTACTTAGTAAAACCGAACATGGGATCAGTTAAATTGGAGTCTGCCCCAGAACAGCTGATTTTAACATTTGGGGCTGTATAACGCCAATAATCCGGGAATACTATTCCTAAAGCGCCAAAAGTGAGGTCCAATCGATTGGCTCGGGGGTGGGGAAAGACGACAGTATAAACTGGAGCCAGACTATTAACCGGGGCGGTTTTGACTTTGGCCAACCAGAAAAGATAGCGGTAGCCTAATTGGTAACCCTCGTCGGTCATATAGGAAACGGAAACGCAGGGATAGTCATGTAATTTGGAGTCGGCGAATATTGCGGCAACCGCGGCTTTGCGCTCAATATAACCGCTGTGATTGACGGGGAGATCAACTAATCGAATAATGTTATGAACTACAAAAAAAGGTAAGATTAGGAAAGATAATTTTGGATATCGACTGAGAAATAGGGCTGCGATAATAATAAATATAATATTCAGGCTATTGAGATAGTATTCGGAAAGGTTGATGGGGTGGAGAGAGAAAAAAAGAACGAATAATACAAACCAGCTTACAAAGACAAAAACTTGGTAAGAAGTGAGAATTTTCTTCCTAATTAAATAAACAAACGCGATTAAGACAATGATGGGCAAAAACCAAAAGTTGAGTGCGTTGGGTTTGTTCCAAAAAATATAGTTTATATTTCTGGCGGCGTATTCAACGACGTGCCAGATTTTTTCGAAGAGCGGACGGGAAATTTGAGAAGTTTTGTCGAAAGAAAAAAACAGGGCTTTAGTTTGGCTGAAACCGTGACGAAATTCAAAAACAATGAGAGGCAGGGAAAGAAGAACAAATATAACTCCCGGTTTTAGGAAATCTGAAAATTTATGGTGTTTGCGGACGGCCAAAAAAGCCAGAACGGTGAGAATCCCAAGAGCCAAATGGATATGCCAGACGAGCGAGAAAAGGAAGGCAAAATAGATCAGTGACCGACGATGGAGGGCAAAAAGAAACCAGATTGACCACAAAAATACTAACGTGGTGGGAACAACCTCGCGCTCAGTGGCGGAAATACCAAAAGAAGCGGCATAGATTAGGGTAGAAATAATGGCGACCTTTTTGCCCCATATTTTTTGTGTCACATAAAAGAGGCTTATTATTGAGATAAACCCAATTAGCCACGGCAAAGCTACAGTACCAATGGGATCCATACGGGTGGCCAAATAGAAGGGGATTAGGGCGTAGTAAAAATAAGGGCCGATGAAGATTCCCTGGGCCGTGGTTTGCTGGCCGATGAGGCGGAGGTGTTTATCGACGACGATATCTTTAACTATCCAGGCAGAAAGATCATTATCATGGTTGTAGTTGAAGCGCTCTTTATACTGGTAAACCCTCACAAACATTCCGATAGCCAATATTGCCAACAAGGGAATTATGCTGATTGTTTTAAATGAATTAATTAACTTATGCATAATTATTCAAATTTATGACGGAAGCGGCGCTGAACTAAGAGGGGACCGATTTGATGTTCTTCTTCGACAGATGAGAAAAAGCTTTGACGGACGAGCCAGGTGTATCTAAGCTGAGGATGCTCATCGTCGGGTTCTACTATAGTGTAAAGGCGAGTGACCAGCCCGGTATCGGGAAAACGACGGTACCAGGTGGTACCGCGCCAGAGAAAGACATAATCATAGGCGTGGGGAATAATCGGCGGCACATAGGCATCCGTATTAAAAGCCCGGTCTTTGGCATCTGTGTAGACCCAGTCTACTGCCTGGAGAATGGGGGAAAGGGAAATATAACCCGGAAAAGGACGGGAGAGCAGTGCAAAAGTCTGGGAAATGTTCTGGTAGAGAAAGACTGCTAAAAAGGAGACTAAAACCAAGCGATTTAAGCGAATGGCCAAGACGGAAAAAATGATAACAAAAACTAAATAAAACCCAGTGAAATAATAGTCATAAACGTTACCCTCATTGCCATGAAAAAAGAGCATGCCGACTAATGGTGTGAAAAACAGCACTAAAAGGAGTTGGAAGTGATTTGAGAATTTGCGAAATAAGGAAAGCCCACAAAGGGGGAGAAATATATAAGCCGGAAGAAGACTGGAGGGGAACAATTTGGATCCGAAGGTTTGGAGATAAAAAGGCAGACGTACTATAAGAGTGTCCAAAAAAGAGAGTTGGAAACTTTTGTCGGCAACAAAAAATTTGAGCAAATTTTGACTAATAATTCCCTGATGCCGGATATCAAAAAGAATCTGGGGAGCGAAACTGAGAAAGATGGCGGACAGGGAGAGAAGAAAAATTTTAAAACCGGGGAAAAGTGATCTATTGAAAGCTAAAAAAATAATAATGGCGGGTAGGATAAAAATTTCCGTGGCACTACCGAACTGCATGGATTGGCCAAAAAGAAAACCGACCCCTATCCAGGCCCATTTCTTTCCGTCTATGACTTTAAATAAGAAGTAGACCAGAAGCATGTTGATAAGAAACATGGGGGTAGGATTGCTTAGCCAGCGGGAAGCGTGCATCAGAGGATATGATATGGCCGTGATGAATACGGCGAGCAGGCCGGCACGGGAACCGGCGATTTTAGTGGTGAGGTGGCAAACCAAAAAAGCTGCCAGGACAGTGGTTGAGCTTAAGAAAACGGCTGGCCAGACGGGGTTCCCGTTTCCCAACCAATAAGCCGGGGTGATCAGCCAATAGTACCAGGGACCGCGGAATATACCGGAGATGCCGGTGACCGGGCCCACCAGAAAGAATTTGCCGTTGTGGATAAAGTCCCAAATAACCTTTGCGTCGCGACCCTGGTCGTACCAGAAACCCAAGAAATCCTGCGTCCGATAGACACGAAGAAAAAGAGCCAAACCCAAAATAGCTGCCAAAATTATTTTATGTTTCATATATTGTGAACCAAACGCAGAACTTTTACACCCCAGGGGAAAGTCCATTCCTGGTCAATTTTGGACCAACCGAAGGCGGCGATTTCCCATAACGGGTTGTTAATTGGTTCACAGTCACTTTGTTCACAAATGACGAATAGTTGATCGGTCAATTTGTCATGGATGGTGTAATAAGGGGCATCATTCAATTGCATAAAGTAGCGATAACTGGCGTCGTAGTTGTTTTTGGCGAGCAAGGCTAAGTTGAAAGGGGAATTTTGGGACTGCGATTTGATGAAGTTTGCTATTTCTATGGTGCGTGCCAGCTGATTGTTCGGTGAATTGCGGAAAGGGTTATTTTGAAGGGAGACAAAGAACAACGGTAGAACCAGCAGGATTCCCATAAACGCCAGTTTGGTTTTTTGGAACAGCTGGTTCAGAACGAAACCTAAAAGAAGAAAAATTGCCGGAAAAATAAAACCGTAATAATGATCATAGATGTGTTGTTTGTACAAACCGAGACCAATCAGGCCAAATCCCAACCAAGAAATAACGAACCAGGCGGCGGGTGATAAGCGGCGGCGAATGGCGTAAAGGATGGCCAAATCAAACAAACCGAAGGCCGCCCACTTGCCCACTAAGGAATTTTTGCCGGCGAGAAGACTCGTTGCCATGTCTTGCCAAATAGGCCAGAGATTGGGAACGGCTTTATATACTTTGAAATTGACAGTGGTTTGACGGTCTGTAAAAAAGGTTTTCATGGAGGAATAATTTTGCCAGCCGTGGCGTAAATCAAAGATGACCAAGGGCGACATGAGTAATATCAAAATCCCAAACCCCATGAGCCAATATTTTTTGTTTGACTTCTTATCCGAGCTTAAGAATAAAAATAAAAGAATTGTGGGAAGTAGGAGAAAGCCTAAATAGTGAGAGTTGAGGACAAACGCAAAAGAAACTGCTGAGATGATTAGCCAGCGCCAGCGGCTGAAACGCCAGATATTCCAAACTCCATACATGGTTAAAAGAGCAAAAAAGGCCATGATATTGGGATTCCACGAAGAACGGGAGTAAATAATAACAGTGGGTGAAAGAGCGTACAAAGCTGAAACGGTCAATCCCGGCCAGCGTCCAAACCACGAGCGGCTGATCCACCATAAGAGCGCTACGGTTAACAACCCGAGTAAGGCCACAAAAACTGCAGGGCCAACGGGAGATAGGTTGAATAAAGCCAGAGAGGGGGCGGCTAAATAATAATAGAGAGGACCGAGATACATGTTGCCGATGGAAGTACCTGGACCAATGGCGGGAAAGTGTTTGAGAGCGACAATGCCCTTCATAACAAGGGCGTCACGGCCTTCGTCGCCCAGAAAAGTCATGTATTGGTCTATTTTGTAAAGACGCAAGAAGGCTCCGAGGAGCAAAATGGAAATGATTGCGATTTTTTCTAGTCTCGTTATCGAAGTTTTTTCCATAGCCGAAATAGGTCGACAAAACTTTTGATAATGACATTCAAGTTGGCCCCAGTGCCGGAACCTGTTTTTCGGGGATAATGATGGACTCCAATTTCGATTATTTTGAATCCTGATTTTTTGGCTTTAATAAGGAACTCGCTAGAAATAAAGGCTCCCCGCGATGATTCCAGTTTGGGGATAGTGTCAATAACTTTTTTGGAAATAAGTTTAAATCCGCAGTCGATGTCCCGGATATTTAAACCAAAGAGTAAATTTACTGCTGTTTGCCAAAGTAGAGTATTAGCTTTTCGGTAAAAAGGGACTTGCCTTTTTAAGTAATAGCCAACAACTAAGTCAGCCCCAGTTTGCTTTTGATTGTGAATAAAATTTGTAATTTCGGAAAAATCAAATTGGCCATCGGAGTCTGTAAAAGCTATCCAGGGAAATTTGGCGGCGTATAGTCCGCTTCTTAGGGACGCGCCGTAACCTTGATTGGGATTATGAGTGACGACTTTGATTCGTGCATCCTGGCGGACTAGTTTGGCGGCAATTTCAGCTGTCCGGTCTTTGGATCCGTCGTTGACGATTATTATCTCCCAGTTTTTGACGACTTTTTCCAAAATTGATTTGGCCTTAACAACGGTATTTTCTATTTGTTCTTGTTCGTTGAAGGCCGGAAAAAAGACCGATAGCTCATCAAGCATGCCTTAATAATATCAAAATGGTAATATTTAAGAGTGACCAGAGTGGTAAGAGATTTACTGATCTTGGCGGGTGTGGCTGTGGGATCGACAGTGATTTTGTGGATTACGACAGGGATGAAGGTGGTATATCAAAATTTTGACGGGCCATATTACACGGCCGTTGCCAAGTGCTTTTATAACAAAGATTGCCTGGGTAAAAGTTTTGATTTTCCTTTGAAACTGGAATATTACCCGGCGCATTTCCCGTTGTACCCTACATTCATTAAGTTGATGGAGCCACTTGGGTTGATAAGGGCGGGGTTAATAATAAATATATTGGCCACAGTGGCGGCGGCAATTGTAATATATGAAGTAACAAAGAGGAATTTGTGGATAGCGATGACCTGGTTATTCTTCTGGCCAAGGATGTGGGTGGTGAGATCGATTGCTAGTCCAGAAACTTTATTTATTTTGTTTGTAGTTTTATCTTTATATCTTTTTGAAAAGAAAAGCTATTGGATGTCTGCATTGGCTGGATCGGCGGCGGTTTTGACAAAAAGCCCGGGAGTATTGTTGTTCGCGGTTTATGCATTGATGTTTGCAAGAAAACCGGACTCCAAAATATGGCCGGTTTTATTGATCCCCATAACATTGCTAGGGCTGTTTTACTTTTTCAAAGTGCAGACAGGTGATTTCTTCGCCTACTTCCATTCGGGGGACAATATTCATTTACAATACTTGCCGTTTAAGGTGTTTGACAGCGGTCAACCGTGGGTGGGGACGTTTTGGCTGGAGGATGTGTTGTGGATATACCTAATTGGAGCGATTGGAGTAATTAAAACTATGAGAAAAAATCAGGTGTGGGGCTACTTCGGAGTGGTGTTCTACGCGACTATTTTGTTCGTGTCACACCGGGATATTGCCCGGTATAGTCTGCCATTGGTGCCGGTAGTTTTGATCGGATTATCTGAAATTTTTGAACGACGCGAAGTCAGATGGGCAATGGCGCTGCTTGTCGTACCGATGTTTTTTTACAGTGTGAATTTTCTGCTTCATAACCAATTGTCAATAGCCGACTGGGCTCCGTTTTTGTAGCCCTTCGACTCAGGACTTCGGGGCATTGGTCTTCGTTTTCCAAATGAATTTGTTGTAGATGTAGTAGTTGACGATGAGAACGATAAAGATGGCGCCGAAGTAGAAAAATTGGATAATGACGGCACTGCCGCGGGCAAAAAACTCGCCGATACGCAGGATGACAAACTGAATGACCAGAGCCAGAAGCGAAGTCAGATTGAACTGAAAAAACTTGCCGATTATTTTAGCTCCCGTAACTTGATAATCTTTGAAAGTCCAAAGATTGTTCAGGGTAAAGTTGCTGATGATAGCGATTTCCCCCCCGATAACGGTGGCTACGGAAGGGGTGAGGATATGAGTAAATACGCTGGTTATTTCAAAAAACAGGGTTTGGAGAGTCAGACCGGTGCCGCCGACGACGGCGAACTTGAGGAAACGGCGGATTTTGGGATTGTGCCATTGGAGAAGAAAGATAACCCGGAGCGTTTCCTGCATTTCGTTTTTGATGATTTTTGATTCACCGGCAGTTCTGGCTTGAAAGGCAAAGGGGACTTCTTTAACTTTGGCACCTTTTTGAATCATATAGAAAAGGAGGTGGATTTTGTAAGCGAAAGATTTGGAAAGCAATTTGGAAAAATCGAACTCGTCCATGAAACCTTTGACTCGGGAAAGTTTGAAACCCCCAGTGACATCGTGGACGTGGGGCAGGATCAAGCAAGTTCTGGCGACCAAGTTACCGACGACGCTTAACAGTTTTCGATCAATCCCCCACTCGGCTGGAATAGACCCGCCGGGAATATATCTGGATCCAAGAATGTAATCGTAGCCCTTATCGATTTGGGTTATCATTTCAGGAATTTTTTCTGGGGGATGTTGGAAATCTCCGTCGAATTCCATGAGATAATCGGCTTTGAGCTCTTCCATGGCATGTTTCATGCCTTTGGCATAGGCCATACCCAGGCCTTCTTTTTTGGTCTCGACTAAAAGATGTAACCAGGAGTGTTGTTTTTGCTTTTCACGGACCAGATTGGCCGTACCGTCCGGACTATTGCCATCCACATACAAAACCTGCAAGTCGTGGTTTTTGGTCTCGGGACGAATACTGGCGATGGTTTCCACCATTTTGGCCACATTGGCGGCCTCATTAAAAGTTGGGATAACGATAACAATGCGCATGATAGAATCATTATGGCATGAAAATAGACATATTGACACTATTTCCCGAAATGTTTTCCGGGCCGTTTACGTGGTCAATAGTGAAGCGGGCTAAGGAAAAAAAGATAGTTGATATTAAAATATTCGATATTAGAGATTGGGCGACGGATAGATATAAATCGGTGGATGATAAACCCTACGGCGGAGGTGCAGGGATGGTAATGAGAGTGGATATTATTGATAAAGCAATAGAGAGTTTAAGAGTGGAAGAGTTTAAGAGTAAAAGCAAGATTGTTTTATTGGATGCGGGGGGGGAGAGATATACGCAAAAAAAGGCTGGTGAATTAGCTAAGAATAAACACTTGGTAATAATCTGCGGGCATTATGAGGGGGTGGACTATCGGGTGCACGAGCACATAGCAGATGAAATAATATCTATTGGCGATTATGTGTTATCGGGAGGAGAAATCCCGGCGATGGCAATTGTGGATTCGGTGGTTAGGTTATTGCCGGGAGCATTGGGGAATGAAAAATCCCTGGCCGAAGAGTCGCACAATAATGAAGAAGTTGAATATCCTCAATATACCCGGCCGGAGGAATATAAAGGCTGGAAAGTGCCGGATGTATTATTGACCGGAGACCACAGAAAAATCCAGGAATGGAGGAAAGATGGCTTGCACAAGACTTGAAGAGTTAGAACTGGGAAACGGACGGGTGTTGAAGATCGGGTATCGACCCAGAATTGAAACTGAAGGGGAAAACGGGAAGACACAAAGAATACGGAAAGATGAGTGTGCCTTGGAAAAATGCGAAAGATACAGGGCGGGTTTTTGTGGAGATTGTGGAGTGTGCGGATGGCATATTACAGCCCTTTTTGTAACGCAAAGCCCGCCAACTTCTGATAGTGAGAGCCGGAGCGGGAGAGAAGACTTTCGTAGAGAGTAAGGCGGTCGACTGTAAATGGCGATAGGGGGGTAAAGTCGTAGTCGGACACAAGACTTAGGAACTTTTTGGTCTGAATGGGATCGTCTTTCTTGAACTTGCCTATAGTGATATGGGGAAGAAAACGGTCCTGGCTGGGGAGGGAGAGCCGAGAAAGAGATTGAGACAGGGAGTTTTGGAGCTTTTTCAGCTCTTCTATGTCGCCGGTCAATCCCAAATAAATGAGGCTGGAGCCGTGGCGGTGATAGAGAGTTTCTAAAAAGTAAGGCTGGAGAGTAAAAGGAGAAAATGATTTTGCGACTTGGGAGGTAAGGGTGGTAATTTGGGAAAGTTGATCGTCGGGAGTCCGGCCGAGAAAGTTTAGGGTGAGATGGAGTTTTTCCGGTTTTTCCCAGATCACGGGGAGACGGAGACCGTTGAGATTTGACTGGAGTGAGACGATCTCGGAGAAGAGGGTGTCAATAGCGAGGAAGAGGCGATGCTTCAAGTGCGGTAAATGAGTGACCCGATAATTAAAACGGCCAGAACAGCCATGAGAAGGTATTCAAACACAATCTTGATGTGAAGGTCGCGATGTTGATGGTGGTGAATTACCCCCCAAACTACATAACCTGCGGCCATACTTAGCAAGATGGCGAAGCGCATATAAGAATCATAGGTGAACCAAAGTAGTCCCCACAGACCAACCAGTTCCATGACCAAAAGGCTGAAGTAGTGAAGCGGGTGGCGGGATAAATCCTTGGCAAAAGTGATTTGAGACATAATCAGAGAATTTGACCGCGAAGCATAAAGAGCGCGGCAATAAATAAAGTTCCCAAAAATATCAAATGGGCAAAACTCTTACTCGTCCAGCGGGCTATACGGCGACGAGCAACAATAACAATGTCCATGATAAGGACAATCAATATTATAGCTAAAATTACTATGGATATGGCCTTGGATACGCTAAAAGGATTGGTGAGGGGGACGGGGGTGGAAGTGGTGATGGGCACAGGGCTGACGACTGGCGCGGGGGTAGGTGATAAATCAACAGGAGCGGCGGCCAGAACAGTAAATGAGGAAGTCTGGGAAACGGCTTGTGCAGAAGACAGCTTGGTGCCAAACAGTTGAACTACCAGGGTGGTCTCTTGGCCACCTAGCTGACCGTCGATCACGGCTACCCCTATGTCTTGGTACTTAGAACTAAGAAGGTTTTCCCGATGAGTGGGAGAATTTATCCATGCATTTACAATCGATTGGGGGTCTGAGAAGTCACGGGCCAGATTTTCTCCCGCATAGCGGTAGGAGTACCCGGATTGGGTGATAAAAAACCAAGGCTGGGTACCTATGGGCGAAACGTGAGCCCAATAATCTCTGGCAAACATATCGGAAGCCTTGGCGAGGGCGGCAGATGAGAGCTGAGAATCCAGCCTGAGGACAGATAGGCCGTCGGCTTGACGCTTAACGTTTGTTAACTGCACGATTTCTTCAGGAGGAATCTGGGAGGCATAACCTAAAATAAAAGGCAAACGTTGGGAAACGGGCTGGAGCAGGAGCTGGAGACCTATAAATGAAGTTAGGATTAATAATAAACCGGTGGGATGGAGCATCCGGGCCCGGTGGTTGTTGCTCTCGTGGGGAAGAAAAAGGTGCTCAAAAAGGGACATCTAAGTCATTATGGACAAGCCTGGGCGTGGAGTCAATGGAAGGCTAGACTGGTTCTGCAACCGCTACGAAGCGCTGAGAATCGAGAAAGCCGGTACAGGTGAAAATGGTTAAGCGGGGAGTAGTCGAGGGAGAAAGAATGTCGATCTGAGATGGAGGAACGACGGAAGTAGAAGTAATAATAAAACGCCGGACGGCACCGCCAGCTAGGCCTATCTCGACGATCTGGCCGGGACGGGCGTTGTTTAGCCGAGCCAGCAGTTTGGGCCAATTGTGGCCATACAAGACTGAGTTGCCGATTTCACCGGGAATGGGGGTGCTATCGAGGTAAGAGACGCCCTGGGAAGTATACTGCCAACGAACTCCGGAGAGCTGGGCCGGGATGATGGGCAGGTCAATTTGGAGATCGGATATTTTGATGAACTCGGGTCGACCGGCGGAAACTTTGGGTAGGGAAACCAAGGAAATGGGAGAGTAACGCTGCCAACCAAGATAGCCTGCTAGCCCGAAAGAGATGAGTGAGACCAAAATGAAGAGAAAAGTGAGAAAACTACGCACGGTGACTTCGGCGATGGGAGAGAAGAGCCAAAAACAAGGTTACCAGGCCAATTCCCAATAGTGCGGTGATGAGGGCGGCGTTTCCGGTGGTGGCTAACCCGAGAACTTGACCTCCCCCGACCGCTGGAGTGGTGGACCAATCTCCAGGCATACAATTGTTGACGGCACGGACGACAAAGTTGTAGCGAGTGGCGGGATCAAGTGCGCCAACAGCAAATGTAGTTGCGTTGCCCGTATTGGGAACACCATAAATATAGGCCCCCGAAACAGGGCCGTAGGCAATCGTGTAGTGAGTTGCCTGAGTTGACGCTGTCCAAGTGAGGCTGGCCGTGGAGCCGGTACGAACAACCGACAGAAGATTGGGGGTACCGGGTTTGGCAGAATCGCAGACCGGAGTTGAGCCGCCGCCCACTCCCCCACCCCCTGAAGTAGTAGCTGGGAGACAGTTGTAATTGCTGTTTTTGGCCAAATAGGCTGTGCTTTCCAGACCCCAGGCGGAGCCATCCGGGATATAAACCCAATCCAACTTCACCAATTGATCGATTTGATCTTGGGAAAGGCTGTTCATCTTCCACCAGTCTGTCTGGATGCCGGCTCCGGAGCTGGCGCAGAAGCATTGAATGAGAGTAGTGTCGCTGACAGTATAAACCTGGTCGGTACCTGAGAATTCTCCTGATTGGCCCACAATGCCGTGAATACCGGAGTCGTAACTTACCTTGAGGTTGCCTTGAGGACTGAGACAGGAAGGAAAATTAGGTACTTCGGCTGAAGAGATGGCCGCAACGGGACCGACTCTGAAAGTCCACATCAACAAAAGGGATAATAGAAAAACCTTAAGTTTCATCAAGAATGCCGGGCAGAAGGGGGCAGAAGTTGAGTTAGGAGTAAATTTTATACCCTAATAACCTAAAAATCAAGTACTTAAGATTATAGATAATCCCTGGGCTGGCCTTTTTTAGTACTATTTGAGTAATATCGTTGGACGAATATAAATTGTACTCTCTGGCAAAATAGCCTTGGGCAGAGATTTCCGCTTTGGCTGACTGGTCAGGCATAAGTGGGATTTGAAAATGTCCATCAGCGTCCGCGGAAACGGATTTTAGCGGGGTGACTATATGAGCCGAGGATATAGGAGAACCAAATTCGTCTATTACTTGACCGGTGGAGGTGGAAGGAAAGTAATAAGAAGTAAGGACATCTACTGCTGGCTCGGGCTCGCCAGATTCTGTCCAAAGTTGGGTAGAACTACCGGTGTTAGTCCAGTAGTTGAGACCGGCTAGATCTGGCATGGGAATCAGGTTCTTCAAAACCTTATCCAGCCAGACTGACTGCTCTTTGGGAGTCAAGCGGCCGTGGATATCCGGAATAGGAGCGCCGAATTCTCCTAAGACGACGCGGCTTTTTGATTGTTTGGCAATCCGAGCTATATCGCGAGAAAGAGAATCTGGAGATTTGACATAGTGATCGATGCCAATAAGACTCCCGAGCTGGGAACTAGTGTCCGGGTCGAACACCAACTTGGCGACGTCTCCGTTGGTGGAGTTTACAAGAATGACTTTTTTGTGAATTCGAGAAAAGGCCGAGAGAGAAGATTGGTACTCGGAGATGAGAAATCGACGAAATCGATCGACTTGACCGGTGCGGCGCGGGTCACCAGGGCCGCCATTTTCGCATTCCGGGCAGGAAGAAAAAACGTCACCGTCGGCGAACAGGTCAGGGTTTTGTATTATAAATTGAGAAATTTTGGCTGTGTGGTCTGCGGCTGATAATGGGGGGTAACCAAACCAGCCTTCCCAACCGGAAAAATTACCCCTAAACCAGACGTTTAATTGATACTTACGGGCGGTATTTACCCAACGCTTGAGGTAAGGAATAAACTCCTCGTCGTACGGTGTGGCGAGGGCGATGTGGGTGGTGCCGGCAGCGGCTATATTTTTGACTTGGGTATCTATAACCGAGTCAAAGCCGGAGTCTTTTGACTTCTCCCGAGCGAGATCTCGGGAATATTTCATGGTATCTATTGACTGAATCTGCCACCAGGTGGGATGGCTTGACGAAGCGGCAAAAGACGGGCTAGCTATTCCTGAGAATAAAAAGACGATGAGAAAAAGAGCTAAAAATGCCATAGTGGACTAATTTTACTTCATTTCTGTTGACCGAAGACCGGTTCGGTCTGAAGAAGCGGGAAGAACTGAGAATCGAGTTCGTAAATGTCGGCAAAGGGATAGTGGTCCACCAGGCGGTATTTGGTGAAGCCTGGAGTTCTGCTGACCGTTTTCCAGGTCATATCATTGTCATCATAGGTACGCATGACAATCCATCTGGCCCAGCGATCTGGAGCGGTGACCGCAGATAACCAGTAAGCTCCGGTGCCTTCGTGGATGAAGCGTTTCATAGGCAGACCGGAGGTGAAGATGATGGCGTCGTGAGAAGCGGCAGAAATGAGAATAAAACCTTTTTGATCGCTGGCGTGTCTTTGCAAGTAGCCGGCAACCTCGGAGACATTTTTTTGGCTGGAGCCCACCCTGGCGTCGTCTATGGTTACAGCGTCCTGATTTGCCAGAGAAAAGAAAAGAACAAATGCCGTTAGTCCTACAACGGTCCAGCGAAGGTAACCGGCTTTGTGGACCAAAAAGCCCAGAAAGATGGCTATTGAGGGCATGAGCATGACTCCGTAGCGAACATTGAACCACGTGTTTCCAGAAAGACCCTGAACGAATAGAACAGAGTGACCCATGTAAAGAGCAAGAATGTTGAAGGCCAACGGAGCCAAGAGGGTAAGGCTGGCAAGTTTGGTGGACAAAGTCACCGACCTGTCCGCGAGTAAAACTATTAGTCCTATTAATCCGAGGACGGCCGGAAGAGTATAAGAGTTGTACATCAAAGCGTAGAAATAAATTTTGGCCGACAAAGCTAGATCGCCTTTGGTGGCTAGAACACCGGCGTCGGCAAGCTGGGCTTGTTGGGCGCGAGCAGAAAAAGGACCAAAAGCAAAATAAAGAGCGTCTTTGAAGATTAGCTGGTTCCAAAGCAGCCAGAGAGCGATCCCCAGGCCACCCATGGAGCAAAATAAAATAGTGGTGCCTTCGGCCGTAGTATAATTTTTTTTGGTCCAAGTGCGGAGCGAGACTAGTATTGTCGCGATAAAAAGCAAAAACCAACCATCGTAGCGGATGAGAGTAGACAACATGATCCAGAAGGCGGACTGGATTAGCTCCAAGGTATCGTCCGTCTGATGCCAAACCAGAAGCTTGTAGCAACCGGCTGTCATGGTGGCCAAAAGCATGAGCTCGGTCATCGCGGTGGATTGAAGATATAAGACATTTAGGTTGACGGCAAAAACTGCAACACCTATCAGACGGCTAAATAAATCGACCTTCAGTCTTTCTAAAAACTTGTAAATCAATATCCCGGTGGCGACAAATGCGATCATGGATTGGATAGACCCGGATAGCCCTGAGTGCCACATGAAATCGTTCCAGATGGTAGGAGCCATTAATAAATGTGTTAAAGGCAACCAGACAGACCCCAGTTGAGCTAGGCCGGGCTTGAGCCCTTCCACCACCCTTCGGCCAATGTCCAAATGCGAACGGGCGTCGTTATAGGCGAGTCCCAGGCGATTAAGATAGAAGAATATAAAGAAGTAAATCGATATGGCTGAAAGAGCAATGAAAGCTATTCGTAATGGAGAAATGTTTAGTTTAGCTATGTTTTGTTTCATGGGAATTTGCCTTCCATCTGGCAAGAACAAAATAAACCGGACAGATCAATGCCAGAACGGTAAATATAAGGTGGAAAGTGGTGGCGGGAATAAATCGGCCCAAGTAAAGGTTGTAAATAGCTGAGCCGACTTGGCTCTGAGACAATAAATTTTGATTATATTTGTAGGTATAGGGTATGGGATCGGGTAAGAGCCTGGCTTCTTGTTTGGGCGGGATGGCCGCCGAGGTTAGAGCCCCCAGGGACGAGACATAAACGCTATAGATCAGTCCGATAAAAAACAAGACTGTAAAGTAATAGTTACGGTGATAACGTTCCAGAGCGATTCCCACAAAAATGCTGGTTATGGCAGACGCCGGGATAAGATATCTGGGTCCAAAAGACCAACCTCCCCATGGGTCTCCAAACATGGCATAGGAAGCGAGAGACAAAGTAATTATTGATGCGGAAATTTGGGCGATGGGGCGGATTTTTGGCTGTTTGAGTGCCATGGCCAGCCCAATAATCCCGATTATCATGAGAGGTGAGTAATAAAACCAGCTGCGTTCCCGGCTAAAAAGCAGAACATACAATCCTTGGGGAAAGTTTCGAGGTTTGTAGGGCAGAGACAAACCTTTTTTAGGCGATGGAGTAGAAGTGGGTTCAGGATTTACTTTTACAGCGGCGAATTCACTATCACTTACTCGACCGACAAATTGAGGCACTCGGAAAAAGGATCCGGTGAGTGTGCGGTTGTACCAGAGGAAAAAAAGGAGAAAGGGAATAACCCCGACTAGAAATCCCGTCCATTTAAGAATGTTTAGTTTGGGCTCTTGAAACGAGCGGGAAAAGCCATATATGAGGATAGGACTAATAAGTATGAGGTTGGGGACATCCGTTATCAAACCTAATCCAGTGACCAACCCCAACAGAATCAGGTGCCAAAAGTGTAATTTGGTAAATATGAGGTGTAAACCAACGAGGGTTATGGCGGTGGAAAGATGATGCTGAGTAAAGGTGTTTGCGTATACTAATGCGTTGGTGGCAAAGAGAAACACCCAGCTAGCCAGCAAGCCGGCCCAGACTGAAAGGCCAAGCCTGCGAGAAAGCCAGTAAATCAGATAAAAATTCAGTAGGGCAAAGAGGGTGGTGGTTAAATATGCAAATAACTGAGGGAGCTGGAAAGCCGAACCAATCATGTAGAGCGGGATGCTCAAAAAAGAAACCCCGGGAGGGAAAATAGAAAAGTAGCGGCCGTTAAACTTTACGACATCGGGAGCAGATAGTTTGGCTTCCCGGTAGGTCAGAAAGATATCCTGTCTGGTAACGATTGTTTTAGTAAATATGTACCTGGCAATACTGTTGGAAAGTTCGTATGGGCCAGTGGGGGAGGTGTTATAAATGGTCTGGCCATCTTTAAAATCTACCGGTCGGCCCCGAATTATTAACGAGAGTAAAACCAAAGCTGACGCAAGGACTAAAATGTGAGAAAACTTAAATTTGGTCATAGAATGTGTTAAATTTTACCTAACTTATGCCTAAAAAGCTATCTTACTTATTTGTGTCCCCACATCTGGATGACGCACTTTTATCTTGCGGAGGGCTGCTCTCTTATTTGGCAAAAAAAAACACAGTTACCGTGGCGACAGTGTTTACAGAAGCTCATAATCAACAGTCAAATTTATCTATTCGCCGATTCTTGAAACTATCTAGCGAAAGAGATTCCTTGATATTGTTTCAAAAGAGAAGAAAAGAAGACGCGGGGTTAATTTCCAGTCTGGGCGCAAACTCCGTGCATTTGGGTTTTACAGACGCTTTATACAGATTAAGGCCCGGAAGAGATTGGTGGGGGCGAAAGATCGGTGATTTAAATTTTATTTATCCACTTTTTTCCTGGCAATTGAAAAGAGGGCGTGTAAGCGATTTGGATAAACCATTAGAAGAACAAATCGCTCATGAAATAAGAAGGTTGGTGAAAGAGAAAACCGTGATCCTGGCACCGACTGGAATAGGTAGACATATGGACCATTTATTGATTCGTCGGGTGTGCGAGAAATATTTTCCTGAAACTATTTTCTGGTCCGATTTTCCCTACAATGTGCGGGGTAACCAATTTTTTTCCGATTTAGCAGACAGGGGCTATCAAATTTTAGGGTGGGGAGAGAATTTGGATCGAAAGGTCGAATTAATCAAGATGTTAAAGACTCAAGTGAGATTACTTTTTCCTGACGGCAACATCCCCAAGGTTCCCGAGTATTACTTCTCTAAGCAAGGAGTAATCCCGTTTCCTGCGGTTGTCGGAAGACTCAAACCGCTGACTGAAGAGAACCAGTATTCTGAAGGCCAGGAGAGGGATCAAGAACCTTGAGAAAAGTTTGTTTCTGATTTCGGGAACATTCCAATGCACACTCAAAGGGCCGACTGTATTGTAATCGGCTGTCCCCCACCCCGCTTGTTCCCAGTCGGTTAAGTAAAGGGATTTGCCTTGAAACCAAACATTGCTGGCGTTGATATCTGCATGAACAAGGCTGGTATGTTTTGAGCTTAAAGGTAGAGGGAAAACCTTTAAGAATATTTGAAGCAAGTTGATCATCTGGTTGGGTGTAACCGATATTGCCTTGGCTAGTTGAAATGGGGAATGAATGATAAAAGAGAGAGGTGAATAATTTTTAATGTAGGGTGAAATAGTCTCCTTATGTGTAAACTTGCCAAGACGCAATACAAGTTCCAAAACAACTGATAATAACTGGGCTTGCGTGGTGGGTGGTTGGTCCAGTAACTTTTTGCCTTCGATAAAACGAGAAACCAAACAAACTAACTGGTTTTGAATAATAATTTCCTTCACTTGGGGAATCAGCAATCTATACTTTTTATATTCGATATTGTTTTGGTGCGTCAATTTTGAAAGATAGCTGGTAATGTAGCTTTCGGCGATTAGAGATTTGTAACTGTAGCTGTATTTCCCTATAACGGCCTTGATGAAGTATTTGTCGCTTTTGGCGTCTGAGACAACCGCGTGGAAGCGATCAAAATGATCCCGAATAGTCGGTTGGACTATTGTTAGACCGTGTTGGGAAAGAACGGAGGTTAACAAGTTCATGGGGCGTTTAAAACCAATTCCAGTCGGTGAAGGTAAAATTGCTCTTGGCTGGGAATGGAATATCTTGCACTTAAGCGCTGCAAAAGATTATAAATGACAAATGTGTTTAAAACTTTTTGCTCATGTTCACTGAGCGAGAATGTTTTAATTATCGCTTGATTTAACTTTTCATGAAAGCTTGTGTGGAACCAGGCAGAGTTGAGAACTTGGGATAAATTGTAGTATTTGTGACTTATGAAGCTCTTGGCAAAGTCCAAAAGAATTACTTTTTCTCTTTGGACGAGAATATTGGTTATATTAATGTCGCCATGACAAACATGGTCTGACTTGAGGAAGATCCAATCCAATCCATTCCGGAGGATACTCATCGAG
>MEXP01000010.1 GCA_001773725.1 Candidatus Amesbacteria bacterium RIFCSPLOWO2_01_FULL_49_25
AGCGGCATTTTGCCGGCGGATGCGAACTCTTGCTCGGGGGGAGGGAACGGGTGGAGCAGGGAGAGGATGGGGGTGGAGGCAGATAGGTGGGGGGGGAGAGTAACAAATATATCCAGTATTTCCATAAAACACGGAAACAACGGACAGACAAATCAGGTGGTGTTGGGGACAAACCGGGGGGAAGTGGTGATTTCGGGGGCAAATTTTTATCGGGCGTTTAACTTGCGGGCGCCGGGAATGCTGAGCCTGAAATCATATTTGTTTAATGTTGAGAGAAAGTAGTAAAATTCTAAGCACTAAATCCGAAATTCTAAACAAATTCTAAATTCGAACTTTAAAACCAGAAAATTGTTTAGTGTTTAGATATTTTAGAGTTTAGGTTTTTTGGTGTATGCCTGATATTTATCAAGCAATGGAAGAAGGTAGGATTGAGGAGCCGCCAAGGCCAAGGGAAAAATTGGCGCAGAAGTATGATCCGAAGCCGATGATAAAACAGGTGCTGGAAAAGTGCGGGGAATGGCCGAGGCAGGCGATGATGGGGGCGTATTGCGTGGCTCCAGGAAAGAGATTTATCAATGAGCAGGAAGACGAGGAGATAGTACTACTGCTGCGGGCGCATCCCATCACCACTATAAAGTGGCTGTTTTGGGCGGGGATATTGCTTATCGTCCCGGTAGCTTTTGAGGCGACAGGAATATTTGGAAGCTGGCCGGCGGGGGTGGTATTGGTGGGGAAAATGCAGTGGTACTTGATGGTGTTTGCTTTTATAATCCATGAATTTTTGAAGTGGTATTACTCGGTGTTTATTGTGACCAATGAGCGGGTGGTGGACATCGATTTTGTTAATTTCTTAACTCGGGTCGTGTCTTACACCAACCTGAACCATATAGAAGAGCCATCGATGGTGGCGGGGGGATTATTTAAGTCGATATTTAGGTATGGTGATGTGTTTGTGGCTACGGCGGCGGAGGGGCAAACGACGGAGGGACGGGGAGTGCCGTATCCGAATCAGGTAATCAGGATTATTTCTGAGCTTTCCGAAGAATTGGAAATAAGGAGAGAGAGGGGGGAATGATGGAGGCATTCCTGACAGGCTTAAGCGTAGAACTTGTGATGAAATTTTTGATAGTGGGAGGGATGGTAATGTATTGCGGGTTTGGGGTGGTTCTTTTTATGGAGGCTAAGGTGATGGCGGAGACTTTTGATTCAAGAATAGGAAACCTTGGGAAAATGGCGGCTTTGCTGCATTTGGCTTTGGCTGTGGGGCTGGTGGCTTTGGCGGTGGTGATTTTGTAAGTGAATGGCTCCGGCGCCATGGAATTAAGTTTTTAGCTGTGGATGTATACTGGAATAATGGAAGTTGGGAAGATATTGGGAGGGGGCGGGGAGGAGATATGGGGACAGGTGCATGACTTTGGGGATTTGACGGTGGTGATGACGCTGGCGGGAGGGGCTGAGATGGGACGTGAGGCGCTGACTCGGGTACGGGAGTTGTACCACGGTGAGGGAAGTTTGGAGGAGAGAATGAAACGGGCGGCCGGGGTGGTAGTTGAAGAATTTGGCGGGGAGGGTGGATGCGTGGCCCAGGTGGGAGGAAGGGTGTGTGTGGCGGGAAGCTTGCGAGTTTGGGTGAAAAGGACGGAAGGAAAGGATGGGTGGCTGCCGGCCGGTGACTGTCTGGTGGGAGAGGTGGGAAAGGGAATGTTGATGATACTGGGGAACAATCCGTTTTGGGAATGTGTGGGAGAGGGAGTGGCGCGGGCGGTGGCTGGCGGAGGGAGGAGTGTAGAGCAGATGGCAGAGGAGTTGGGGGCAGTGGTGAGGGGAGGAGAGAGGGGAAGGGGGGCAGTGGGAGCAATAATTAAATTTTCAATTTTCAATTTGGATCGAGGGATCCCGCTTCGTGAGCAGTTAAATCAAAATGCTCAAGTTTCGAATGATGTTAAGGGGTCGCGAATAAGTTGGTGGAAAAGGCTGGGAGGAAATATGCCGAGAATCAGGACTTATGATTCGAGATCCGGGGGCAATAATAAGAAGAGGGTGGTGTGGGCGGGAGTGGGGTTTTTGGTGCTGGCGGCGGCAGTCATTGGCGGGGGAGGAGTATGGAGAAGGGAGACTGAAAGAAGGCAAAGCGGAGTGGAGGAGAGAATTCTTGAGATACGAGCTAAGTTTGATGAGGCCAAGGCGATGGTGGAGCTAAATCCGGTGAGGGCAAGGGAACTGGTGCAAGAAGTGGCCTCGGGACTAAAGGCTTTGGATGTGAAAGAAGAAAAAGATGCGAGGATCGAAGAGATTGAGAGTGAGCTGGAGAGAGTGAGGGAAGAGGCGATGGGGGTGCGGCGAGTGGAAGCCCGAGAAGTAGTGGACTTGGGATTGGTGAGAGAAGGAATGAAGGGGGCGAGGATGGTTAAGGGCGAGGAGGGGGAACTGGTGGTACTGGATAGCGAGGAGGGGCGGGTGATAGCCGTAAGTTTGAAGCAAAACAACGGTAAAGTTATTGCGCAAGCGGAGGGGGGAAAGCTGACAGCTTTTTACCCAGAAAAGACGGTTGTGTTGACCGAGGCGGGGGTGGTGCAAACATCGAATTCTAAGCTGCAAGTTCCAACTGACAGTGAGTGGGGAGGCATTGTGGATATGGAGATATGGGCGGGAAACATTTATTTGCTGGACGGGCAGAAACAACAAATATGGGTGTATAGAGGGACTGACAAGGGTTTTGGAAGCAAAAGCGCCTGGCTGGGGGAAGGCCAGGTTTTGGATGGTGAGGCGATGGGGATGACTGTCGATGGAAATATATGGGTGATGACTAAAGCTCAAGACTCGAGGCTCAAGATTCAAAAGTACAGCCGGGGGGTGGGGCAGGAGTTTGAAGTGACTGGAATGGAGGATTTGGGAGGGAACGCAATTTACACCGATGATGCGGCTGAGAAATTGTATGTGCTGGACGAGAGGGGCGGGAGGGTGGTGGTAATTGGAAAGACCGGGGGATACGACGGACAGTATGTGGTAGAGCAAGCAAAAGAGGCGACGGATATAGTGGCGGATGAGGGCGGGGGCAAGATTTATTTGCTGGCAGGAAGTAAGATATGGGAGATACAACTTTAATTTACAATGAGAGTTGAGAACCGGAAAGCACGTTTTGACTATGAAATTAAGGACAGGATTGAGGCGGGAGTACAACTTACGGGGCCGGAAGTAAAAGCGGCAAAGCTGGGACAAGTGGAATTTGGAAGTGCGCACGCGAAGATTGGGCCGTCTAAATTTAGAGGACAGCATGAAGTGTGGTTAGCAGGGATGCAGATTTTTCCGTATAAGCACGCCGACAATGCAAATTACGACTCGATGCGGACGAGAAAATTACTCCTGCATCAGAAAGAGATTTTGGGATTGCAAACCAAGATGAAGTCGGGCGGGCTGACCTTGATCCCGACGGCGATTTATACCAAATCCGGTTTGGTAAAAATCGAGCTAGGATTAGCCCGGGGGAAGAGGAAGTATGAGAAGAGAGAGGTGATAAAAGAGCGGGAGAGTAGAAGAGCAGGAGAGTGGAAGTAGTTTGGTGGAGATGGGGGTTCTAGACTACATTTACCCGGTTGAATAGGTCTCGGCTTTGTTTGTCCGCGATATACATGGTTAGGCCAAACTCTGTGCAGACCGTTTTATTAAACTCGACTACACTGCTCATGGAGTAGGCAGTACCGCTCTGCAGGAATTCTTCCTCGCATGTTTTTACCCTAGCGTTTACCTGAGCAGGTTTTAGATTGTTTGGGGTGGCCGAAGTTTTGAGAATCAACAGTTTATTTTCATCACCCCAAGTTATCATCATGAATTGCTGGTTGGGGCCGGAAAGGAGGGTACGATAGTCTTGGCCGCTTAGGCCGTGGGATAGTTCTCTACCTGTGGCGGTGGGGTGGGTGTGTACGCTGCCGATTAATCTCTGGTGGGGTTCTCTTCCTGGTGCCTTTTTAACATCAAGTCTCACGCTGTCACCAGAACCTCGAGTTATCCTGCCCATGACGAGACTTTTTTTCTCCGTATCCGCAAAAACTGGCTGGGCGTGCTCATCTTGTCCTTGTGTCGTTTTGGCTACTAATCCATCAACAAAAGGCCGCAATCCTTGTAAATGGATCGATTCAGGCCTGTTGGGAGCCGGGATCGCTTGACCTCCTCCCACAATTCCCAAAGCGACCATGACCCGTTTGAATCGGCCGTAGTCCCAGTTTCGAGGTTCTGTCAACTCTTTCAGGATCTGGGCGTCTTTGGGGTGAATTCTGCCCAGGTATATCTCGTCGTCTCCGAACATACTCCCAAATTCTATCTTCTCCCGGACTTTTAGGCAAAAGCCAATTTAGAGATATGGCTTCCAGGACAGAAATCTTAAAGTATGTTGCGGTTCCACTTCGCTAAGGGCTACGTTATGGGCACTCTTCGCAATTGTTTAAAAGGTCTGATAGAGGAGTGTGGCTGTGCCACTTCGAAGCCTGAGCTGAAAGCGAAGGCGAAGAGTGGAGATGCTGGAGAATAATTGGAACCAAGTGGTGGATTACCTCTTTCGCTGGTATTCAGTCCTAAATCAGAGCCAGAAGAGGCGGGAACTGAGGCTAAATTGGCAGCTTAACCCTGTTTATTAAGACACATATTGTTATATGAAACATGGTAGACAGGGGGAATTAAAATTGTTAGTCAGTATTGATTGGTAAAAACAAGCGCTTGTTGAGTATTATAGGTCTTATAGCATCTATTTAGATATGTTTAGATTTTATGGGTGGTGGACTTAATGTTTTTTGGTGTTTTCGTGGCTAGTTTACTGGATGAGTAGTAGGCTGGACAATAGGAGAAGAGAGTTGTTTACGTCTTATTATTTTGAGATTTTGGCTAACCATATGCCATCCCCTGTGGCAAAAGGATGGTGGGTACCAGAAGAACCAAGGAAAGGGCGGAAAGTGGCCGATGTATCGTTAGTTGGTTAGTTTGCAGCCCGAACCTTATCTCTAGTTTCGTGTACTCTCACGACTTGAGGAACTTCGTCAAAATTTGTTCTATTGGTTAGTGTCCAATACCTGGCTTGCTGTTCTTTGGCGTGCAGCTCAACTAGTCTTGGATGGATGACATCAGCTTTTTCTCTTGGTGTGGACAAGTCACGGCCTCCAGCCATAGATAATAAATCTTCTTCTACTTTGACCTTGGCTACTTCTGTTACGGCAATATTACTGGCTACGTCACCTGATTGATTCCTTAATCCAGCGTCACATGCTTTCTGAATTAACTGCCTCTTTTCTTCCAGGTTAGGGTCAGCTTTGTCTGTGTCGTTTCCATCAATCCAAACACTCCACTTACCTTCGGTTCCCCAGATTTGAACTTTTCTGCCTGCAGCAAAGCGAGCTTCTCCTGCTATTTTGGCTAATTTTCCTTCTTCAGTAGGCGGTTCTGGCTCTCCTTTGAAAAGGATACCTACGCAATCGGAGGCTAATTTTAAGGCTCTCTCACCAGCTTGGGCTGTGCCATCTTTCCTTAGACTTGATAACTCACGAACACTGCTTTCCAGGGCAATATTTTCTGTTTCTGTTTCTCCAGCCATAAACTTATGATACCACCACTTGGGTAAAAGTAATAGTTCTGGTCTGATTACGGGTGTCTTTGGGTTCTGGTTTATCGGTTCCTTTAACTTCGCCCAATAATCCCTGAAGCATCACTTGTTGTTCGTCTGTTTCCACTCCTTCTGGTTTCTTCAAATCCCAGTAATTAGCGTTCTTTTCAGCGACGTAGCGGTATTTGTTGGCAGTTTCTTTGTACCATTGGCCATTTTCACCCAATAGATAACAGACAGCGTTACCCTTACCCTCTTGGTTGTCCATTTGAGTCATCCAGACTCTTGCGACTGATTTGACTTCGGTGGTTTGACCGTTTTCTGCAACTTTGAAGGTTTCACCCTTACCTTCTGCTCCTTCTTTGGTAAACTGGACATCCCATTTTACTTTTCCCATTTTGCCCCAGAACCTGTCGGGATATTGAGCTTCAAATTCGGTGTTTTTCCCATCATTGTCCTTCTTTTGCAACTGTTGTGATAGATTTCACAGCTGTTCACGTGTGACAGACTTGGTTTTGTCTACGATTTCGGTTTCTTTTATACCTGTGTCGCTCATACCTTGGCTAATAATAGCATAATGTCGCTATCTTTTAGTACCCTCCTGGTTAATAGGGGAACTCATTGTTGGCGGCATACTTCGAAAAAATATAACTTGGATGGGTTCTGGAATGGGTGATGTTGCTGCAACTTTATTAGTAGACTCCTTTTGCTTGAGTTGAGAGGATGAGTTGGTGTGTTTAGGGGAGGATGACATAAATTAAGTTTAACCTAATATGCAAATAGGAAAATTTCCCTGTTGACTTATAGTCTTCTATGGTCTACCATGGTTTGGTATGGCTAAACAGAATGACAATGAGAAATATAACTACGCCCTGCTTCGAGGTTGGCGGAGAGACCAATTACAGTTGTTGAAGGAATTGACCGAAAAACCGCTGATATCGCAAACCATGATTTCTGGAGCAAGTGGGCTTAGGCCTGGGTCTTTTGAAATAGGGGGGAAGATAACGGCATTATCCAGAGCAAAATTGATTCAGAAGGCAGGTCGTGACGAAAATGGGCATTTGACTTGGCAATTAAATGAAGAAAGAGTGGATAGAGACCAGTTGAGGAAGTTTCTAGATTCAATAAATATTGCGTCTGGTTTAGACAAAATAAAAGAAATCCAATCAAAACAAAAAGATAAAAAATAGCGTCTTTGTTTCGCATCTACGTTTAGTTGGTAACTTCTAGCGTAGGCAAGGTGAGCAAAGCCCCAAAAGGGTCAGAGTGATAATTTCGGACGCCATTACAAGCAATTTTGTAGTGGCAAATGACCCAAAATATCACAATAAAACAAGCCAGATTAAAGCTGGGCAAGAAAGCTGAAAATATGAGCGATAAGCAAGTCGAGCAGGTGCTAAATTTCCTGTACACCCTGTGTGGGCGGATTGTTGACACTTTAGAGGGGAGGATTAAATGACTAAGGCGATTATTTATTGCCGTGTGAGTTCGGATAGGCAGGTTAAAGAGGGACATGGTTTGGAAAGCCAAGAGGAAAGGTGCAGAAACTATGCCAAGAGTCAGGGATATCAAACAATTGACGTGTTTCGGGACGAGGGAGAAAGTGGTGGTTTGTTTGAGAGAACGGGAATGAAACAAGTTTTAGCTTGCTTAGAGCAGTACTTAGTGGAACCCGAGAAGGTGGTAGTTGTTTTTGATGACCTGAAAAGGTTCGCAAGGGATACAGAGGTTCACTTTGCCCTTAAAAAGGAAATTTACAGCAGGAATGGAAGGGTTGAGAGTCCTAATTTCAGGTTTGAAGATACGCCCGATGGAAAGTTTGTGGAGACTGTAATGGCTGCGCATGCTGAGTTGGAAAGGAATCAAAATAAAAGGCAGGTGATTCAGAAAATGAAGGCTAGATTGGAAATGGGATGTTGGCCATTTTGTTCACCTCCTGGACTTAAGCACATAAAGACGGAGGCTTATGGAAAGGTGCCTATGCCAGTGGAGCCAATAGCAGGAATACTGAAAGAGGCGATTGAGGGGTACAAGGATGGATTGTTACTGACACTGGATGAGGTCAGAAGATTCATCCTACGCAAATATGAGCAACATGGAATTGATAGGAAATTATCACTACGGGGCGTGAATGATATTTTGACTGAACTTTTATACACAGGATGGGTTGAATATTTACCTTGGGGAGTGTCTCTGAGGGAAGGGAGAGGCGAAGGATTTATTTCACTGGAGACCTACAAGACTGTTCAGGAGATATTGCGGGGAAAGAGAAAACCTAGGCTAAGGAATGATTACAATCTGGACTTTCCTGCGAGAGGAATAGTGGCTTGTATGGGTTGTGGGAAGCCTTTGACTGCCAGTTGGAATACAGGACGGAATAAAAGGTATCCGAATTATTGGTGCAAGTCTGTGGGTTGCCAGTACAGGTATAAAACTATGGCCAGGAAGACGTTGGAGGGTGATTTTGCGGTGTTACTTAAGAAACAGGAAGTGCCAGCAGGGGCGTTTGATTTGGCTGCTGATGTGTTGCTGGATATATGGGTACAGAAGAAATTGGAGGAGACGGCAGTTATAGTACAGACTGACAGAAAGACAGCCGTGCTTGATGGTTTGATAACTAATTTGACAGCCAGGGTGGCAAGAACATCGGATGAGACGCTAGTGGAAAACTACGAGAAAGAGTTGAAGTCGCTAATGGCTAAGAAGACTGAATTGGAGGTTAAGGATAAGGGTCAGAGATACACCGATGAACAGTTTGGAACCGCTTCTAGAAGAGTGATGGAAACACTAAAAGACCCCTTGGCGATGTGGAATAGTGATGAGTATGAAGACAAGAGAATCATCGCGGATATGTATTTTGATGAGAGACCCAAGTATGATTACCGTTCAGGATTTGGAACCGCTAGTTTGGCTCTTCCTATAGCCATTATTCGTGACTGCGAGGGTGAAAAAGAGCGTTTGGTGGAGATGGGGGGAGTTGAACCCCCGTGTGAATTAGGATTGAGACACGTTTGTACAAGCTTGTTGTTTTTGACTAACTAGTCTTTCCCCACTTTGGTGTTAGTCAGACTTGGCGGGGGCATCTCGATTGGTTGTCACCCCAGGCTGCAGTCGAGAAAGGAGCTTTGGGATGCTCATTATCACGCTTAAGCGTAAAGATAACGAGAAGCGTAGTTCGGCTCTCTAAAGAGGGCTTTGGCTACGCGTGTCAGTTTCTTTTTGACACTTGTGCTTGAGCCTGTTTTACGAGTATGGTTCAAACTCGGCTTGACGTGTTTTCAAAGGGCTAATTCAGCGAATCCCGTCATCCCCTGAACTAGTCGTGAGTATAGCATAGTTGAGCGATTTTTGCCACCTTACCCCTTTTATTCCCCTCTCCACAATTGTGGAGAGGGGTTAGGGGAGAGGTATATTGGAGTAAGTGGATTTTCTAGGTTTAATTTTTCCCAAAAAATGTGTGAATTGCGGAAGGTGGGGAAGCTATGTGTGCCGGGATTGCGAGGTGGGAATGTGGGAGGAGGAACAGATTTGCCCAGTGTGCGGGCGGAATTCCAGATATGGGTTGAGACATACATATTGTAAGGGGGAGATGGAGGGACTGGTTTGCTTGTGGGCGTATGAGGGGGTTACGAGGAAAATAATTACGAGGGCGAAATATAGTGGGCAGTTTGATGTTTTGGAATTTCTAATTTCTAATTTCGAATTTCTAAATAAACTTGAAATGTTCAAATTTTTGGAATTTATTGAGGTGAGGCCGAAGGTGGTGCCGGTGCCGCTGCATCCGAAGAGGAACAGAGAAAGAGGGTTTAACCAGTCCAAGGTAATCAGTCTAAGTCTAAGTAGAAATTTCAATCTGGAAGTAGGAGACTTATTGACAAGGGTTAAAGAGACGAAGCCGCAGGCGGGAAGAAGCAGGGCAGAGAGGCTGGAGGCGATGGAGGGAGCCTTCGCCATAAATTCCAAATTTTCAGTTCCTCAAAATATTTTACTTGTTGATGATGTGTGGACGACGGGAGCGACGATGCGGGAATGTGTCAAGACTTTGCGGAAAGGGGGAGTGAAAAAGGTGTGGGGGTGGGTATTGGCGAGGTAGCTTTATAATCTGGCTTATGCGCAGGACTTTGCTGCCGATATTTGTTGTGTATTTGATATTGATGGCGGGGGTGGGGAGCTGGGGGATACCCAAGCCGGGGCGGATGTTTGGCTACTTTATGGATGAGTGGCATGGGACACAAGCGCTGCGGGCAATTGTCAGACACGGAACTATTAGTGTGGAGGGGGCGGCGTGGGGGACTCTGGGATATTACCTGCTGGAATTGTTGTGGATCGGTCCATGGGTGGTGACGGGAGTGGTAAATTCTGACCTGATAACTAGCCCAGCGACGGGACTGGTGGAGCAAGGGAAGATGTTTATGATATTGCGGGTGAGTACGTGGATATGGGGCTTGGCGGGCCTGTATTTGGCGGCGAGAATTGGAAAGGAGCGGTTGAAGCTGGGGAACATGGCGGTTGCTGGAGGGGTGTGGCTTATGATGTTGTCTCCGGCGTGGCTGGGTTTTTCGAGTGTATACAAATACGATGTAGCAGTAGCGACGGGGATTTTGATGTTTGTTTACAGAATGTTTGTGTATGCAGACGATCCTAGTCGGAAGAACTGGTGGTGGGCGGCAGTTGTGGCGGTGATGGTGATGACTATTAAAATCAGCATGATTTTTTTGTTTGCCCTGATGGGAGCGGGCTGGTGGATGTTTACTTTGGATAAGGCCAAAAGATGGAGGGAGCTGGCGGGCGGGGCGGTAATTGCGGTGGTGATATTTATATGCTTGGGGATACCGGACGTGGTGTTTATGGGGAAAGGCGGGCAGTGGGACACCTGGTTAAAATCTGTATTTGTAACCAGGGTGGCGGATGCCTCTAACTTGGTTTTGGGGAAACATTGGATGAATTTTTTGTTTGGGGAAGAGTTGGGGCAAATATTCGGATGGATGTATGCGCTGGGAATTGCGGGATGGGGATGGTGGATTGTCAGGGGGGAATCTAAGCGGCGGTTTTTGGTGATAGGGGGGGTGGTGTTTGTAGTGAGCATGTTGACGATGGGGATATGGGGAGGGGGGAATAGGTCGATGGTGGTGGTGCCTTTTTTGGCGCTGGGGGCGATGGAAGTTTTGAATAAGCTTAAGTGGAAGTGGGCAATTGTGGGAATAGTCTGCTGGCAGATGGTGATGGGCTTGGGATGGTGGGCGATAAAAATGGGCGATGACCCGCGGGAGGCGGCGGCGGGATGGATGAGGAGAAATATCCCGAGGGGAAGCGAGGTGGGGATAGAAAACATTCCTATTTACCAACGGTTGCCGGATGTGCTAGTGAGTGATTTTTACGGGGGGCAGTATGAGAAGGAGTATGAGCCGGAGTATAAAGTGAGAGAGGTGTACCTGGAGAACAAGGATTGGCCGGAGACAGTGGTGATTGTGAACGGCGATTTTGAAGTGAAGTACTTAAGGGAATCGAGAAAGAAGGAGATATTAAAGAGATTGGCAGATGAGGGGTATGTGCGGGTGGCGAGATTTGAACCAGCGTGGGGGTGGTACTCGGTATTTGGCGATAAATTGGTGTGGGAGATGGCGGGCTTGACTATGATTCCGGCAGAGATTTCGATTTTTCGAAAGTAGCGATGAACATGGGGTCGAATTGAGAATGGGGATCGGTGTATCTTTGGGGTGGTTTGGTTAGGGTGAGTTCGGGGTGCTTGGCGAGAGAGGCGGCGACAATGTCTTCGTTTTCGGCCGGAGACAAGGCGCAGGTGCTGTAAATCAATTGACCGTCGGGTTTGAGGAGGGGAAGGAGGGTGGTGATGAGAAGGTTTTGGAGATGAGAGAGGGTAGCGATACGGTTGGGGGACCAGATTTTTAAGTGGCGTTTGGAATTGAAGACGTGTTTTTCGCTGCTGCAAGGGGCGTCCAGGAGTATTTTGTCAAATTGTTCAGCGAGTTTGTAGGGAAGGGCTTGGACGGGGGAGTGGAGAGTGACAATTTGGGGAAAGCCGAATAGTTTGAGGGTGGTACGCAGGCGCTTGAAGCGGGGCAGGGAGGCGTCGGCTGAGATTAAATGGGGGATTTTGGGCCAGAGTAAGTTGATTGCCGCGAGAGTCTTGCCGCCGGGGGCGGCGCAGGCGTCGAGAATAGTGTCTCCCGGTTGGGGATTGACGGCTAAGACCGGCAGGAGAGAGGAGGGATTGAGAGAATAGAGCCAGCCTGGCTGGAATCCGGGTAACGGGGTGCCGATTTTAACTTCCGGCGGCCAAGAAATGGTGTGGGGGAACCAATCGAGAGGGTGCCAAGAGAGGTGGTGACTGGCAAATTCCTTTTTGGTTTCGGATTCATGAAGAGGAGAGACGAGGAGAACCGGGGGATTTTTGGCGGTGAGGTAAGACTCGAGGTCAGGAACGAGGTGGAGCCGGGAGTAATATTCCAGAAAGGCGGCTTTGCCGCGGGCGAGGGTAGATTTCATGAAGGCGGAGGATGTGGGAGTCGAACCCACCGAACGCTTGCGCGTTCATGGTTTAGCAAACCATCCCCTTAGCCGCTCGGGATATCCTCCAGCGATGTGTATTTTCGCAGAAACTTCCCGAAAATACTATTTTTGATGGGGAGAAAGGGAAAAAGGAGAAAGAGGAAGAAGGGGATGAGGTAGAGAAGGGAATTGGAGAGGATATTTGAAAAAAAGAAGAGGACAAGAGTGAGGCGGGGGTGGTGGGGGGTGAGAACTAATAGAGGGAAGAGGAGAAGGGTGAGGTCGTGATGGTAGGTGTGGCCGGTGGTGAGGGGAAGGACGAGGGAAGAGAGGAGAAGAGAAGTGACGGCGGGGGGGCGAGAAGCGCCGATAAGGAGGAAAAATCCAGCTAGAAGAAGGGCGGATGCGCGGGGGGGGAGGCTGATATTGGCCTCTGGATGGGAGCCAAAATTTGGGCTTTCGGTTTTTTGGAGAAAGCCGGGGTAGGTGAGGAGAGCTTGGGGGCCGACGAAAAGAAGACTAAGGATGAAGAAAGTGACCAGTCCGAGGAGCGATCCCAAAAGAAACTTGGGCTGGCGAGTAGTAAGAAGGAGGGTGAGAAAGGGAAGGGGGTAAAAGTGGGGTTTTAGTAACAAGAGACAGAGAGAGAGTCCAGCGTGAAACGGCTTGCGCTGTCTCAGGAAATAAGAGGTGAGGAGAAATATGATGGGGAAAAAGATGGTGGGTTGGGCGCGGAGAAGGGCGAGGGTAACGGGAAGGAAGGAAAGGGGGGCGAGAAGCCATAATGATTGGAGGGTGAGGTGGGGGATGGTTTTGACGGCGAGAAGGATGAGGAGGGATAGGGTGAGAAGACTGAAGCCAAAGATGGCATCTAAGGCGCGGGGGGGGGGGAGGTGGGAGGCGGGAAGGTAGAGGAGGGCAGTGGGGGGGAGGGCGCGAAAGGGGAGAAGAAAAGAAGGGTTGAAGGAGTCGGCGACGAAGGTTTTTTGAAACTGAAATTGGGTGTCTAGATCGTAGAGGCGGGTGCCTAAGCCGGATTTGAGGATGGAGGCGCCGGTGAAGTAATTGGGGAGGTCGCTGCCGTAGGGGTGGGTATAGAACGGGGTGAGGGGACGGTCGACGATAAGGGCAAAGTTTATAATAAAAAAGGCGAGGAGGGTAGAGAAAGTGAGGATACGAATTAACATGTGCTCCCTGTGCGAATCGAACGCACATCTGCGGTTCCGGAAACCGACACTCTATCCATTGAGCTAAGGGAGCTTGCCCTCCAACGCCCGGGCTTCGGAGGGTAAAGCGGTGGGGGCGAGATTCGAACTCGCGTTCCAGCAAAGCCGGACCAAGGTTTTCGAGACCTGGCAGTTAAGCCACTCCTGCACCCCACCCTTCGATTTCACTCAGGGCAAGCCCTTTCGGCAAGTTCAGGGCAAGAGCCTGGTGCACCCAGACCGAATCGAACGGTCATCAGAGCTTCCGCAAAGCCCTATTCTGTCCGTTGAACTATGGGTGCTTGGTTGAGGCTAATTTTAACACTTTGAGGTTACTGAGTGGGGGGATGGAGGGGGAATTTGGCGGCTAGCCAGGTGCCGGCTTTGTCCATGGGGGTAGGCTCGGGCTTTTCCATGAGGAGATAACTCCCCATGATGTCGGTGAGGTTTTTGGTCTTGGCAGTCCCGAGGATGAGGTGCAGGCGGGGAGGAAACCGGAAGGGGGTGTCGATGGAGAGGAGGGGTTTACCCCATTTGGTATCCAGCCACCAGCGGTCCATTTCTGTCCAGCGATAGAGCCGGCCGTGGGCCCGGATGCCCCAGGTGGTCAGGGAGTACTCGGTGTTTTCGGGGGGGATAGTGGACCAGAGATAGTAGGCAAAGAAGAGGGCGGCTAAGGTGGCAATGAACAGCCATTCGCCGGCGATGGCGAAAATTATGCCGATTAAGGACAGGATAACTATGGCGGTAGTGTAGATCTGGCGATTGCCGGGGGCGACTAGACGGACCGGGGCTTGCCAGGTGAGGAGAATTTTTTCCTGGAGATCATTTCTGGCGACAGTCGGGGACTTGGCAGGCATTAGGAGTAATATACCATAAAGTTTGCGGAAGGGGTGGGATTCGAACCCACGTCCCACCAAAGGTGGGAAGAGGTTTTCAAGACCTCCGCACTAGGCCTCTATGCGACCCTTCCGTTGTACAATTATACCGCGATGAAACGGGAATTTAGTGCCGGGGGGATTGTCTATAAGAAGGAGGGCGGGCAGATATGGTGGTTGGTGCGCAGACCTAAAATGAACCAAGGATATAGGGGGAATGCCGGGTGGAGTTTTCCGAAGGGTTGGGTAGACGGGGGAGAGCACTTGGAAGAAGCGGCTTTGAGGGAAGTGGGAGAAGAGGGAGGGGTTGAGGCAAGAATTATAAAGAAACTGCCGACTTTGAAAGTATTTTTTAGAGATAAGGGAGAGACGGTGATGAAATTTATCACGTATTTTGTGATGGAGTGGGTGGGTGACCTGCCAGAAGGGCCGGGGTGGGAGACGGAAGAGGTGAGATGGGCGAACCTAGCTGATAGCTTAAAGCTTTTAGCTTATAGCAACGAAAGGGAGCTCTTGAAAAAAGCGTATGAAATGGTTAAGTAGGGGACTGTGGGTGGTGGTTTGGCTGGCATTTTTTGCAAGGGGGATGATCATGTTAGATCCGGATTTTGGGTGGCATTTGAGATTGGGGGAGATGACCGTTTCGGAAGGGTTGGCAAAAAGCGAGCCGTTTTCTTATTCCATGCCGTCTTACTATTTTGTGGATTATGAGTGGCTGACAAATGCAGCTATTTACTGGATGTACGAATGGGCGGGTATGGCGGGGCTGGCGGCGGTATTTGCGCTGTTGGCTATGCTAGCCCTGGAGGCGGCAGTGCCGGAAAAATGGAGAGAGTACAGATGGCCGGGATTGATACTGGGATGGGCAGTATTGTGGGGACGGAGCGGAGTAAGGCCGCAGGTGCTGAGTTGGGTACTTTTGGCGGTAGTGGTACGGATGCTGGATAGACAGAATTGGAAAAGATGGCGGTGGGCTTTTGGGATACTTATGGCGGTGTGGGCGAATTTGCATGGGAGCTGGCCGGTGGGGTTGGCGGCGGCGGCGGTTGTAATTGGCTGGAGATGGCTGGAGGCAAGAAAGATCGAATTTGAGGATATAGCGGCGGGGGGTTTGGGGGCACTGGCGGTTTTGGTTAACCCGTACGGTTGGAAATTGGCTTATGAAGTGGGGAGGCAGATGATTTGGGGGGGGAAGCTGATGCGGATAGGAATACAAGAATGGCTGCCGTGGTATACGAGTGTGGAGCTGGCATTTTGGATGCTTTTGGTGCTGGCGATGGCGTTGGGGTGGAGATATAGGAGGGCGATTGGCAGAGAGTGGTGGGCGGTGGCGGCGTTTTTGGCGTGGGCGGGAACGGCCTCTTTGCGGAACATGGCCTTATTTGCAGTGATGGGGGTACCTCTGGCGGCGGAGGGGGTGGGGAGGCTGAGGGCGGAGTCTGATGGAAAAAGGTTTGGAGTGGTGTATAGGCTTTTGGCGGGGCTGGCGGGAGTCCTTTTGGGAGTAGAGGTAGCGCTTTTTGGGATAGAGTATATGCTGACGGGAGAAAGGGGTTATTATCCGGTGAGGACGGTGGAGTATTTGCGGACGCTAGATTACCGGGGCAACTTGTTTTCTAACTATGGCTGGGGAGGGTATTTGATTTGGAAATACCCTGAGAAAAAGGTGTACATCGACGGGCGGATGTCTAATTTTGTGGGGGACGAGAAACCTGGGGAAACGGGCTATGTGTTTAGGGAGTACTTGGGTATCGGGGAGGACGAGATTACCCTGGGTGAGATATTTAATAAATATGACGTCGAAGTGGTTTTGTGGCCGCGGAAAAAGCCGGGTCGAATGGTGTGGAATATTAAGCTGCCGGCAGTGTTTGGGGGCCGTGATGAAAAGATCAAGGATTTTTGGGAGGAAATGGATAATTTGGGGTGGGACAAAATATATGAGGACGAGACGGCAGTTGTGTATAGAAGACCGTCAGGGTGATTTTTGGCACTTGAGGACGTAGCGCAGGGGGAGAAGATCGAAGGGGATGCCTTTGACGGCTGATATTTTCCAGTAAGGCGAAGAATCTTTTTGGAATGATACCAGGTCATAGGAGCGCAGGTGCCATTCTTCGGTCATGTCCGGAGGGATGTTGGGGAAAAAGAGGTGAAATAAGCGGAAGCGGATGAGGATTTTTTTGATGGAGTTGATGAGGGGTTCGTTGGGGAAGGTGATGACCAGGAAGCCGGCTGGCTTGAGGACGCGGCGGAGTTCTTTGAGGAGATTGGCAGGAGAATAGACGTGCTCGATGACTTCGGAACACTCGATTTTATCGAAGTAGTTGGAGGGGATGGGGAGGCGTTCGAGATCGGCTATGAGAAACTTTTTGCGATGTAGATTTGTAGAGGCGATTTTGGCGCGGGTAATGGCCTCGCGGGAGATATCCACCAGGGTGATGAGTCCGGTGGGAATGAAATTTTCGACGTAGCCTTCGCCGCAACCGGCGGCTAATATGCGATCTGATGGGGAGAGGGGGGCGAGAAGTTTGATGATAGCTTGGACCCGTTTTCTTTCCACGAAGCGAATAAAAGGATTGGAGTGATGATAGACCCGTTCGTTGTTGTAGCGGATGAACATCACTTCGTTCCAGGCGCGGAATTTATTTTTTGGGATGCGGGGGTAAAAGGGGAATGGCTGGCTAGACACTGGCTGATTATACAGTGATAAAATGCATTTCGGGGAAGGGTGCGAGAGCGGTTTAATCGGCACGCTTGGAGAGCGTGTGTGGGCGAAAGCTCACCGGGGGTTCGAATCCCCCCCCTTCCGCCGGTGCAATATCTGGCAAAAGCTGCTATTTGGATTTGGATCTTGGTATTGGGATATTTTGTGTGGAATGGGGTGACCACTGAGCCGTGGGAGGGGGATAGTTTGGCGTATCACATTCCGATTGCTAGAAATATATTGGAGGGGAAGTGGGGACAATTTGATAATTTGCTGGAATATTATCCCGCGGCGGGCGAGATGATTTTGGCCGGATTTATAAGGTTGGGAATCCCCTTGAACTTATATAACGTGGCGGGGTGGGTGGTGTTATTTCTGGTTTGCCGACGGTTGGGCGGGAATTTGTTTGCGGCGGCGGTGTGTTTGTGGCCGAGCGTGGTCCGGTTGATACCGACGCAGACTGTGGATATTTGGCTGGCAGTATTTTGGGCGGGGAGTTTTTTGATGTTGGAGAGAAAAAATTGGGTGGGGGCGGGAGTGGTGTTGGGACTTTTGATGGGGGTGAAGTATTCGGGAGTAGGGTATGCTGGGGTGTTGATAGCGGCGGCACTGGTTTTTGGGAAAATAGATTTTAGAAAGTTATTGGTAGTTATTGGGGTGATGGTTTTGGTGGGGGGATTTTGGTATGCGAGAAATTATTGGGAAACGGGTCTTCCGTTTTATCCAGCGGGAGACTCGGCCTTTAAAATGACGGAGAAGAGATCGTGGATGATTGTGACAAATTATCCGGCTAGGTTTGTGGAGGCCATAATATCGGAATACTTGTTGTGGCCACTGGTCGGACTACTGGTGGTAGTCCGAAATTTTATTTTCAATTCAAAAATAAACAGACTGCTTTTTTTGGCCGGAGGAAACTTTCTGGTGTATTTGTTTGTTCCGGCGGGGGTAGAGAATATCGTTTCTGATTTGCGATATATATTCCCGGTGATGATCCCCTTGACTTGGGCGGTGTTTGAGTGGGCAAGAGAGAGGGGGGGGCAAGAAAAGTTGGGAATGTTGGCGGTACTGGCGATGGCGGTGGAGATGACGCAGCTGGATTTTAGACCGAAGTTATTTGTGATAGTTTTGATGACAGCGGCCGTATGGCTTTTTGGCTTAAAAAGATTATTTCGGTGGGTGTAGTTTTGGGGGTGGCGGTGTGGAGTGTGTGGCCGGTGATAGTTAATCCGAGTCGGGTGGCGGACTTTGGAAGTGACGGATGGTTTATTAACTGGGTTATTAACCGGCAGGTTAAAATTATTACGGGTTGTATTCGGATTCCTGGAGAGTGTAAAAACACGCTTTTCCAAGGGAATATTTATTACCCAAATAGAGATGTTTTGGCCTATTCAGACTTACATGGGCTGGATGCGATCGAGGGAATTATCCCTGTCATTTTGAGTAAAAATCCGGGTGTGGCGTCGGGGTGGGCGATGGCTTTGGGACAGATTGCGACGATGATAATAATCTATAAAATTTGGGTGGAATTTTTCGGAAATAAATGGGGCGCGACTGTAGGGGCCGTGGCGTTTGGGTTGTCGCAAATCCGGTGGGAATATCAGGTGCATTTGCACACCTGGACGATGCAATGGTGGTTAGTGGGTCTGTGGTTTATGTTTAGTTGGTTGAAGGGGGGTAGATGGTGGAAAGGGTTGATGGGTGCGGTGTTGTTGGGATTACAAGCATGGGAGTCAATTTTACCTGTTTATTTTGCCGCCACCGTGGTAGCGATATATGTAATTTTAAATTTTAAACCCGCCTATCGGACGGGCAGGTCTTTAATTTTAAATAAACATGTTGTTCTTAATTTTTTAGTTTTTATTTTTGTTGCGGGGGGGGTGATGTGGCCGGTGGTGGGAGTGTATTCACGGGTGGCCAGAGAAAACGGATTTGTGAGGACGATTCGGGACGCGGCGAATGGGGGGATGAGCGTGGATGATTTGTGGGGGAAGTTTTATAGTCCGGGGCTTTTCGTTTTGTTTGGAGTGGCGTTACTCAAATTGATAATACCTCACTCTAATCCCTCTCCTAAATTCTCACCTGCGGATCGCGGCTTCGCCGTAGGAGAGGGAAATTATAGATGGCTGCTAGCGGTAGTGGTTGTGGGGTTGGTGATGGCGATGGGGCCGGTACTTAAATGGCAGGGGAGGACGGTGAAGATTGCCGGAAAGTATCCGGTGCCGCTGCCGTACGCGGCGGCTTATTATGTGGTACCGGGCTGGGGAGCCTTTCGGACGCCATCGAGATGGATATGGCTGGCGGGGTGGGCGGGGAGCGGGATTGTCGCTCTCGCGCTGAGTAGGTACCAAGCGAGAAATATTTTTGGAGTGTTGGGGGCGCTGGTAGTGGCTGTAATTGGAGGGACACATTTGACGAAGTATGTAAATTTGCCGGGGGAAAAAGATTTGCCGAAAGTTTACCGATGGCTGACTACCCGGCCTGAACGAGTAATAGGGGAACTGCCTGTGGGGGGAGATGAGAGGGAGTCGGTGAGAATGTATTACAGCTGGTGGCATGGGAAAGATTTGGTAGGAGGGTTGACGGGATTTGCTCCAATAACTCGGGGGAGACCTGAGTTGATTGTGATGCACAAGTTGGAGTGTGCAAGTGGCGGGTGCGGGGAAATTGCGGGTAGAATGATTTATGAAGATGAAGAGAGTGCTGTTTATAGGTTTTGGTAGTTTGGGGTTGTTTGTTGGTATAGCTGGTATGTGCGGGTGGAGCGGGGCAAGAGTATTCAGGCGGATCATGAATAATGAGTTGCGAGTTATGAACGGGGATTTCAAGCTGTTTAAGTGGTGCATATCTGGCGTGCCCGTGATTGGTGATATTGAGAACTTAATAAATGGCAAGACGTATTATGTGCTTCTGCAGAATAATTATGAATTGCGGGCGACGGGGGGGTTTATGGGAAGCTACGCTAAGATTAGTACTGAGCGGGGAATAAAGGAGATAAAAATCCAGGACATTTACGTGCCAGATGGACAGATTGCGGGACATGTGGAGCCGCCGTATCCAATACAAGAGGCTTTCAGGATTGGTAATTGGTGGCTGAGGGATAGTAACTGGGATCCAGATTTTGCCTCGGCGGCGGCGACGGTGGCCTGGTTTTTGGACCAAGGGGGAGAACCGTCTGCCGACGGAGTAGTGGCAGTTAATCAGTTGGTAGTTTTGCAGTTATTAAAGGTATTGGGGCCGATCGAGGTGAAGGATTATGGAAAAACTGTGACTGAACAAAATTTTTACTCACTAGCTCAAACAAATGCTGAATGGGGATGGTTTCCGGGATCGAGCGGGAAGAGGGATTTTTTGGGCGCAGTGAGTAAGGAGATGATAGAGAAGGTTAAGAAAATTAACCTAATTGGTCTAATTAACCTAATTGATCTAATGAATGAGCAACTGCGAAGGAAACAAGTCTTGGTGTGGATGAGAGACGGGCAGCTAGAAACTGCGATTGGGCGTTTAGGGTGGGGAGGGAGGTTGGAAGACGAATGGGATAAAAATAGCGACTATATGTATATCGTGGAGAGCAACTTGGGGGCGAATAAGGCGAACTGTTGTGTGACAAGATTGATTGACCAGGAAGTGAGTGGCGGGGATGAGAAAGTGACGGTGACTTGGAAAAACGGCGGAGACTATAGGCATCCGCTGCCGCCGGTGTTTTGGGGCGGAGATTATCGGAATTATGTGCGGGTGGTAATTCCTTCCAGTCACAATGTTAAAGCCGTCAAGATGGGGGACCGGGTACTGCGAAAAGCAGGGCCGGAAGATTTTGCGACGGCAAATTCTTTAAGGCAGTCGATGACTGACGATATGTATGTAGTGGAACCCAGAGGCGAATTGCAAATAATCGGATTTTGGGTGATTGTGTCGGTGGGCGAGAAGGTAAGGGCGGAAATAGAGTATAAGAGTGTAAGAGCGGGAGAGTATAAGATTCTGGTGAAGCGTCAGCCGGGGATAGAAGGGTTTGATTATAAGTTGACGGTGGATGATAAAGTGAAGGTGGATGAATTTGTGGATCAAGATATATGGATCAAGTAGAAGAGGTAAAAAATAAGGTCGATATCGTGGAGATAGTTTCGGAACATGTGATGTTGAAGAAGGCGGGGAGAAATTATAAGGGGTTGTGTCCGTTCCATGGGGAAAAAACGCCATCATTTATGGTCAACCCGGAGCTGCAAATTTATAAGTGTTTCGGATGCGGGGAGGGGGGCGACGTATATAGTTTTTTGCAAAAGATCGAGGGCATGGAGTTTGGGGAGGCGCTTTTGACTTTGGCGGGCAGGGCGGGAGTAACCCTGACGTCATATCGACCCAGCCAGGGGGAGGAGATAAGAAATAAGCTAATTGAAATTAATACCTTGGCGGCCGAAGCGTACCATTACTTATTGATGAAACATAAGGCGGGGAGGAAAGCTTTGGAGTATTTACGGGGGAGAGGAATAAACAAAGACTCTCTGGAGACCTTCAGATTGGGGTACGCGCCCGAAGAATGGGAGTTTTTGGTGAAATATTTGACTAAAAAAAAAGATTTTAAGATGGATGATTTGAGGAGAGCCGGGCTCGTAGTGGAAGGGAGAAATTATGACAGGTTTAGGAACAGAATAATGTTCCCTTTGGCAGACGGGCGGGGAAGGATATTTGGTTTTGCGGGTAGACAAATGCCTGGCGCAGATGAGAAGGCGGGAGGAAAGTACGTGAATACGCCGGAGACGGAGATTTATCGCAAGAGTGAGCTGTTGTATGGGCTGGACTCGGCCAGAAGCGAAATAAAAAAAGAGGGGTGGGCGGTGGCGGTTGAGGGACAGATGGACCTGATTCCCAGTTGGCAGGCGGGGGTAAGAAATGTGGTGGGGATCGGGGGAACGGCGCTGACCGAGAGGCAGGTGGAGGTGCTGCGGAGGCTGACTGATACATTGGTTTTGGCTCTGGACACCGATTTTGCCGGAGATGCGGCCGCAAGAAGGGGGATAGAGGTGGCGGATAAGGCGGGGTTTATCATAAAAATGGTGAAATTGAGGGGAGTGAAAGACCCGGGGGAGATGGCGACCGCGAACCCGGAGGAGTGGAAGAAGGCGGTGGGAGAGGCGATACCGGTGTACGACTTTTATATTGAATCGGCGGTGGAAAGATTTGGTCTGAGGGTGGAAGGCAAGAAGAAAATCGGGCAGGAACTGCTGCCGATTTGGGTCAAGATCAGTGACGAGATTGTAAAAGCGCATTACATCAAGAAACTGGCGGAGGTATTGGGGGTGGGTGAGGAAGATGTGAGGAAACAGATGGAAAAGACTTCTAATTCCAAATTTCCAGATTCTAATCAATTGCCAATTGAGCAAGCGAAAAAGACACGACGCGAGGTGGTGGAGGAGTACTTGGTAGGGCTGGCGGTGAACGCGAAGGCTTTTGATAAATTGAGGGAGGCGGCGAAGTGGTTTAAGACGGAGTTTTGGAAAAGAGTGGCGGCTGAATTGGAGGAGAAAAAGGACGTGAGAAAGCTGCCGGCGGAGTTGAGGAGCCGGATAGAGGGGTTGGTGTTTTTGGAAGACGAGTGGTCGGAAAAAGAGTGGATGCGGGCGATGGATGAACTGGAGGAAGTGGCAATTAGAGAGCAGATTGGGGCGGAGGAGGGGGACGTGATGGTGTTGACAAAGAGATTGGCGGAGTTGACGAAGGATAAATAGAAGCGTATAGTTAGGTTAGATTTGACAGAGGGCTCTTTTTTTATGGTGAAAATGTCGGAGACTGCGGATAAGCTGATAACTAAAGGGAAGCATCAGGGTTTTTTGACTCTGGACGAGATATTGGGAGTCTATCCGGACGCCGAGGAAAAAATTGAAGAGCTGGATCGGTTGTTTGCAAAACTTCTAGATGCGGGGGTGGATGTGTTTGAGACGGTGACTGAGGAGGAGCTGGAGGAGAGTGAAAAGTCGGTGGCTGATTTGGAAAAAGAGATTGAGGCATTGACTAAAGTGGAGGGGGCGGTAACTACCGATCCGGTGCGGATGTACTTGAGGGAGATTGGAAAAATACCGCTTCTGAAATCGCCCGAGGAAATAGCCCTGGCGCAAAGGATTGAAAAGGGGGACCGGAGGGCAAAGAAGAAGCTGACGGAGAGCAATTTGAGATTGGTGGTGTCCATTGCCAAGAAGTACGTGATGCGGGGATTGTCGCTTTTGGATTTGATCCAAGAAGGAAACCAAGGGTTGATCCGGGCGGTGGAAAAATATGACTGGAGAAAAGGCTATAAATTTTCGACTTATGCCACTTGGTGGATTAGGCAGGCGATTACCCGGGCGATTGCTGACCAGGCGAGGACTATCCGGATCCCGGTGCACATGGTGGAGACGATAAACAAACTGATCCGGACGCAAAGACAGTTGATGCAGAAGCTGGGCCGGGAACCATCGGCCGAGGAAGTGGCCAATGAGATGGGGGATATGACGGCTCACCGGGTGCGGGAAATACTAAAAATTGCCCAGGACACGACATCTTTGGAGACGCCGGTGGGGGATGAGGATGATTCGATTTTGGGTGATTTCATTGCCGATACTTCTCAACCTACACCAATCGAGGCGGCCTCTAAAGAGCTGCTTAAGGAGAATATCGAGGAAGTTTTGTCTACACTTACTGATCGGGAGGCGAGGGTCTTGCGGATGCGATTTGGACTGGATGGAAAGAACCCTATGACTCTGGAAGAGGTGGGGAGGGAGTTTGGAGTGACCCGGGAGCGGATCCGGCAGATCGAGGCCAAGGCTCTGCGGAAATTGAAACATCCATCCAGGCGAAAAAAACTGCAGGATTATTTGGATTAGATATTGCCGCAGGCGACGTAGACTGTGGCTTCGGAGGCGGACTTGTGGACGTTGACGGCCATAGCCTGGCTTTTGAGGGCGGACCAAGTGGAGTTGATGACGGTTTCAGATTGGCCGTTTTGGAGTGAGGTCAAGGGATATTGAACCTGGCCGGGGGTGGGACAGGAGCCGAGATGGATGTGGGCGGGCTGGGTGGAGTCGGGGGGAGAGCCAGTGAGGGTGATGACGACGCGAAGTTGCCCATTTTCTTCAGTGATGACGGCTTGGCCGGATTGGCCGGAGTCGTTTTGGGTGGAGAGGGGGATAGTCCAGGATGACGGCGTTTGGGTTTGGGAGGGGGCGGATGGGGGGGCGGGGTAGCCGCCTTTTTTGGCGAAGTAGAAGTAGTAGATGGCGGCGTAGACTAATCCGCCGATAACCAGGTAAAGAAGAATCCATTGCCAAAGGGGGCGTTTGGCGTAGTCCATATATAATAATAAACATGTCTGGGGGAAAAGGTCAAGCGGAAACGGCGACTTTGGCGGGAGGGTGTTTTTGGTGTACGGAGGCGATTTTTAGACGATTGAAGGGAGTTAGTGAAGTGACTTCGGGGTATGCAAATTCACTGGTTGAAAATCCAACTTGGGAGGAGGTATATAGCGAGAGGACGGAGGCGGCAGAGGCGGTAAGGATAAAATTCGACCCGAAGATAATTTCTTATCGGCAACTACTGGAAGTATTTTTTAAGCTGCATGACCCTATGAGTTTGAATCGGCAGGGAGCAGATGCGGGGACGGAGTACAGGTCGGCGATTTTTTACCATGACGAGGAGCAGGAAAAGGCGGCGAGGGGCGCAAAAAGCAAAGTTACGGGAGCAGTGACGGAAGTGGTACCACTGAAAAATTTTTACAGGGCCGAGGGGTATCATAGGGATTATTACGAAAACAATAAAACCGCTTCGTATTGCCGACTGGTGATTGATCCGAAGATTTCAAAACTATACAAAGAGTTTGAGGGAATGACCGCTTGATGTGGTATTATTTAGCCAGCATGAAGATATCGGTATTCGGGGCAACGGGGAGAACAGGAAGGATGGTGGTGGAGCAGGCACTGAGTCAGGGGATAGAAGTGGTGGGGCTGGTGCGGGATGTAGGAAAAATGACGATGGATGACCCAAAGCTGCAGATAGTCCAGGGAGATGTGCTGGATGAGACGGCGGTGGAGAGAACGGTAGATGAGGCTGATGGGGTGGTTGTGGCGCTGGGGCCTAAACCGGGGGGCGAGGATAATGTGATGGCGGTGGGGACGGGGTATGTAATTTCTGCCATGAGAAAGCACGGGGTAAGGAGACTGGTGGTGCAGAGTTCGTATGCCATGAGCGGGTCCGAGGCGGGAGTGAAGTTTTTGGAGGGAATGGAGGAGGAGACGATGAAAATGCTAAAGCCGGCGATTGACGATAAAATGAATCAGGAGCGGATGGTGCGGGAGAGCGGATTGGAGTGGACGATCGTACGGCCATTGACTTTGACTGATGGGCCAAGATTGGGAAAGTATAGAGTGGGGGAGGATATGGAAATAGCCAAGACGGATACGATATCACGGGCGGATGTGGCGGATTTGATGTTGAAATTGGTAGGGGGAAGCGAGTGGGTGGGGAAGACGGTTACGGTGACTGGCTAATGGGCATGCGGATATACGGATTGTTTTTCTTGTCCGGGCTGGCGGGGCTGATTTATGAAATAATCTGGGGGCGCTGGCTGGTCTTGATATTTGGGAGTACAACCAATTCGCTGACGGCGACAATTTCAGCGTTTTTGGGAGGCCTGGCTATCGGAAGTTTTGCGGCTGGAGGAATAGTGGACAGGCTTAAACCAAAAACTCTTTTGCGGGGGTATTCTTGGCTGGAGGCGGGGGTGGGGGTAACGGCCCTTTTTAGTCCGTGGCTGTTTTCAGTAATCAGGCAGATATACTTTGGGCTTTCGGACGGGTCGAGTGTGACGACGGAGCTTTTGGTAATTAAATTTGCGTTGACGGCGCTGGTTATTCTGGTGCCGACGACCTTGATGGGGGCGACGCTGCCGTTTTTGGTGAGGTTTTTGCAGATGCAGATTAAACTGCCGGATGTTACGCTGAGCCGGCTGTATGCGGTGAACACTTTGGGGGGGATGGCGGGAGTCTTGGCGGCCGGATTTGTGCTGTTTGAACTAGCGGGCCTGGGGGGGGCACTGGCGGCGGCGGCGGGGTTGAATATCCTGGTGGCGGTTCTGGCGGGTCGGATAAAGATAAGCGAGGCTGAAAATGAAAGAGCTGTTCCAGCTGTCCGGCTGAAAATATCCCCGGAGCTGGTGTTGGGGGTTGCGGGTTTTGGTGTATCCGGGTTTGTGGCCATTGGCTACCAGATATTGTGGACTCGGGTGTTGACGCCTGGAATGGGGACAATGGTTTACGCTTTTTCTTCCATTCTGGCGTTTTATTTATTGGGGTTGGGGCTGGGAGCTTGGGTATATCCGGTTTGTAGACGATGGGTGGGGCGGGGGGGGGGGGGATTTGGCCTGCTGCAGCTGGGGATTGGGGCGGCGGCGCTGATACCAGTACTTATTATGCATAAGACGGTAATGCCGGCAAATTTGGAGCTGGTGATGAGACTTCTGCCGGCGACACTTTTGTTTGGGCTGACGTTTCCGGCGGTGATGTCAGTAATTGACCAGCCGGGGGCGACGGGAAGGGTAATCGGATGGGCATATCTGGGCAATACAGCGGGGGCGATATTGGGGGGGTTTGCGGCGAGTTTCGTGCTAATTCCCCGGGTGGGGAGCTCGGCCGGGATAGTGGGATTGGCTGTGGTTAATTTTGTATTGGCATGGCTGTTTGCCGCTTGGGAAAAGAAGCGCTGGGGGAAATTGCCGGTTCTGGCGGCGGCGGGGGCCCTGTTTTTGGTGGGGATTTATCTGGTGACTTATAAGCGAGCACGACTGCTGCCGTTTAAGACGGATTGGCCGATTTTGGAGGCGGGGGTACAAGGGGTGGCGCACAGGTTTTTGGAGGATGAAGCGGCGACGGTTTTTGCCAAGGGGAAAAGGGAAAAAGAGGAGCCGCAGTTGGTAATTGACGGGGTGGCCACGACACACAGGGTGGGGCTGACTAAATATATGGCGCACCTGCCGATACTAATGCATCCTCGTCCGGGGCGGGTGCTGGTGGTGGCGCTGGGCATGGGAAATACATACAGGTCGAGTCTGAAACACGGCATTGAAACTGATGCCGTGGAGCTGGTACCGTCGGTACCAAAAATGGCGGATTTGTTTCACCAGGAGAACATAACCAGTTATGAGAAAGGACGGATAATTATTAATGACGGGAGAAACTACGCTTTTTTGACCAGGAAGAAGTATGACATTGTGATCACCGATCCGCCGCCGCCATTTAATACTGCGGGGTCTACGGTCCTGCATTCGGTGGAGTACTACCGGGATTTGCGCCGAATTTTGAATAAGGGGGGAATCGTGAATCAATGGATCTATGCATATGGCGCGAGGGCGGATGATATCTCGATGGCGATTCGGACTTTTTTGGAGGTGTTTCCGCAGGTATTGGCGGTGCAGAAGGCGGATAGCCCCGGGGGAATATTTTTGATGGGGTCCGATAGACCACTTGAGAGGAACAAGGTTTATGGGATTTTGAAGAACAAGATTGTCTTTGAGGATCTGCTGGAGGTGGCGGACCGGGAATATGTAAGTACCGAGCTGGAGCCGATGGAGATTATCGGCGACCGGGAAAGTTTGATGAATCAGTTGGGGGAGTTCCCACTGATTACTGATACACACCCGAGGACAGAGTATTTTCTGATTAGGCACAGGACGACTTTCGCTCCAACGCTGGTGGAGGATGAATTGATAAAGTTTATCGCGGAGTTGAAGAATGGAGAAACTTGAAGCCTTCTACTACAAAAAAGAGGGTTGTGGAGAGGGATATGGCTATCAACCAATAGACAATGCCGGGATTGGTGACGCCAAAAAACTCTCGAGACCCGGGAAGGATGAAAGGCGTAATTTGCAATCCGAAACCGGCAATGACCGCAAGAACTAACCACCGATTTTCGAAAAGATGGTTTTTCCAGAAGGGAGTTAGAAGTGTTCGGGTGGAAAACACATAAACTAGCGAGTTTGTGCCTAATGTGATGAAGGTTATAGATCTGGCAAGTAAAATGTCGCCCGAGGTTTTGTACATATAGATAAAGAATAAGAGAGCAGAAATGCCGGATATGAAACTAACAGTGCCGACCAAGCCGGACATCCAGCCAGTTATTAACGGCTCTTGGGGATTTCTGGGGGGCTTGCGCATGATATCTGCTCTTTTGGGGTCGATGGTTAAGGCAAAGAAAGGGAAACCGTCGGAGATGAGATTTATCCAGAGTATTTGGACCGCCGTTATGGGTAAGGGCAGGCCCAAAATTATACTGCCGACCACGACGACTATTTCACCAAAGGCGTCACTTAGAAGGTAAAGAATGATTTTTCGAATGTTGTCGAATATGCCTCGGCCTTCTTCGATGGCGGCTATTACGGTGGAGAAGTTGGAGTCCAAAAGCACCAGGTCGGCGGTTTCTTTGGCGACATCGCTAGCCTGGTCGACAACGATGCCGATATCGGATTTGTGCAGAGCCGGAGCATCGTTGACGCCATCGCCCATCATGGCGACAACCTCGCCGTTTTTCTTTAAGGCCTCAACTATCTTGAGCTTTTGCTCTGGGGTGGTTCTAGCAAAGAGCTTGACTGATCTGACTTTTTGGGCCAATTGAGAGACAGTCAAGCGCTCGAGCTGGCTGCCTAGGAGAATCTGGGCATCAGAGATTGGCATATTGATCTCGGACAGAACATATTTTGCCGTTTTGGGATAATCTCCGGTGATGACGATGAGTTTGATGCCGGCTTGCAGGGCGATTTGGAGGGCTTCTTTGACGCCATGTCTGACTGGGTCGGTAAAGACGATTAGTCCGACCCAGGTTAAATCGTGCTGAGCGTCTGAGGCGGTTAGTTGAACCTTTTTGAGAGACGTAACTTTGCGAGCTAAGCCGAGGACCCTTAACCCTTGGGAGGTTAAGTCTTCAAGATCTTTTTTGACGCCGACTTTGGTTTTATCGTCGATATTGCACCAATCGAGAAGGACTTCGGGGGCGCCGTTGACGAAGATAATGTGGTGGCGGCTGTCCCATTTGTGGAGACTGGTGAAGAATCTGTCTTGGGGCGAGAAGGGGATACTGTCGAGCCGGGGGTGCTCCTGGAGAAAGTCTTTGACAGTAGCTCGCCCCCATTCGAAGCCGGTTATGAGGAGCGGATCGTCAAGATCGTTGGCCAGGACTATCTGTTGGGCCAGTTTGATTTGATCTCCTATGTACTTGACGACCTGCATTTTGCCTTCGGTGAGGGTGCCTGTCTTATCGACGCAAATAGTGGTTACGCCGCCTAATGTTTCGGCAGAGGCGAGTTTTCTAACCAGTCCCCGGCGCCTAAGTATTCTTTGCATGCCGATGGCCAGGATGACGGTCATAGATACAATCAAACCTTCGGGGATGCTGGACACGGCGAGGGCGACGGCGATTTTGAACATATCTATTAATTTTTCTCCCCTGATACTGCCGATTATTAATATGAACGATGTGAGAAATAAAATTACAGACACGAGTTTTTTGCTGAAGCGGTTGAGCTGGAGCCTCAGGGGAGTGTCTTCTCTGACTTGTTGAATTTGGTTGGCTATACCGCCGATTTTTGTGCGCTGGCCGGTGGCGGTGACTTTGATTAAAGCAAGGCCTGAGGAAACTGTGGAGCCCATGAAGACTGCGTCTGAACGCTGTTTGGCTACAGGGACACTTTCACCGGTGATAATGGCTTCGTCAAAGTACACCCGATTGGCAAAAAGAAGCTGGCCGTCCGCGGGAACTTTTGTCCCTTGGGAGAGGAAGACGATGTCACCCGGTACTAGATTGGCCGAGTCTATTTTTTGGCGAATTCCGTCGCGAATGACTTCGGTTTTGGGGCTAATGAATCTTTTGAGAGCTGATAGGGCGTCATTGGCTTTTTTCTCCTGGATAAATCCAAGCAGGGAATTGAGAAAGACCGCGAGAAATATCAATGTGGAATCGGGAAAGTGCTGGAGAAGAAGGGTGATGAATCCGGCAATGGTGAGGACGTAGACCAGGGGATTTTTGAACTGGGAGAGGTAGATGGATAGGGGAGTGGGGGGGGGTTTTTCGGGCAGTAAGTTGGGGCCGTGTTGGCCTAAGAGACGCTTGGCTTCTTCGGTGGTAAGTCCTGGTTCATCTGGATACATACACGGATTTGTTGACTATATATCCATCATACCCTGGGGAGCTCGAGTATGTTGGATATAATTGATGGCAACCATGGCTCGATCCACCCGATTCTTATTTTTTCTGTTGGTGTTGGCCGGGCTGACTCTCTCCATTCATATCAACTCACAGCGAGTGATGTTTACCGATGAGTTGCTGTTTGAAGAAGTTAGCTATCGGATGGTCCAAACCGGAAACTTTCTGACGCCAATAATTGACGACAAGCCCTGGCTGGAGAAGCCCCCTCTGTACTTTTGGATGACCGCTCCACTTTTTCGCGCTGCGGACTGGATAAGCTCAAAAAACCTGTTCGACTGGTCGCAAAATCTTACACCCGACCGCACTTTCATTTATCCCTGGATACGCCGCTTCTGGACCAAGTTTCTGGCCGTAATTGTGTTGATTTATGTCTATCGGATTAGTAAAGAGTTGGCAGGGGTCCGCCAAGGTCTGATTGCCTTCGGGTTGCTGTTGGCTACTCCGTTGTTTGTTTTCACTAGTTTTTCGGCCAGCCTCGATGTGGCCGGCAGTGCTTTTATAACGATCGCTTTTTTCTACTACTTGCGGTACTTGCGGCAGGGGAGGGGATATTACTTGTTTTGGGGGAGCGTGGCGATAGACGCATCTGTCATGACGAGGTCATTTCTGGGGCTGACTCCTTTGGCAGTTATTGTTCTCCACCAGTTGTTTTTCGTCCGCAGGCGAATACCAGTTAAACACATACTTGCCTCGGTGGTTACCATTGCCGCTTTTGTTCTGCCCTGGCACTGGTATGCCTATGTTCAGTATCGGCAAGATTTTTTGAACACATACTTGGGTTTTAATAGTATTGGTCACGTTGTTGAAGTTCCCGAAGGGTATACCCAAACCTCGGCCTGGTACTATCTGGCTTTGCTGTTGACGCAAAATCCGTGGTTTTATTTTGCCATAATCACAGTTTTTGGTTGGGCTACTGCACGACGCAACTACCCGCCAGAACTTAGCCTTATTTTTCTGTGGTTTTTGGTTCCGATTCTTGTCTTATCGGCGGCGGCTACTCGTCACCAATGGTATATGATTCAAATTCTCCCTTCGGTTTCTGTCCTGGCCAGCTTTATTGTGGACAGGCTGAGCCGCTATTTGGGTATGGTTGGTGAAATTTTCGCCCTGGCTTTTGTTTTTGCGCCGTTTTTGGCTGTGGCCGCTTTTGGTTACAGGCGGGCGCCGGTAGTTGAAGCGGTTTATGCCGTGTTGCCGTACATTTCTGAAAATCAGCCTCTGTTCACTCTTAACCAAAGTTATTTGCCGCAGACTCTACTTTTCCGACCCCGCCCGGTGCAGATTATTAATTTTGACCAACTGGCTGGGGCGGCTGAGACGAGCTCTCCTTTCTATGTCTTTATTGCCGACAAAGATTTGGAGATGGCGAGGAGAATTGTTGTGCACCTGGAAAGGCTGGGTTCTTTTTCACCGGGAGGTGTGTTTTATGTTCCTTAATTCGGCGGCTGTTTGCTTCTTTGTAAATGTCAGAGTAAATTTTAATTATGGCTCTGCCGCCCGACTATGAACTGAGTCTGATGTACGGCGGTGAGGGTGACTTTTGTGCTCCCGCGGCTTCCGAAAACCGAAAGAGATTGGTCGATTGGGAATTGATTAGAGGAGCTTTGGCTCTTCCTCTTCTTTTAGTTCCGGCGGCTTTAACGGTAATGGAACTTGCTGCCGAAGCGGCCAAGGAAAGCGTAGACAAGTTTATAACAAACAAGCATGCTTGAGAATGCCCTTTTTATTTTGAGGCATCCAATGATCGCCGCTCGTACGGCCAGTATACTTTTTCAGGCATCCCTAAATATTTATGAGACTCCCATTGGAGATTTTCCGGTTGAACCTGAAATACTATTTGACTTGCCGTTGTCGCAGGCCGCGGCGAGATTGGGGTTAATGAACCCTGGGCCCGATCTTCCCCCATCTTTGGATTGGGGCAACAAAAAACCCGAACTAGGTAACAGACCCCTCCATAATGACCTATAAACCAGCGCTTAACGAGGTGGCGGTTTTTAAGGGTTGCAGGTATTGGGGATAACCGTGTCTGGAACTAAGCCGGCTTGGTGGGCATTAACTTCACCACCAACTCCGAAGCTTCCGTCGGCTCCTGGGCCGCTGGCAGCCCATGATATAAATCCTCCCCAGCCCGCGCCGGGATCAAACTGAAAATCGGCAGGTTCTGTCTGGCCGTATCTGGCGGCTCCAGAGATGTCGCTGCCGAAACACCCTTGAACAGCTGGTTGAGCCGCAAAGCTTGGTAATGCGCTTGCCGCAAATAAAGCCGTAACAGCTCCAATTGTAGCGAATTTTTTAATCAATTGCCTCACCCCCTTTCATTAATTTCACCAACCTAAAGCCTTAATTACCATATCCGCATTGGCATATGTGCCTTCTGGGAGTGCTTTTGAAAATTCTGCTTTGTCTTCCGGCGAAAAATCGGACAGGCCGTCGCACTCAGCCAAAAGCTGGGCCCGGGTAGCGGGGTATGTTTGATGTTTTTTAAGATGATCGATTGCTCCTGCTTTATTCATCATAATTTACTCACCCCTTTCAATATTTCGGTTATTCCAAAGCCTCATCACAAGCTTCGTGGGAACCTTCGTGCAGCTTGGCTATGATATTAAAGATTGTTCCAGGCGGCACGGGAATAGTGTCGATGAACGCTTTTAGACCCGGCATCCCATCGGGGAATTCTTCTGATGACCCGGGGGGCGAAATTGCCGCTGCTTCCTGACCCATGCAACTAGCTTGCGCGGAAGGATCAACTGCAAAAGCTGGCAGGGAGCTGGCTGCCAGAAGCGAAATTGCTGCTCCAATTGTTATTATTTTTTTAATCATTGCAGCGGCTAGGCTGGTAAGACTGAAGTTATGAATGCTGTTATAGGATAGCCGAAAAAAATTATCAGTTAAGGAGATTACAGGAATTTTGTAGGATGACTCACAGCTGGAACTTGTTTTCCAAAAGGGAGAGGTTTTTGACGACGAGAAGACGATTGCGCCGGGTGAGGAGACCTTCCTTTTCTAACTTTTTAAGCTCTAGGCTGGTAGTTTCGCGGGTGAGACCACTAAGATGAGCGATGTCCTGATGGGTGAGAGGGAGTTGGATGATGACGGAGGAGTGGGAATGAGAGCCAAAGCGCAGGGCACAAATATGAAGAGCAGTGGCGACGCGGGCAGACGCGGAACCTGAGAAGAGATGCTGGAGGCGGGAGAGGAGGCTATCCACGCCGGATAAAATCCTTTGGGTGAGGGCAAAAAGGACGTCTGGATGAGACTGAAGATAGGAAAGAACCAGGTCTTTGGGGGCGCGGCGGAGGCTAACTTCGGTCAAGGTTTGGTAATAATAAGAATTGGGGGAGGCGGTGATGGCCCAGATCATGGGAAAATAGGCGCCGGGGCTGAAAATGTTGAGAGTGAGCTCGCGGCCGTTGGCAAAAAGGGAGAACATACGGACATAGCCAGAGTGGATATAGTAGATGCCGGGCGGCGGGTCTTCGCTTCTGATGAGAGTTTCGCCTTTACGGTATTTTAAGAGGGGAAAGGGGTGAAAAAGCTTCTGGAGTTGGAGGGTAACCGAGTCTGGCATGCCGGTGACCAGTATATACCCATTTAACTTATTTTATCCCCTCTATATGTTTCCTTTTAAGTAAGATAGTAGTAAACCTCTTGACAGGCGATTTTTACAAGCGTAACGTAAAAACACAGCCAATGGCAAAGAAGAAAAATTCCAAACTTGTCCCCATCTTTTCTCTAATCATTATAATTGCCGGGTTGGTTGTGGCGGCTTTCTTGATTAGGCGACCTCAGAATTTTAAGCCTCAGGCCGCTGTTAGTGATCCTTTGGCAGGAGTGTCTGCAGTCGCTTCCGGCTCCTCCTGTCAGTGTACCGGATCGACTTCGGCCTGTGCGAATTTTGCCACTCAAAATAAATGCACTGCTAATAAGAAGTGTCAGTGGGCTTGTCCTGCCCAGGCCACAGTAACTTCCCCCAACGGGGGTGAGGTGTGGCAGAGGGGCAAAACTTACCGGATTACCTGGAACCAGACTCAGGCGGCCGGTTCGACCGGGCTCTTTCTCTACACTCGGGGAACTGGCGGCGATACTTACCTTGGAGCTATCGCATACTACGTCAGCAACAAGGAGGGGGCCAACTATTATGATTGGACGATCGGTGCGTCGGGTACGACCAATCCTCCGGACGGCAATAATATAATTGTCGCGGTGGGGTTGTATGACTCCAACGCCAGCTTAATCTCCTCAGACAAAAGCAACAATCCATTTACGATCGTTTCGCCTACTCCAACTCCTGCTCCCCAGGCGACGGTGCTTACTCCCAACGGGGGCGAGATTTGGCAGCGGGGGACTACCCACCAAATTACATGGAATCAAACTAGGGCCGCGGGTTCGACTGGTTTATTCCTTTACACCCGGAGTTCGACTGGCGATACGTACCTGGGGGCTATTGCGTATTATGTCAGCAATGTTGCCGGGACCAATACTTACGCGTGGACCATTGGAGCATCGGGTACGACCAATCCGCCGGACGGGAGTAATATCGTCGTCGCGGTGGGGTTGTACGATTCTAATGGTAATTTAATTTCCTCGGACAAAAGCGATAACCCCTTTACGGTTGTATCAGCATCTGTTCCTCAGGCCACATTGACTTCTCCCAACGGGGGTGAGGTGTGGTCGCGGGGGACAACGCACAGAATTACCTGGAACCAGACTCAGGCGGCTGGTTCGACCGGGCTCTTTCTCTACACTCGGGGAACAGCGGGCGATACTTATCTTGGAGCCATCGCTTACTACGTTAGTAACAGACAGGGGGCTAACTATTACGATTGGAACATTGGCGCGTCGGGTACGACTAATCCGCCGAATGGCAGTAATATCCTTGTCGGGGTGGGATTGTACAATTCGAGCGCGAACTTGATCTCTTCGGACAAAAGCGACGCTCCTTTCACGATTACTCCCTAATGTTTGTAACTTTTTGTTGGTTTGCTCGAGGATGAGAGATTCTTTTTTATGAGCGCGAGTGGAAGTTTTTTATCCAGGGGGAATCGGATCGTTCCAATGTATGCTACACTGAACATACTGAGGGGGGGTGAGGTGCGTATTATGATCAAAGTTCTTGTAGTCGAAGACGATGAGCTTATATCGCGGATGTACCAGAAAGTATTTCAGTCCGAGGGGTATGAAGTATTTGTGGCAGAAAATGGTCAAGTAGGACTGGATTTAGCCCGAACCAAGGAGCCAACAATCATACTTTTGGATATCATGATGCCAAAGCTAAATGGGATGCAAATGTTGCAGCAGTTAAAGGCTGATCCAAAAATTGCTAAGATTCCAGTGGTTATATTGACTAACCTTTCAGGAACAGCAGATGCAGAGAAAGCATTAGAGTTCGGGGCTGTAAAGTACATCATTAAAAGCGAGTATAAACCGAAAGAAGTATTTGACATAGTCAAGAAAATTTTGGCTGCGTATACCAGAGACGAAGTACCCAAAGCGTAAAGCTCATGGATGAATTTCTGCCCGGTTTTCTCAAATCAAAGTGGAAGAGTGTTTTTTATGTGTTGGCATACATACTTCTTTGTCTGCCCATTGTTGCTTTATCCGTTTTTTCGTATAGGCAAGTATACAACGATCTTACTAGCCTAACATTGTCCAATCGACAATCAATTGCCTATCTGGCGGCGAATAGCTTAAAGGAGGAATTTTTGCATCTGACTGAATTGGCTCAGTCTTTCTCCACCAGACCGGTTTTTCAGGATCTTCTGGCCGAGGGAAAACCGAACGAGGCAATTAAACTACTTGAGTCTGTACCGACATATTTTCCTGAAATCGAGCGGTTATTTGTGGCGGATCTAAAGGGAACACTGCTTATAGATACCCCACATTTGTCTGATGTGGTGGGAGAAAATTTTGCCCAAAGAGATTGGTATCAAGGGGTAACCCGTGAGTGGAAGCCATATGTCTCGGAAATTTACAAGAGAACGGCAGAACCATCATACAACGTTATTGCCGTCGCCGTCCCGATACTGGACAAGGACCAGAGGCCTATGGCTATTCTTGTGCTGCAAGTAAAAATTGACACTCTGACTGACTGGAGTAAACGTGTCGATGTGGGGACGGGGGGATTTTTGTACTTTGTGGATAAAAAAGGTCAAGTTGCGGGATACGCTAGAGCCTCTTCGGAGGGCGAAATTCTTGACTTTTCATCTGTTGCCATCGTGCAAAAAGTTTTGAAAGGCCAATCGGGCATTGAAATCAATTTCAACGAGTTGGACAACGAAGAGCGGTTGGCCGCCTACAAACCGGTCTCCGACTATGGCTGGGGGGCAATTGCCACTCAACCTACCATCAATGCTTTTTCGCGTAGGACAGAGACCTTACGTATTGTAATTGCAATTTTTGGTTTTATTACCTTTCTCAATTTTACTTTTGTCTGGTTTCTTTTACGATTTTTACGAATCATTGACGGATTTCGTGAGCGACAGGAAACGTTTCTGAAAAGCATCGGTGATGGGGTGATGGCCATAGACAGGAAATTTGTCATAACGCTTTTCAATACAGCCGCTGAAAGGTTAACCGGATTTTCTCCACAAGAGGCAATCGGCAGACCGATGCGGGATATTGTCAAGCTTGTGAATGAAAAAGATAGAACCGAAAATATCACTTTTATCGAAGAAGCGATGCTTTTCGGTAAGAATAAGGAAATGGCTAACGGTGTTGTGTTGATTACCAAGACGGGAGCGGAAATTCCCGTTGGAGACAGCGCGGCACCTGTTTTTGACGCAAACGGAGTCGTTTCGGGAGCAATCATTGTGTTTCGTGATGTAAGCCGAGAAAGAGAAATAAGAAAGATGAAAGACGAGTTTGTGTCTTTGGCGTCTCACGAACTGCGAACGCCCATGACGTCCATTGCCGGCTTTGTGGACATGATGCGTGAGGGCCGGTATGGTCAGATCACAAAGGAATTTCAGGAACCCTTGGGTTATATCGCAGAAAGCATTGACCGGCTTATTCGGCTTGTCAATGATCTTTTGAATGTTTCACGCATTGAGGCCGGAAGGATGAAATTTAATCTGGGACACGTTGATTTAGGCAAGATAGCCTCCAAAGTAGTTACAGAGCTGCAGCCGGTGGCAGAGCAAAAAAAACTTGAACTTACTTCCAAAGCAGAAGAAATGATTGAAGTACAAGCCGACACAGAAAAAGTTGAACAAATTCTGCATAATCTCATCGGTAATTCTCTGAAGTTTACGGATCAAGGGAGGGTAACAGTTATCGTAAGAAAGGATAATGATTTTGGAATAATAGAAGTAGTTGATACGGGAGTAGGAATACCTGAGGACGAGCAAAAGAAATTGTTTGGCAAATTCCAGCAGATTGATATTGATTCTGCGGGACGTCCGAGTGGTACGGGCTTGGGGCTCTATTTATCCCGGCAACTGTCGCAAAAAATGGGAGGGGATGTGCTTCTAATTGAGTCCAAACCTGATTTAGGATCGAAATTTGCTCTAAGATTACCTACAATCGACTCAGCTACAGCTCAACGTGTAGCCAAATAAATAGCATCTGAATACGGTACCACTCAAGATTAAAAGTGAATCTGTTTTGTGCTCAGTAGCTAAATGAACTAGTGAAACACAGAGACCAACAAACTTAAAAATAGAGACACCAGAGCATACACCCCAATCATTTTAAGGACATATTTGGTTCTAACTACTGACAAAAACAACATTATAACCACCAGATTAAATATGGGTGAGACGCTTAAAAATATCATAGTCCCGGCGGGTGTCATGCCCAAATCCGCCAACGCTCTGGCCACGGGGTAGTTGCCTAGTATTGTCCCGAAATACAATCCAAATCCCACCACTAGACTGGTGATTACACCGCCTATTTGGGAAGTCATGGCTAAACCCAAACCTGTTAGCGGAATCACCACCCGCAGGATAGCCCCCACAGCAATCCCGATTAAAACCACTAATAAAGTTTTCCCCTGGGCCCGCCAAAAGTCACCGTTTTCCCTTGTGGGGTGGGGGATAAACTTAAACTTTTCTTTTCGGAAACTCCAGGTGGTAACCACTAGCGAGACCAGAATCACCGCCGCATTCAAAACTGCGATTTTTAGTCCGAACAAATCGGAAATAATAAAAAAAGATTGCAGATCATAGGCTCTTTCTGCCAGTAAAAACCCAAATAGCATCAATGGCTGGGCTCCCAGGCGGATAAGTTCCCCGGTAATAGGCAAGGCTGACATGATTGAGAGCGGCGAAGCCATGCCTACCAACTTGGCCACCAGAATATTGGGCAGTGAAACCTTGCCTAAGAAAGGGCGGATCACTCGGATGTCTACCGATCGATCTATCACATATGCTACTATCGTCCCCACTGCAAACCAGGGCAAAATGTTTCCGGCATAGGAAACAAAGGTCTCGGTAAACAATTCCATTCATTTAGGATATCCAAACTCCCGTTCTTGGTCCAGTAGCGTATTCTAGTCAGTATTGTATTATCTATATTATGGGAAGCTTGCCTGGAGAAGTTCAAAAATTCCTTTCTGGTAATAATCTGGCGACAATTGCGACGGTTTCTGACGATAATGATTATCCTTATGTGCTTCCAGTATTTTATGTAACCGATGAAAGCGGCAGTTTATATTTTGCGACTCACAAGGATAGCAAAAAACTTCGTAATATTTTGTCTCATCCCCACATAGGAGTGGCAATAACAGACCCTGTTAATTTGATGTCTCTGCAGTTACAAGGAACGGCGACTGTCGTCCCGCAAAAATACGAAATGATTCAAGAATTGCTGAGGGCGGCCAATGAAAGGAGTGAGAATTCGTTTCCGCCGTTTATGAAAATTGAAGCAGGTTCAATGGAAATTGCGGCCTTTACTGTCCATTGGTATCGGCTGGCAAGTTATTCAGAAAAAGACGCAGTATTTGCGGAAGGTACTTTGTAAAATGAAGTTAATGCCCAAGATGCAAAAAGGCTCTGCATTCACCCCGGCTATAATCGCAGTTGTAATACTTCTGGTTGTTGGGGTGGTTGTTCTAAAGTTTTTTGGCGATCGTTCCCCGGGTTCCGTTGGTAAAAACCTCCAAAAAGTAAAACAGTCTTCTTGTCCTGACCCGTTTATTTTTGAGCTGCCGGTAGATATCAATAAGGCTACTTCTGTTCTTTATCCCGGACAGGTGAGGGGCGGGGATTATAAAGCTCATGGCGGTTTTCGGTTTGATACTTCCCATCCCAATGACATTGCAGTTACCGCTCCTTACGACGCTCAAGTTATTGCCGGAGCCCGCTATCCGGCCGACACTGGTGAGATTCAATATACTTTTGACTTTGCCCACCCTTGCGGAATTCGATATCGTTTCGGCCATTTACTTACCCTTACGCCAAAGTTTCAGGCAATTGCTGAGAAATTTCCACTCCCCAAAGGATTGGATTCTCGGACGACAGAGGTTTATCCTCCGGTAGAAGTTAAGCGGGGGGAGGTAATTGCAACTGCGGTTGGTCTGACGCGGGGAGGGCCGAGTGCCTTAGGGGGTCTGAACATTTTTGTAGATTGGGGAGTGTATGATTACCGGCAAAAAAATGAGGCGGCAGAAGACCCCGATTGGGCCGCTAACCATACTTCTGAAACTTACCAGTACGCCGTGTGCTGGTTTGATTGGATATCTGCTGAGGATAAAGCAAAAGTTTTGGCTTTGCCGTCGTCGGATTACCAAAGCGGCAAGATAAGTGATTATTGTAAATAATAAATATGTCCATAGTTATACGCTTTTTAAAATTGCACTTGGCTATTCGGTTACTGGTTATCTACTGGGTTTTTATAGGTCTTATGTGGCTTACTCTTTTTACCCCTTTGGGAACATGCAGGGGGGGATTTGATATTTGCTTTCCTGCGGCCATATTTTTGATCATGATACCTTCAATTCCGGGGATATTAATTCTCAATAAGATCGCTCCAGCCATCTCGCCGTCGTTTGGAAGTTGGATAACATATAGCGAAAATCTTACTCAAGTCACCTTTATTGGATACTTCATCACGTCGCTACTTCTTATTTTGGCCGGAATGCTTTTCGGCCATCACCCAAAGATTTCCGTACCCGTAAGAATTCGAAGAAAATCATAAAAGAGCTCAGAACCTATATTGTCTTGTTTTTGGGGCTATTTAAATAGTGAAAACTTGCCAGTGAATTCTTTTAGGTCATTAGAGTTCCCAAAAAGAGTAATTCCGTAATACTCTAAATCAGCTTCTTCTGCAGCGGCCGTGGATTCGACTTGCTCTCGTGAAGTTCCGACAGTCATTGTACTTGTAAAATCTGTAAAGGCAATTCCTCTTCGCAGAGCCTCATTTCTCACTGTTCTTATTTGATTTGAATTATCGGCCGCTAATACAATAAATCCAAACTGGGATATTCCAGGATGACTTCCACTGTCTTTGTCTTTGTAATCCAAGAAACACATTTCGTCAGCATTCCCAATTTTACCTGCCAATCCCGCTGTCATATGACCCAGCGCATTCATTAGTCGCCCTACTTCAACCTTTTTGTTCAGGACGGCAATAAATCGCTTTGATTTTTCATCTGGTAAAGCACTCCAATCCATGCGAGTATTTTATCAAAGACTTCACCCCAATTATCAGACATGTCAGGACTTGAGCGTGAGTGAGATTTAGTAGGCAATAGCTTTTCCAGAAACAGAAGTAGTGAGGTCTCTCGTTGTCGACTTCGCCGGGATGGACAGATTTCGAACATATATATTTTTCTCTCCCTATCGACCAAGATCAATAATTTAGCTGCTATATAATCTTGTTTAGTGCCTTACAAATCGATCGCTTTTCTGTTTCTGATCATCTCTGTTATTTTCATAAACCACCTATTAGCAGTTACTCTTGGCTTACTGGGTCGCTGTCAGATTTCATATCTACCTGGGTCACAGGTAAAACTCCTCACTAGTTGTGTTGGGTTTACTGAGCGTTTTATTTCTCATACTCTCCAGGCGAGTGCGATAACCCTAGACAGCCATATTATTACCCCTCTCCCCAGCCTCGCACCAGAAATAGTTTCTCATGAGATGGGACACGTATTTCAATATCGAATTTTAGGCCCCATATTTTTACCTGCCTACGCAATTGCCCAGCTAATTGCAATCGGGGAAACTAGATATCTCCACCAGACAAATGTTCATGCCCGCAATTATTTTGAAATTTGGGCTAATTCTATTTCCCATCTTCCTCTCGAACCGACATACTAATGCTTGCTCAGTGGGATGATTACTGGGAAGGGGGGAATTAACTGTCTGATCCTCCACCCAGGGCATATCTTGCCAATTTTTCGACTGATTCCCTCGCGGCATCAAGTGGTTCACTAAATAAATTTCGGTGTCCGGTTATCTCGAAGGCTTTGGTCATCCTTAGTTCGGCTAATTTAGTTAGTGCTTGTCTAGCGCTTGCTGAGTTAGCAGCCAACTCACGGATTGTTTCTTCAGTTTCTTGCCTTACTGTGACCTAGACGCCAAAATCGCCCAACGTAAACGTATCGTTTTTTGGCTGTTCTTTTCCCATGCGAACATTATTGTACTCAGATAGTCAAGTGACTTCTCCGTTATTGTGGAATTCCTTGCTCCCCTCTGATTGACATGTTCAGGAACAGGAAAATGAGGCAGCTGCAAAATTTATACCCGAAGCTCGCCACGGAACCCCCTGACGCCATAGTAAGATTCTGCACCGTTGTGATATACGAAGACATTGTCATAGCGGCGATCGGCAAAGAGGGCGCCGCCGAGTTTTCTAATATCAGCGGGTGTTATTATCCAGCTCGACGTCTTCGTATCGAAGACCCCAAGTTTTTGAAGCTGGCGATATTGTTCTTCCGTTAAAAGCTCAATTCCCATAGCATCAGCCATATCAATAGCATTATTTTTCGGTTTATGAACTTTTCTTGACTTGAGCGCTTCGCGGTCGTAACAAAGATTTCTGCGGCCGGCAGGGCTTTGGGCTGAACAATCATAAAAAATGTATTCGCCCGTCTTAGAATCATGACCCACAACATCCGGTTCACCGCCAGTTCTTTCCATTTCTGAAAGTGACCACAGTTTTTCATTACTGCCTTCCAGCTTTGCTTGTACTTTAGCCCACTGCAGACCTTTGTGGCGATTCGTGTTTTTCTCAAAACGGGCTTTCAATGCTTTGAGTAATTCTTCACGTTTATTGCTATTAATGTTGTTCATACTATCTATTATATTACCTCTTCTTTTTCTTCCTTGGCTTTGGTTCCGCCTGGTAGAAAATTGCAGAACCTATTATGCTAGAGTTGGGTTGTATGAGGTTAACCAATGATAGTTATACAATTTTAATTGGCACTAAAAACTTCACCGAACGATATTATAAAGATAAAAAAGTGTGGCTGAAGGTATCATCCCGCGGTAAAACATTCCGGATGACTGCTGAACAAGTCTTGAATCATCTTTTACCAGCACTATCTGGTATTAAACCAAACCTCACAGTAAAAGTAGTGTACAAGAAAGGAGATTAGAAGTTAAAGTCAACACACAGGATATTTGGCTCCCCAAACCTAGAATTAATATAACATTAGATTTCACCTCGATCATCCAAGCGTTTCAGGATTTACGGTACATTGGAGAATTGAGATAAAGATGGGAGGAGATAAGGAAGTTGCAAGTCGGTTCTTCTTTAGCTACACCTTAATTTTACTCTGACTGTTAATTATTACTGTATTCCAGAATGTCACCGGGTTGACAATCTAATGCTTTACAAATTGCCTCCAATGTTGAAAAACGGATAGCCTTTGCCTTTCCATTTTTTAAGATTGAAAGATTAGCCATAGTTATGCCAACTTTATCAGTAAGTTCCGTAACACTCATTTTTCTTTTCGCCAACATCACATCAATGTTAATTATTGTAGCCATAATTGCCCTCAGACCGTTAAATCATTTTCTGATTTTATGTCGACAGTATTTTGAAAAAGCTTTTGAAAGACACCGGCGGCTGTGGCAATCACACCAAATGCTAATGCCATACAAATGCCAAGCATTGTCGGACTTGCTATATCATCACCATGCACAAAGAAACGGAGGTAAAGCTCTGCTAATGCAATAAAACCGATAAGACTGAGGGAAGCAAATTTCATATTCTTGAGTGTATTAACAGTACCTTGGGAGAAGGCTTTATTAGCATCAATGAAGTTTAATAATTTGAACGCCTGGTATAACCCAACAAAAAATGGGATTGAAGTTATATAACCATAGATAATAAACGGGTCTGTATAAATACTGATTAGATCTAAGTTAGTAGCTCTTCCTTCAGTTTGAGGAAACCAAAGCATCCATATAAGGGCTCCGATTGCGGTAAGCAAAATAACAACTTTCAAGAATAATGTTGAACCACGTTTCACAACTGTATTTTACTTCATCATTTATCGTTTGTCAATATATAGTTATCGTTTAGCGATAGTACTAATAAGTTTTACTGACTTTATTAGGGATACTAAAATCCGAAGAAATCCATAGAAAACCTTAGAAATGCTCCCCAAGCCTAGAATTAATATAACTGTAGATTTCACTCCAATCATCCAGGCGCTTCAGGATTTACGGTATATTGGAGAACTAAGACAAAGGTGGAACGAGATTAAGAAACTTCAGTCTATTCCAACTTTAAACCTAGCAGGTTAATTAACTTTTTATCTTTGGGAAAAACTACCCTATTTTTCTTTCGCGAAAACTCTAACCCAGTTACCTCTAAAATCGACTCCGCAAGTTCGTAAACATCTTGCTCATATTTGTCTAAAGGGGTGGAAATCATTATTGCTTCAGGGTCAATATGTATTCCAAGTCGGGATTGTAATTTTGCAAATCCCGTAGAACTATCAAAAATCGGAAACCCTTGGTAAAACCCTAAGAGTTTACATACTTCCAGAACTCTTACTAAAAACTCATCTTCGAGCCGTAGTTTGGCAATATTAGCAGTCAAGAAATTCACTGCTTCTCTTATTACTGATTCTCTTTTTCCATAATCTAACTCATCAGTAGAAAATCTGTTGTAAAAGGCAGCCAGCTTGGACTTATTCCAATAGAAAGTTATATTATTTTGCGATTCAACCACTTCTTTCTGATCAAAATAAGAACTATATGGAACAGATAGGACACGTAACGCGGGTATTAATGTACTTGTATTAGAAGACATCTGCAATTTTACCTCAGAAGCTTTTAGTTCCTTTGTTTGGTCATAAATTAGAGCACCCCCTTTCCCAGATACATACTCTTTTCCATTTACAACCAGTCCTGTTAACTCAGAATTGAAAATTAATTTCTTACTACCTTGCTTTACCTCAAACTTCATAAGTAAAGTATATCAGAAGCTAAAAATCCGAAGAAATCCGTAGAATTGCTCGCCGGATGGGACGATTACCGAGAGGCTGACTGGTCTGACCTTATCGACTGTCCAGACTTAGTTATAGAGCAAACCCATCAACTCTTATCACTTTAAGCCAATTTAATTATGCAGGCAGGCTTTTATCCAGAAATACTTTCAGGGTGTCTAAGTCTTTTTTGCTAGAGTCGTAGTGATATGAAGTTATTCCAACTGATTGAGCACTTTTCACTGCTTCTGGGTTGTGCTCAAAATAGATAACCTCTTCCTTACTTAATCCAAAATGATTAAGCAGTGTTTCAAAATATTTCGGGTCGGTCTTTTCGGGATTGTGCTTGAGCGTAAACACCTCATAAGGCATCTTGTCCAAACCGAACTCTTTGTACTGTTCATCATTAGCTCCTGTCAAAATAATCTTCCTGTTCGGATAGGTTTCAAGCAAGTCGTGCATTTCTGCGAAAATTCCCTGACCTTCTATAACAAATGCGTCAACTGCGTCAACCAAAATTGTTTTCATAGTTAAAAGTATATCAGAAACATAAGCTACCCTCTCGTTTTCCGCAACTGCTCTTTAAGTGGGTCAAAAGTGGCAAATACAATCCCTCCCTCCATTGCTTCATCCAAATTAATTTTCCCCCTAAGGTGAGCTTCCTCATGCTGGTATAACCGAGCCAAAAACCCATCAACTTTCTGTTTTTGTCTCTGCCCGTTTACATCTGTCCACTCCATCACCATCCATTCTGGCCTTTCGGTATCTGCAGCCATAATTCCGGAACTTAAACACAATTCCCGATAAAAATTAGTTTCCTCAGATCTCTCAATGATTTTAGGGTTTATGAAAGTCTGCAGCCGATTATCCACGAAGGTTACAAATACAGCCTTACCTTCTCCAATTTGTGGAGCGGCAAACCCTCTACCATAATCAGCTATCTTTCTATATTTGATTAAAACTCTCCCTAACTTTTCTCCCAAAACTACTCCCTCTTCCACTTTCACCTCACTTACAACCTGTCTGAGCACCAGGTCTCCCGCATACCGCACCTCAGGTAGTTTTTTTAACACTTCCACCCAAGTATCGATTCGCTTAATTATTTTCATTGCAGCCCCATTTTACCAAGAAGTTCGGAAATCGTCCTTTCCTAGTACCAGTGCTCCCCCGGGAGGATTCGAACCTCCAACCTCGTCCTTACAGTAACCCTCTTGTTACCAAAAGGTCTGGACTATCTCATTCCCGATTAAATCGGGATCGGGTATATAGTCTCTACACATTTCTCCTCTTTCAAAGAGTTTAGCTCGGGATAATCCTACTAAGCATTAAGCAAAGTAGGAGTTCCCCGAATTAGCCCGATTTTCCATACCGTCTTTCGGCGGTACGCTGCCTATTTTCCGACAGGGACTCGCTCTACCATTGAGCTACAGGGGATTATCAATGAACTTACCAATTTTAACTCATTGGGCCACTACAGCCAATCCCGACTGTACTTCTCTATGGCAATTGGCGCATAGCAAAATACATTTACTTATCTCATCTTTAATTTTCTCCCACGATCGTGTATATCCCTTATCGCCTATTCCAAAACTTTTTTTACCGACATGGTGCAACTCCAAAGCACGAACGCATTTGCTATAGCCACAAATTTGACATTTGCCTCCTTTGTATTCTATTGCCATTTCCTTCACTTTTCGTCTTCTTTTAGCCACTGCTTGAATCATGTATCTACTCCTATCAGCGTAAGTTCTCTTACCCATGCTTTTACCCTATTTGTATTTTATTCGGGAATATTGGAAGTGTCAAGTAGAAGCTGTATTCTTCCGGAGACTGATGTAGAATAGATTTATGGTGGAAAGAG
>MEXP01000011.1 GCA_001773725.1 Candidatus Amesbacteria bacterium RIFCSPLOWO2_01_FULL_49_25
ATGCCAACGTAACAGTGGCTACGCCGTAGGCGCCAAACTGTTCGGGTAATAAAATTCGAGCGAGAATGATGGTTCGAATGACCGCGAATCCGCGAATTATAAACCTGAGGCCCAGGGACCAGGAAAGTCCCTGGAGGGTTTTTTTAAAATAGCCCATACGCTTTAGATAATAACCCAATCAGAGAGCCGAAGATAATAGACAAGTCGGAGGTGATTTGTAATATCGGGAACCAAAAGAAAGCCAATGGATCACGGACATATTTGTAGTTTTTGATGATGGAAAATAAAATGTAGAAAATAAACAAAACAAGAAGAGGGATAAACAGAAGTCGGATTTCTAAAGCTAGAAAAAAGAGGTAGACAGCAATGAGATAGCGAATGGCTAATCTTTTTACCTGGGGGCGAAAGATCCCGGCTTGGATATCTCCTAGTGCGAATCGGGTGAACATCCAAGCGCTCTCCCGCAAATTTTGACGGGGCAGCCAATCGACAATGGCGTGGGGGGCGAAGGTAAAGTTGAAGCCTTGGCGTTTTAACCGATGAGCGTAGGCATAATCTTCGTTGTGCCAGAGTTTTTCATCGAAACCTCCTGAAGTAATAAACACCTCCTTGCGGATAGCCATGGAGCGCGTTGATGGGTAAAACTCCGATTTACCGGCTTTATCCGGCATGACGAGAACGAAGGGTATTAAACATTTTTGGAAAACATTTTTGGCGACTCCTTGGTAATATCCACTGACTATTTTAACCTCCGGAGATTTCATAGGGTGGACAAGTTCCTCTAGCCAGCGCGAACCGGGTATGCAGCCAGCGTCCGTCATGGCAATAATATTTCCGCGGCTTTTGGATATGGCAAAATTGCGACCAACTGACCGATTGCCGGATTTTAAAAATGCCTTGAGGCCAGTTTGCTTCTTGAGATTTTCCCAAGTTCCATCCGTGGAACCGCCGTCGACGATGATAATTTCATCCGGAACCAACGATTGATTTTTTAAACTTTGAATTAATGACTCGATGGTGGAAATTTCATTAAAGACGGTGACGATGACCGAGATTTTAAATTTTCCAGAGCTGTTCATATTGGTTTGCCAGTCGCTGCCACGTTTGATCTTTGGCCCAAAAATAAGCTGATTCAACCATTTTAGCAATTTGAGGTGGAGAGTGAGAGAGGAACCTTTCGGCTAGTTGGGCCGATGATTGGCCTATAATCATGTAGTTTGAGAGCGGGTGCATCACTAAATAATCGCGTCGTATCGGATTTGAATAACTTGCGAAGATTAATTTTTGATGAACTGCTGCCTCTAAAATAGTTAGGAAGCCCGCAGCAAAAACAAATTTTGCTTCCCTAAAGTATTTAGCTGTGTCTTGTTTATTGGTGACAGTTATGGCTCTAGAGTTAAGTAATTTAGCTAGTTGTAAAAAGACATCGTAACCGGTGTCTGGGCTAAGGCGGCCGACGAATAATATTTTAGACTGCGCCATAGGTAACAAGGGTGGGTTTTGTGTCATACCACTTGGCGATAAAATCACCGACACAAATATTCCCATCTGACAGGAGCTCACTGGCCTTTCTGATAATTTTGTTTTTTAGGGGGATGGGGTATTGAGTTTCCCAGCCGTGAAAGGTGACATAGGTTTTTTTGAATGGGCGAAAGAATTTGTAGATAAATAGCCAAAAATACACGTCGTGGGCATGCAAGATATCGGCTTGATCAAGCAGATTCCAATGTTTCCAGAGCCAAGCCCAGATGGCCCACTTTTTTGTTGACTCCCCTACTCCAACTACTGGAATTCTAAAAATTTTAATGCCCGAAAGATTCTCCACAAGGGGGAGCGAGCTATCGTATTGCTCGGTAATGATGGTTATGTTGTGTTTTTGGGAAAGAGTTTCGGAAATTTTTTGCACGTGCTTTTCAACCCCACCGATGTGAGGATAATAAAGGCGGGTAAAAAAAACGACGTTCATGGTTTTTGTGCGAGGATCAAGATATTGTTTGGACTCCTTACCTTTTTATATGCGGATGTAAATAGTGACTTAATAGTGTACCACTTGCTAAATGCGTAGAATATCTTTTCCTTTAATATTTCGAAGTTGGCAATTGTTAACTCGGCTCTAATCAATTCTTCAGAATAATCTCTGACGTGGGCGCTAGGGTTTTTCCCATGAGAAAGTAACATTTGTAACCCTTCGTTAAGTGGAACTGAAAGTATAAAGTATCCACCCTTTTTTAATTTTTTAAAGACCTCTGATAACGCTTTGAAAGTAAATGAAGGCCTAATATGTTCTAAAACCTCGAGAGCTATTATGCAATCGAAAAAACCATCTTCAAATTCTAGTGAAATTATTGATCCAACTTTAAACTTTCCACTAGGATATCGAGAGGCCAATTTCTTTATGCTTTCAATCGAAATGTCAACCCCATTCCATTCATACTCTCCTTTTTTGTTATTTAGCACCACGTTTTCTAGATCACCTGAGCCGAATCCGACGTCCAGGACTTTTCCCCGACTGATAACAACTTCTTGAATTATTTTTTTTGCAGTGGAAATTCTGTCCCATGCCATTGGATTCTCTCGCTGAGATATTGGTACTCTATCGTTTAATGAGTCCCATAGTTGTGAGGTGTTCTTATCTATAATTTCAGGATAATTTGGAGAATAAATTTTCTTGAGTAACCTATATCTTTTAGATGATGCTAACTCCTTCCTTATTTCTTCAAGCTTAAATGCGCTACTTGACATATTCTTCACTATTTTACATATTAAAGTAAGATGAGGGGATTTACCAAAGTTTTTGTTGTTAGTTTTGTGTTCTGGAATTTGGTTTTTGGGCTTTCATCACCTAAAGTATCCGCAACAACAGTCTTCAACTCCTGGGCATCTACCTCTTCCTTACCATACCCCGTAGCAAGTCAAACGAGTTTCAGTTTAGAAAGCAAAGTATTTGTACTTAGTGGCGCTACTTCTTCTGTCGTCCCGTTTCAGTCATCTTCGCATGTAAGTAATATCGGTTTTTTGGATCCTTGGGTTGTCGATAAAGCATCTCCGCCAATATTCTGGCATGGACAAGCAATACATGATAACTATATCTATTTAATTGGGGGAGCTACTTATCCACCTACTGTAGTATCCGATAAAGTCTATCTTTCTACAATATCGGGAAATGATATAAGTAGCTGGACACAGCTACCGCATACTTTGCTTGAACCCAGAGCATTACCCGCAACTGCTGTTGTTGGGGACACATTATATGTCATGGGTGGTCATGTAGAAACGCCAAGTTTTAATGCCAAACCGGATATTTATAAGTCGAGCATTAACCCTGATGGCTCACTTGGTGGATTTACAAGCGCAGGATTATTACCGGAGGCTCTCACTGGTTTAGAAGCAACAAATATTGGATCTTATGTCTATGTAATTGGTGGGAAAACACTAGTGAATGGGTTAAGTGAGGTGAAAGACAATGTCTGGCGAGGCGAGGTTCTTGGCGATGGTTTTTTAGGGAATTGGATTCTGCTAGATAGTCACTTGCCTACACCAGTAGACAAGTTTCAAATGGCAGTGATGGGTAATAGAATCTTTGTAGCGGGGGGTGGGGGGCAAACGGCAGTGACAGATAGAACGTTTTATGCTGATGTCGATGTGGATGGAAACATTGCTGGCTGGACGGAAGGGGCTCACTTACCTGATGGAGGAGTTTGCTGCGGCGCTGCAGCTATATCAAATGGATGGATGTATGTGATGGGGGGAGTAAACTCTAGTGGATACACTAACACCGTGTACTTTTCAGAAGTGGGTCCTCATGTGTTACCGACGCCAACCGAGACTCTGACTCCCACGCCGACAATAGCTTATTTGCCCACGACGAGGGTAATTGTGGTCCCGGGAGTGGGTGGCTCATGGAATGCTGATGCTATTTTGAATTGCAAAGCAGACGGATATGATGAAGGCTGGTCACTGACTCCATATGCGGATATGTTTTACCAACCGCTGTATGACGAGCTTAACTTAAAGAATTGGGTTGTGAGACCATTTTATTATGATTGGCGTAAACAAATTCCTGAAAATGCAAACAAACTGGAAGATTTTATCAATGGAGAGCTGGTTGAAAACGAAAAAACTGATTTGATAGGACATAGTATGGGAGGACTGGTGGGCAGGCAATACGTCGTTGACGCCGGAAACAATAACAGATTGGAAAAGATGTTGACCGCAGGATCGCCTCATTTGGGAGCGGTTCTTGCGTATCCAGCTTGGTCGGCAGGGGAGATTTGGAATGATAACCTGCTGCAAAAAATCGCTTTCAGCCTGGCGTTTAAAAGATGTAAGGATAAAAGTATAAGTGATATGACGGCTATGAGATCTTATTTTCCGTCAATGCAGAATGTGCTACCGGCTTTTGACTATCTGAGAATTCGTGAAACCGGAGAAATGATAAACGTAACCAATATGGATGCTCAGAATAACTGGAACGATAGTGGAAATTTTGTGAGCCCTTTTTATGGAATTCAAATGGGAACAATAGTGGGATCGGGGAGAAGTACTTTGAATGAGCTGGAAGTGAGGGCGGCTACGAAAAAAGATACTTTATTGGAAAATTGGGAAGATGGAGAACCAGTTAGAAAAAAATACGGTGACGGCGATGGAGCGGTCCTTCTGGAAAGTGCTTGGCTGGATGAGGCAAGCAATAGAGTAATTTCAGAAAAACATGAGGATTTGCTGTCGTCCAAATCGGGGCTTGAGCAGGTGTTAGATTTTTTGGGGACACCGGGCATAGCATTATCAGGTATATCTGAGCATAGGTCGGCAATAGTGGTTGCGGGTATTGGGGCGAGATTTGAATTGGAGGTACCGAGTGGAGAAAAATTAATAGACAACAGGGGAATGGTTTCTGTATTTGATCCCCGAGAGGGCGTTTATAAATTGAGTATCATTCCTACGGATGAGGAGTCCTGGGTGGGGGTAGGTAGGTTTGACGAAGATGGCAGTTTTGAGTGGGAGGATGTGGAAAGTGACAGCCCGAATCCTGTGCGAAAAAACTTGCTGTGGAGAAACTAACTTGTGGACCCGGGAGGATTCGAACCTCCGACCTCATGAATGTGAATCAAGCGCTCTAACCAGCTGAGCTACGAGTCCCTCGACAAATTTTATCACAGTAGGCATAATGGAAACATGAAAGTAGTATCAAGAATGAGGAAGGGGAATATTGCTATCTTGGATGCTTTGGAGCCGGTAGTTTTGGCCTTTGCCGTGTTCATGATGATTTATTTGTTTCTGTTTCGGCCGCATAAGGTTGACGGCAGTTCGATGTACCCTAATTTTTTGAATATGGAGTACATACTTACCGATGAGGTTAGCTACAGGAGGGGTGATCCGCAAAGGGGGGATGTGGTGGTTTTCCATTCGCCACCGCCCTTTAACGGAGATTTTATCAAGAGAATAATAGGCGTTCCGGGAGAAGTGATTATGGTAAAGGGTGGAGATGTTTACATAAACGGGGATAGACTAGACGAAGTGTATCTACCCGATAACCATTTGACGTCGGAGAAGTCCTTTTTGAGAGAGGGAGTGCCATATAGAATACCCAATGGATATTACATGGTTTTTGGTGATAATAGAGGATTTAGTTCTGATTCTCGCGAGTGGGGGCCGATTTCCAAAAAGGCCATGGTCGGCAGAGCTTTTTTTAGATACTGGCCTCCGTCGAGGTTGGGGAATGTACCTAAGTACGCTTACAGCTTAGCTGGTGAGTGATTTGTAAATTCTCTGAAGCTTCTCTTCGGTATCTTCCACGTTGCCCTTGAGGACGATGAGCAGGCGAGTTTCGGCTCGGGAACGGGAAAGCTTGACTTGGGCCCGGGGTTTGCCCCCTAACGCGTTTTCGATGTCGTCACGGATTTTGTCTATTTCGTCTGAAACAATGTGGGCCGGTCGCGCCATGTTGTCCCGAGGTTTTTCGCCTGCGGCATGACGCATTTTACGAGCTAAGTCTTCGGCACGACGAACCGAGGCGTTCTCCTTGAGAACTATTTTGTAAGCTTCTACAATCGACTTGGGATCGTCGATCGCGGCCAGAGCCCGGGCGTGGCCCTCGGTGATGAGTCCGGTTAATAGGCCATCTTTTAGGGCGTCGGGAAGGGATAGCAGGCGGAGTGAGTTACTGACATATGCCGGGCTTTTGCCTATCCGTTGAGCTATTTCGGAATTTGATAGGGTAAACTCGCTGAGAAGCCGCTCGAAGGCCTTGGCACGGTCGATGGCATTGAGGTCTGAGCGCTGGACGTTTTCCACGATGGCCATCTCCAACATGCCCTGTGGAGAGGTTTCTTTTATGATGACCGGGACTGTTTTCATGCCGGCCAATTTGGAGGCTCTCCACCTGCGCTCACCGGCTATTATTTGAAAACCTGCCGGGGTCTTGGCAATAACCAGAGGCTCTAAAATGCCATGTTCTTTTATGGAATCGACAAGGTCAACTAGAGATTCGGGGGTGATTATGCCTCGGGGCTGGAGAGGATTTGCTTGGAGGGCATCTATTTCCAGATCTATTATTTGCTGGATCATTCTATGGTAAGAAACTGCTTGCCTTGACGGTGGATAAATTTAAGAACTCCCGGTTTGACGGCATAGAGTGAGAAATCGCGGCCCATTTTGACCCCTACAGAGGGGTGAAAGATACTTCCCTTTTGGCGAACTAAAATCATTCCCGGAGATACTTTTTGACCGCCAAATATCTTCACTCCGAGACGTTTTCCTGCCCGGTTGCCTTTTTGTCTGGTAGATCCGCCAGCTTTTGTATGGGCCATATTTAATTTGTTATACCAATATTTTCACAAATGTCAACTGTTATTTCACGGGTTTTGGGGAGGCTTTTTTGGCTGCAGCAATTCCGGTGATTTTTATCTTGTAATATTGAGCTCTAAAACCCCGGGTCTTGCGATAGCGACTTTTGGCTTTGTATTTGAATACTCTGACTTTTTTGTCCTTGAACGGCCCTGAAGTTTGGGATTCTAGTTTGACTTGGTCTAACTTGACGGGGTCAATAATTACTCCCTCGTCCGAAATGAGCATTAAAACCGCGTCAATCTTTGGTTTGAGAGAACTAATCTCGGCTCCCGGTTCCACCAGGTATTGAGTACCCCCGGATTTAATTACCGCTTGCATGCCGTAATTATACCCTAGAGACGGCGTTTTGAGAAATCGAACTGGCCACGCCGAGAAGTATCCCTAGCGACAGAAGAGAGGATCCCCCGTAAGATATAAAGGGAAGGGTGATACCGGTAACGGGGGCTAATCCGAGATTCATACCGATATTTATGAATATCTGAAAACAAAGCATGGACATGGAAGCTAAACAGAATAAGGATGCGGAGAGTGAAGATGAGGTTTGAGAAATGTGGTAGAGCCTCCAGAGAATTACGGAAAACAAGGCGAGAACAAAGACACTACCTACCAATCCGAGCTCCTCGGCTAGTGAGGCGAAGATAAAATCAGTGTGATGTTCCGGAAGAAAACGAAGTTGGGATTGAGTACCGTGACCCAGGCCTTTTCCCCAAATCTGACCGGAACCTACGGCAATGAGGGACTGGATAACATGATAGCCATTGCCCAGGGGATCGGCAAAGGGATTAATAAAAGTTGTGATACGGTCTCTCTGATAGGGACGGAGAGCGTATTTGTATACGGGTACGAGAAATAAGAGGAAGACCAGGCCAGAAGAGATTACTAGTTTCAGAGGTAATCTAAATAAAAATATGGCTATCCATCCTATACCCAGGACGAGGCTAGTGCCCAAATCGGGCTGCATAAAAATAATGAGCCAGGGAATAATAAACATGACAAATGGCCAAACTTTTTTCCAAGAGGAGGAGGAAACGGCCATAGAAAAGGCGATTAAGAGAAGCGGTTTGACTAGTTCTGAAGGCTGAAGGGTAAAGCTTCCAAATTGCAGCCAGCGCAAGGCCCCTCGAGTGTGCGATCCGAAAATAAAAGGGAGGATGAGTAAGATGAGCGAGATGACATAGAGAGGAAGGTGAAAGGCGAAGGGGAGACGATAGTCTATGGAAGACAGTAAAACCGCCGCTGTGAAGCTGGCGGCAACAAATAATAGCTGGGTGATAAAAAGTTGGGGAGCGACACTGCGAATTATAAGTAGTCCCAAGCTGGACAAGAGTCCGGCGGGGATAAACAACCACCAGTCGATTTTCATATCGATTCGATTATTAGTTCTGGGCCGGATTTGACTTCTTTTGTCAAAGTCCTTCTCTTAAATTCTTCTAATAAGATCCCGGTGGGAATGGTGGGAGAAGCCAACGAAATATATGCTGTGGGATTGATATTTAATACTTTTCTCATTTCTTGAACCTGTCTGCTGAGCTCCCGCATCCCCCCTTCGGCGACGAGGTCAGAATCCAGGCTTAAGTCTATGATAACTGATAGTTCCTTTTGTTCGGGCTTATAGTCGACTCCTTTAATGTTTAACTCGTCTTTAATAAGCTGTGTGAGTTCGACACTTAGACTTAAACTGTTGACGGTTAACCTTCTTAGAGGTTGGCGAACTTTGATGTTGTGTGTTTTGCGCTCTGATAGGCCCATTTCGACTATCTTGCGAGCAGTTTTCATATCTGCTACTAATTGAGCGTCTGCGCTAGTTAATCTTTTGGCTTTGGGCCAGTCGGACAAGTGAACCGATTCCTCGCCGGTTAAGTTGCCATAAATTTCTTCGGCGATGAATGGGGTGAAGGGGGCCAACAGTCGGGATAGAGTGGTAAGCGCTAAGTGCAAAGTATTGAGGCAGGCGGTTTTGTCCTGGTTATCTGGGGCGGAGGGCCCAACACGATCTCGAGATCGGCGGACGTACCAGAGAGATAAATCTGAGACGAATTCTTCTATGGCATGGCTGGCCTGGAATGCATCGTAGTTGTCGAGGGTCTTGGTGGCAGCTGAAACAGTTTGGTTGAGTCGGGCGAGAATCCACTCGTCAAGAGCTGAAAGCTGATAGTTGGTAGTTTTTAGTGGGGTGAAATTGTCTATATTGGCGTAGGTAATGAAGAAGTTGTAAACATTCCAAAGAATGAGATGAAAACGCCGGCGAGTTTCATCGGCAATTTTGTAGCCGAATAATAGATTGTCCGTTGGCTGATGAGTGACGTAGAGCCAACGCATGACATCGACTCCAATTTTGTCAGCGCCTTCGTTAAATTCAATGGCATTGCCCCAAGATTTATGCATGGGGCGGCCGTCTTCGGCCAAAAGCGA
>MEXP01000012.1 GCA_001773725.1 Candidatus Amesbacteria bacterium RIFCSPLOWO2_01_FULL_49_25
AGGGATGTCCAAGGGGGTTCTGGTAAAGACGGCTCTTTTTTCAAGAACCATTCTCGAGGCCCAGATCAAAAGACCTACTGCCGTAATAATAAGAAGGGCGGTAAATTTATTAAATTCGAAAAATTCAGAGGTCGTAGGCAAGAAGAAGAGGGGAGCGCAAACTGCCGCAAGAGCGACCAAAAGAAAAACCAGATTCTCCGAAAGTTTTAAGAAATTTTCTTTCATCTTTTCCCATCTAAAATTAATTAACTATTCTTTGTCAACCGCTTAAAATTAAGGTCAGACCTTAAAAAAACAAGGTCTGACCTTGTTAGTTATCCTAAGATTCAGGCTCAATTGTCAGACTGGGGGGCAGGTCAATTGACTCCGTGTCGCCTTCCACGAAATCCTGATAAGAAAGACCTTTCTTTGAGTTGTTAAAGTACTCAGATATTAATTTTGTATCTAGCCAAGCGGCCTGGCGTTTATTTAAATAGTACAAATAAGATGACCAATCGAATTCATCCAAAGAAGCACCACGACCTAAGGGATTGAGATGGATATATCGGGTCAGGTGCAGTAAATATTCATCGGAATCGATCAGCGCACCTTTATATCTTCCCTGGAAAAGTGGACCAACCCTTTCATGTCTCTTGTTAAAGTAGGTAGTGTAAGCATTTGATACTTGTTTCATTAACTTGATAATTGCATTTTTAGCTTTTTGTTTAACTAGAAGGTGGTAATGATTAGGCATGAGGCAAAAGCAAAGCAATTTTATTTCATGGTTGAGGTTATTTTGGACTAGGTTATTCTTTAGGAGAGGAAATTCTTTTTGCAGATCTTCGGGCGGGGAGAGGTATACTTTTAATAGGTACAGAAATTTACTGTAGTCATCACGATCCTGGAATATTAATCTTTTCTCAACGCCCCTATTATACATATGGTAGTAACCGTTCTCAACGTATGTTTTGATAGCATTTGGTGAGGGCATTTTTCCACTAAACAAGGTCTGACCTTAATTGTCAACTAGTTGGTTTCGGAGGAATCAGTTCCTTGCGAGACTTGGCTGTCTGCGTTGACGATGAGCCAGTCGAAGGTGATTGTGCCTTGGGCCTGACCGCCGTCTACTTTGACTGTGAAGCCCTCAAACTCGCTCTTTGCCGAAACATACAGTGTCTTTCCGCCGGTTTGCGAGGTTGGTGTTACGAATATCTTGGCTTCCGGTTTGATGGCGGTTGTGAAGATAGTAACCTGAGTTTGGCCTTGCCCGATTTGTGCTTCACCCACGGTCTTTGCGTTCTCATCCGAGGTATCTATTGTCAATTCCTTGGTCTTTATGTTTTGGGCAGTTAATGTGCCCGTAATCTCAAGGTTGCCTTCACGGTCGATGGTGACTGCGCCGGCACCGATATCGACAAGAATGCCGTCTGTGCATAAGGTCAGACCTTGTTCCAAGGACTGACCTTGTTTGAAGCAGCCGGCGAGTCCGTCGTTTTGGAGATACAGAGTTGAGCCCAGAACATTAATCTGTCTTCCATAATCTATAACCAGCGTGCCGTCCTGGCTGAATGTGCCGGCAACCTGTGTCTGGGCAAGGTTGGAGTTACCGAGGACTTGCAGAGTGTCAAGCCTGAGGTTAGTTGTTGAAAGCAGATCGGTAAGCTCGTCAAGCGCTTGACCTGTTTCTTCGGCCAGCTGGCTTGATGATGTAGCTTCAACCTGAGCCGAATCGGTGGCAATCGGGCTGTCAATCGAGTCTGTAGTCGGTAGTCGGTAGCCGGTAGTCGGTAATAGTGATACTTGTTTCTCTACTTCATCTGAAACAAGTTGCCTGATCTGGTCGGCGGTGAGGTTCTGGTTTTCCAGATCGCTATTGACGAGAGTGCCGTCGGGGTTCAGCTGGCTGTCGGCAAGATTATATGGAAGCCCGTCCTTCGCTGAAGCTTCGGAGGGTGGATCTATTCCTTGAATAGATCCATTGTCGGCCAGAGCCGAACCGATGTACCAGCCGGGCTCGACAAAGACGATTATTTTGCCTTCGGCAAAACGCTGATTTTCACTGATGTTATCTGCGGTATTCTGCTGTTGATCCGCGGAAATCTCTGAGCCGTCGAACGGCTCGAGCGCTATACCGACGATGCGGCCGGCGCGGTCGGCACGCATGCCGACACCGGCGGTAGAGGAGGAAGTAATCGGGTCGCCGGCCTTGATCGGGCCGTTTTCAAGGCTGACTTTTGTGGGAACCCTGCCTGCCAAGGCTAAACGAGGTCCGTCCTCGTTTTGGCCGGCGTTTAGGGTTACGCCGGGGTCTGTTGAGATGATGCCCAGAAGCGTTTGCTGGTAGGCTTGGCTGGACTTGACCAAATGCTCGGCATTTGCAGAATCTGCGGCCACGATGTTGCCTGCCTCAATTGTTTCATCCGTAGTCGGAAAGCTCTCCGCCAGGTCGGCTGTGGAATTGGTAACAAAGGCGTCGGCGTAGATGGTGCCGTTGACCGGTCCTGTGACATCGCAGGTACCGTCATCATCTATACAAATATAACCTCTTGGAATACTAAGATAAGCTCCGTCAGCCGCGAGCGTCGCGCCTCCCGCGCTGTTAATCGTTAATAATTGATCCTCAATCGAGTTGAGGATGACAAGGCTATTGACGCCGGCGGAATCACCGAGCCGAATTTCAAGGTCACTAGATTCTAGACTCTGGATGCTGGCAACTGACAACTGACCATTGACAATTGACACTTGACCATTGACTGCCAAGTTTCCTCCAATCTGCGCGTCTCCCGTAACCAACAAGGTCTGACCTTGTAATTGGCTTGTTGTAGTAATGTTTCCGGTGGTTGTGACGTTACCTACACTATCCACGCTAAACTGGCCGTTTGCCGCCTCGATAGTGCCGGCAGTTGCAACATTGCCAAACGTATCGATTGTCGTATTTTGTGAGCTTGTTGCAAACGAAAGGGCTTCAAGGTCAAGATCCGCAAGGGCGGTTTGCAAATTTGGCCTGTTATCAAGCTGGATAAAGGCCATCACCCCACCGGTGCCGCTACCATCAAATGATCCAAGGGCTTTGGCAAAAGTGGTGCCTTTGCCCTGGTCTGCCCTCATGGCTACGCCGGCAGTTGAGGAAGTCGTCAAGAGATCGCCGGCTTTGATGGGGCCGTTTTCGTCGGAGACCTTGACAGGAACTCGTCCACTGACAGCAACCGGCATGGCATAAGTATATTGAGTAACATCCTGGCCCAGTGCGGTGAAGTCACCGAAGTTCTTGGAAACAACTCCAATAACTGTCGGATCATAAGGAATAGCAGATTTAGTAAGTTTTTTTATAGTAAAGTACTTATTCGGGTCGACATTGCCGTAGCCGTCGCCGGCATTGACTTCCACCTCGTTGCTGCCGACAACGACAACATCACCGAAATCAACGTCCTCTTCGGTTGGATAGTACTCGGCATAGTCGGTAAGAGTCCCCGGGTTGCAGGCAACAATAATTCTTTCGGCGTCTGTACCTGCGTCTATGTCCGCACCGCTGTGACAAACTGCATTGACAGTGACGGTGTCGTTAAAATTGATGTAGGTGTCACCATTATCCAAATAGGCAGCAACATCGGCTGTTCCACCACCAAGTACATAAAGGCCATAATCTGTATCTCCCCCCGAGGCAGTGGCATAGACACCGATAGTGGTATGAGTATCAGTCGTATTGCCGCTTGCCGAAAAATAGCCGCCGTATGTAAGGTAGATGCCCCCGGCTGTAGACAGTGGAGTGTCTGATATAGAGGCGTAATTGCCATATACTGTTCTGGTTTGGCCAGTGGTTGCGTCATTTGTTATGCTGGTGACAACCGCACTGCCGAAGAGTGTATTCCCCCGCGATGAAGCGTTGCTATCATTTAACTTTAAATACATGCCGTACATAGTATCGTTGGTAGCGCCACCATTGTTGATATCCATGGAGCCGTATATGCCGTAGGAAGTAGTGTTGGTTCCCGAGCTCATGGTATTTGAAAAGTCAATAACCCGGTGATTGGAGGTGGAAGTGGTCACATCAATATCCAGAACCCCGGTGGTGCTGGTATTGGTGGTTGCGGAAATCTGGACTTTATCGGCGGTTGACGTGCCCATTCCCAAGTAAATATCATCGGCGGCACTATAGATGGAATAACTGTCCGCACCGGCGATATAGATTCCGTAGTCACTGGTTGCGCCGGCTGTTAGGTCTTCGATGTATATCCCGTAATTATTGGTCAAAGTGCCGCCAGTAACCGTCGGGCTGTCTACGTAAAAGGCAGCCCAGTTGGAAAGGGTTCCGGTATGACTGGAACTGTTAAGATCGGCATTATATCCAATCATCCAGTCCAAAGAAGCACCGGCATTTGCCATGGATATTACGGGCTGGGCGTCAAATTGGATAACGGGTCCGGTAATGGCAGTAGCACCTGTGACTATCGGGTATATCCTGGAATATACTCCGGTCATAGTATACGTTCCGGTCGCAGTGTGGGTGGCATAACCTAGAAGGTCAATGCCCAAAAGGCCGGTGGTGTTGGCCGTATAAGCTTCGCTCATATCAAGCATTATATTAGCATTAACTGTTCCGCTATCCCCGATTGCCATGACCGCATTGATATCCAGGTTGCCGTCAAAAGTTACTGCGCCGTCAACCTCAAGAGTGCCTTCGATGTAGGCGTCCTCGGCGTTTAAGGAGACTCCGGGCGTGCCGTTGCCGACCTTGAGGTTGCCGCCTAGGATATTAAAAAGGCCGGTTCCGGCTGCGGTTGTGGCTGTGATATTGCCGGAAGTAGTGGTTGTTAAGGCCAAATCGGCAGAAGTTGAGTTTATGGTTAAGCCTGAAGCTGTCGAGGTTATCTGGTAGCCGGCACCGGTTATGTTGTTGTCGCCTACAGAAAGGGCGTTGGTAAAGTCGGTGTCGGTGATTGTCAGGGCGGTGGTTTCGGCTGAGGCGGCCCCCAAAGTCACGGCGCCGTTTTCGCTTAGGGTAAAGAGGGCAACTGCGGCATCGTCTTCGACCAGGATAGCCTGGCCGGTTAGCATCTGGGACTGGTCGATAATCATATGGAGGCCGTTGCCGGTAAAGGAATCGGCGGTATTGGCATCCAAGGTAAGCTGCAGTAAATCACCGGAGAAAGTACCGGTGCCTGCCGGATTGGCGGTTAGCTGCAAAAGATCGGCAGAGGTAGCGGTATCAGTTGTTTCGGTGATTACAACCGAACCGGTGGCATCGGTTTCGATGGTGGCGCCGCTGTCATAGGCCTGCTGCAGGGTGGTACCTCCACCGCAACCGGAGCAAGAAGTGACTGTCAGGGCGCCAGCTGAAGTGAGCGAAGCGTTATCAAAGGAGAAGATGTTGGTGCCGGCTGTTGTGCCCCCGAGAATCGTATCCCAGCCTGTGCCGACATTGATGGCCGTGGAGGCGACGGTGCCGCCGGTTACGCTGCTTTCAGTCATGTTGCCGATATTGATCGCTCGGGCAATGAGGTTATTGGTGGTGGAGGTGGCGGTGATGTTGGCGACGTTTAAGGCGTAGTGGCTGCTGTTGTTGGTGGTGGAGGCAAAGGTCGGCGTCAGGTTCAGAAGGTTGGTGCCGCCGGCGCCTTCGGCGGTGGTTAAGACAATCTCCAGGCCGTCAATGGCCGATGCCGTGGTATCACCCGAGCCTATTTGCACCAGATCGGCGGCCGGTGAGGTGTCACCGTCAATATTGACTGTTGAGCCGTCAGCCAGAGCAACCGTCAAGTCGGCAAAGGTGACGGCCGAGGTGGTCAAAACATTCTGGTCCATGTCGTAGAGTTCGTTGGCTCCCTGGCCGGTATCAACGGTGGCAAAAGTAGGTGCCGAGGTGGTCAAAACATTCTGGTCCATGTCATAGAGCTCATTGGCTCCCTGGCCGGTATCGAGGGTTACGACTGTTAAGGCGCCAGCCGAGGTTAAGGTGGCGTTGGTAAAGGAGAAGATGTTGGTGCCGGCTGTTGTGCCCCCGAGAATCGTATCCCAGCCTGTGCCGACATTGATGGCGGTGGAGGTGATGGTGGCGCCGGGATCGGTTAAGTTGCCGAAGGCCAGACCGTTGACGGTGTCTGTACCGGCGGCATTGGTTGGTGAGAAAGCATCGATGTCGATTACTGTGTAGGTTAGGGCATCGGTGGCGCCGCCGGCAAAGGCGGGGGTGATATCGATGACGTTGCCGGAGGCGTTGGAGGTGCCGAAAGATAATTGCAGGGCATCGACGCCTGACGTTACCGAGGTATCACCAGAACCGATCTGCACCAGATCGGCAGTCGGTGAGGCGTCCCCGTCAATATTGACGGTTGATGAGTCAGTGATAAGGATATCAACATCTCCCCAGAAATAACCTGCGTAATTTGTCGTGCCTGCAGCAACTGTGGAGTAGACGCCGAAGTTGTTATCGGCAGAAGCTGCAGTGGCATAGACACCGTAGGCAGACGATGCTCCGCCAGTGTCGCCGGTTGCCGAAAAGTGACCGCCATAGGTGAACTGACTGTTTCCTGTTCCTCCAGTATTGGAAGCTGTACTATATACCCCGTAAGCATGTTTGGTGTCTGAAGCTGCTCCGGTGTTTGTGACTTCAGATGCGATGCCAATATTTTTATTGGTTAGGGCCACGTTGTCGGTAAGAGTGCTATAGACACCATAGACGGTGTTGCCAATAACACTGTTACTATTTGTGGTCGAGAGATAAAGATTGTAAGCAGTGTTGGATATATCTGATGTATCGATGGTGGTTGCTAATTGGACTAGCTTACTTTGATTAACCGATTGGCTTGTTGATTCAACTTTAAGGCCAGAACCGGTGGTCAGACCGTCGGCAGAAATAGAGAAGACGGTGCCGGTGGTAATGGTGTCACCAATGAAACTAAAGCCAGTGGTTGTGGTATCGTCAGTAGTTGCTGATATTTCGCCTCCTGATATATTAAGATCACCGTCTGTTATAGTTAGATCCCCTGCGGTGATGGTTTGGGCAGCGGTGCCTTCGGCCGAACCGGAGATGATGACCTGGCCGGTTGTTAGGGCGATGGCGAAGTTCTTGGCAGTTGCCGAAAGCTCCAGCCTGTCATCTGTGGTCTCATCATAGTTTAAGGTAAAGTCATTGGTGGTCCCCAGAATGATGCCGGTGTCATCTGCAACATAAATGCCGGCAATTTTATTGGCGCCGTCAGAGGCCGAATTTCCCAGAACCTCACCTGCTGTCGGATAAACGTATGTACCGCCGTCTGTCCAGAGACCACCCGAGTCGGCATCGGTGCCGCAGGTTAAGACATTGGCCACCGTCTCCAGGGCCGTGCAGGTGGTAAAGGAAGAATCGCCTAAAGTGACGGAAGAGTTATCA
>MEXP01000013.1 GCA_001773725.1 Candidatus Amesbacteria bacterium RIFCSPLOWO2_01_FULL_49_25
CGAACCGGGGGACTACTCTTTGCAAGTTCTCGACCATCAATATAACATCATTACTAGCCGGAATGTGACCATAGACGATCACACTCCCCGCCTCAACCAGCGGTTCCGTATTCCGTATACAAGCTAGCTTCAAATATAGTTCTTTGGGTTGACAAAATGGCAAACAGAATTTAGACTCGGGAAGATGAATAAGAATTTGATGATTGGGGTGGGAGTGGCGATACTTTTGCTTTTGGGAATCGGAGGCTATACATTGATGATGGGTAAAAAGACAAACCCAGCTTCGACTGTACCGACAACTGGAGAAGTATCCCCTACTCCAGCAATACAAAGCGGATCACTGCGACAGTTACTCACGGGGGGAATTTCCCAAAAATGTACTTATGACGCGGAAGGGAATTTGGGGACGGTGTATGTGAGCGGAGGCAAGATGCGGGGAGACATGCAGTTAACTTCCGACGATAAGACGGTCGGGTCTCATATGATTGTGGACGACACGACTACATATATTTGGATGGACGGGCAGACAAGCGGATACAAAATGAGCTGGGACATGACCACCCCGGCGCCGACAGGTGCGGCCGCCCAAACCGGTTTTGACCCGGATGAAGACGTGAATTATAACTGTGGGCCGTGGGTGAGCGACGGCAGACAATTTACATTACCTGCGGAGGTAACGTTTGCGGAGGTCGGTAAGGTTGTCTTGCCAACGGGAATGACGCCCGAGACCACCCCCGGTTCTCAATCGCAATGCGATTCGTGCAACAGTCTGACGGGTACAATAAAGACGCAGTGTCTGGCGGCTCTGGGGTGTAACTAATTTTGGTTTGGGCTTTAGGCCGTAGCGGTGAGGAAGCGGGAGGGTTGGGGTAAAGACTTAAAGGCGGGAATGGGGTCACGGAGAGCGATTTTGAGAACGTCGTCTACGTCAGAGACGAAATGAAATTTCATGTCGTTTCTAACCGCCGTCGGGACGTCTTCCAGGAGATCCTTTTTATTGTCCTTGGGTAGAATAACCTGCTTGATACCGGCTTGATGGGCGGCGATAACTTTTTCCTTGACACCGCCAATTTCTAGGGCCCGGCCGCGAAGGGTAATCTCGCCGGTCATGGCGGTATCACGGCGGGAAGGAATACCGGTTAGGGCCGAGACTATGGCTGTAGCCATGGCCAGGCCGGCTGAGGGACCGTCTTTGGGGACGGCGCCTTCGGGGACGTGGACGTGAATGTCGATTTTTTTGTAGAAATCGGTTTTGAGACCGAGTTTTTGCCAACGGGAGCGGATGTATGAATAGGCGGCCTGAGCCGATTCTTTCATGACGTCACCCAGCTGGCCGGTAAGCTTGAGTTCGCCTTTGCCGGGCATGATGGCCACCTCGATAAATAAAACATCACCGCCGGCTTCCGTCCAGGCAAGGCCTGTAGACATACCTACTTCGTCCTGTTTTTCAGCCAGAGTTTCCGGGAAGCGCTGAGGGCCCAAAAATTTGTGGACGTCTTCGAGGTCGACGGTTTTGCCGTTGGGTTTTTTGTCGGCGATCTTTTTGGCGATTTTGCGGCAAATTTTTGCCAACTGCCTTTCCAGATCACGGACACCGGCTTCACGAGTATAACGATGGATGATTTCTTTGAGAGCGGGGGGGGCTAATTTGACATCTTTGGTCAGGCCGGTATTGGAGAGAGTTTTGGGCCAGAGATGGGTTTGGGCGATGTGCATCTTTTCGTCCTGGGTATAGCCGGGGAAGCTGATGACCTCCAGGCGGTCGCGAAGGGCCGGGGGAATGGGATCGAGAAGATTGGCAGTGGCGATGAACATTACTTGGGACAAATCGAAGGGGACTTCGAGATAATGATCGGAAAACTCCTTGTTTTGCTCGGGGTCTAACGCTTCCAGAAGAGCAGAGGAGGGATCGCCTCTGAAATCGGCGCCGATTTTGTCTATTTCGTCGAGCATGAAGACAGGGTTTTTGGTCCCGGCATTTTTAACGCCCTGAATAATGCGACCGGGAAGAGCGCCGACGTAGGTGCGCCGATGACCCCTGATTTCCGCCTCGTCGCGGATGCCGCCAAGAGAGACGCGGACAAACTTTCTCCCCAAAGCCTTGGCGATGGAGCGACCGATGGAAGTCTTACCCACGCCCGGGGGGCCGACGAAACACAAAATAGTAGGGCCGGATTTATCCTCGGGAGTTGATTTTTGGCCACTTTTTAGCTTCATGACGGCTAGGTGTTCTATGATGCGCTCCTTGGCTTTTTTGAGACCGTAATGATCGGCGTCAAGAATTTTTTGCGCCCGATCCAAAGACACCCGACTGGAAGAGGATTTACTCCAGGGCATGGACACCAGCCAGTCTAAATAGGAGCGAAGGTAAGCACTTTCCGGATTGTGCTGACTCATTTGAGAAAGGCGGGACATTTCCTTATCGGCTTTTTGGCGAACTGAGGTCGGCATTCCGGAAGATTTGATCTGTTTTTTTAGATGGGAAAGGTCGTCGTCGTCCTCTTCGTCGTCGCCTGCGCCCATTTTGGACAATTCTTCCTGGATGGTTTTTTTTCGCTCACGAAGGACTTGCTCGCGCATGTTTTTTTCGAACTTGGCTTGGGTTTTGGCATGAATAGATTTCTCCAGTTCGAGAATCCGAATTTCATGAACTAAATTGGCGAGAACCTTTTCCAGTTTGGCCTCGAGAGAGGTAATTTCTAAAATTGCCTGTTTGTCGGCTGTGGGCAAATCCAGAGAGTTGGCTACTTGATTGGCCAGTTCGGTGGCAGAAACTCCAGACATGAGGCGCATAAACACGGGAAACTCCACGGATTTGCCCATATTGAAGGCGTTTTTAAATTCCGCGACTAGCTGACGGGCTAAGGCTTCCTGTTTGTCCGATGTAGAAATTTGATCAGGGATCTCTTCGATTTCGGCAATGAAATAGGGATCGATTGAGGTGAAGGAGCGGAGATGGACCCGGCTAATACCTTGAACCAGGGCCCAGAACTCGTTGCCATAGGGAACGATTTGCTCGATGCGGCAGAGAGTGCCGACTTGGTAAAGATCCTCGACTTGGGGAGAAATGGAGGGTTGTTTTTGAGCCACAAAAATTATCATGTTGTTGTTTTTGACGGCGGCTTCGATGGCTAAACTGCTTTTGGGGCGACCGAAAGTGAGATGGGCTTCGGTATTGGGAAAAACTACTCCTTCCCGAAGAGCGACTACGGGGTATGTGGGAAGAGCGGGGGTTTTGGAACCGGTGGTTAAAGAAAATGCCATAGAGATTGCTTTAGCACTCTATCACTTTGAGTGACAAGATGTCAAGACCGGGGATGGAAACGGAATACCAGATAGGCAATAACGGATCCGAGAATAGCGCCCCCCAAAATATCAAGCGGGTAGTGAACGTTGCCCAATACCCGCAGTACGCCGATCAGCAGACTGCTGGTTAACATGAGGGTGCCTACCGGGCCGTCGTGCATGAAAGCGGAAATTCCGAGGGCAAAAGCCGCCGCAGTGTGAGCAGAGGGAAAACCACCAGTACCTACACTGATACTGGCGGTGGGGATAAGGCCATTTTGGACAAACGGTCGGGGAGTAGGGATTATATCTTTGATAAACCCGGCGATGACCCACGCCAAAAGTGATGATATGAGGGCGTGGGTAAGGGCTTCCCGACGTTTTTTCCACCAGGAGACGGAGAGAGCGGTATACATCGCTATCAGTAAATAATTGCCCAGTTCCAAAATAAAATCAAAGCGGCTGATTAGGTCCATAAGTGGTCAATCATGAACAATTACCGGGGTACCGGGATTGTCGGCGGTGGCTCGGATTACTTTTTTGTCGGCGGGAACCTGAGGGTCGGTCCAGTAAAAGAGCTTTTCGGCGGCAAGCGTGGGGGAGTTGACACAACCATGACTCATGGGACGGCCGAAATTGGTGTGCCAATAGGTGCCGTGGATGCCGTAGTCCCCTTTGAAAAACATTGCGAAGGGCACGTTGGGTAAATAATAATAGGATTTGGTACCGGGGACGCCGCCTTCCATCTTGGTATATTTTATCTTGTACCAGATATTGTAAGAGCCGGTGGGAGTTTTGTGCCAGAGGCCACTGGAAATTTTGGTTTCCAAAAAAATACCTGTGCCTTCGTAGGCGGTAAGTTTTTGCTCCGACAAATCGATCTCGATCCATTTGCGGGAGGTATTGGCGGTGCCTAAAATTTTTGGGGGGGATATTTTTTCGGCCAAAACTTGAGGAGCGAGAGGTTGACCGGCCCAGATGGCGGCAGTTTGGGCGGTATCGTAATCTCCGGAATTGGAAAGCGGCGTACAGGCGGGAAGAATTTGTGATGTCTGGACGCGAGTAATGGTGAGATGAAGGATGCCGGCTGCAAAAGACGCTCCTATAAAAATCAGAAGGAGGGATGGCAGAAGACGCATGTCAGTCTTTTTTTCCTAATTGAGTTTTAAGGTACAATATCTAGATTGCGAAAGCAAGAATTAAAAAGGAGGGTATGGGATTAACTATCTACTTCGCTGAAGTTGCGAAGGTCAGCGGGTGACGGTGATGATTTCTGCGATTTCGGCACCGGGAGCGGCGACAGTGATACGAATGTTGGTGGCGACAGCGCTTTGGACCACAGTATAAGCCGTGTCATAAGCCTGAGTACAATCTGAAACCGGAGCGCCATTACCGTCGCTACTGGAGCCGTCCTGAGGGTCAACCGGGAGGGCGGAAATATAAGTAGGAACTAAGAGTGCACATATATCTACCTGGCCGACACCGCTGCCGATAACTAACGCCTCACTGCCGTTTAAGGGGTCACCGTCATCGACTGGAATACCCAGAGGGGTGATGGTCCCCCGGTTGTCTACGGAATATTGATGAATGGCATTGAGCATGGCGTTAATATCACTCCTACGGCGGGTATTGTTGCTCTGGGCGAATTGACGAGCGGGGTTGATAGCAATGAGGGTAATAGTAAGAAGAATGGCGAGTACTCCGATGACAACTAGAAGTTCAATAAGTGTAAAGGCTTTTTTCATGTCTATTTTTATTTTGCCCATCGGGGGAAAAGTTTGTCAAGGGGTAGTTTGGGATTTAGCTATAGTAATGATGACGTCGTATTGACCTTGGGCGGATTCCTGAACTGAATTATCGGGGTAAAGAGAGCGAATGATTTCCAATATCCGATTGCGGTCGTCGACCGAGACCCGGGGAGAAAAGACAATTAAGGGCCGAGAAAGATTGACGGAAGCGTTGCCGGTCTTGATCGAAGAAAAGCCCAAGGGGGTAAGTTGGCGCTGGAGGGCGGTGGCTTGGCCGGGAATTCCGGAGGCGTTTAGAATTTGCAGGCTCAGGGAGGAAATGGGGATGCCGGGGGTGGGGGTGGGAGTTAGTGTGGGAGTGGGAGGGGTACGGGTAGGACGAATGGTGGGAACGGTGACACTTTTGCGGGCGGTGGATTGGGGAAGAAGCACATAGAAGTAATAGACAGTACCTAGGGCTGAGGCGATAAAAAACAGAGAAAACAGGGCAACCAACAGCCTGTGCTTTTTGAGAAACTGCTGTTCTTTTTGTTGAAATGATCCAATTTCGGTGGTTTCGGAAAGAAAATCGTTGTTTTTTATAAAATCGGTTTTTTTGATAATCAGCTGGCAGGCCTCGGCCGATAAAGTATCTTTGGATCCCAGACCGAGCATCAAAGCCGGGATGACGGCGGAGACGCTAAAACCCAAGGCTTCAAAGCCGTGTTTAATACCGTCGTAGAGATTGCGATTGATGACGACCAGAATATCCTTGTCCTGGTAGTGGAAAGTCTTGAAACTAATGCTGGCAAAGGGAACGGTATCTAAAAATGACTGGATAATTTCTTTACGGCTGGCCTGGGGGATAGGTGTAATATCTTTTTCAAAAGTTACTTGTGAGGATAAAACCAGCAAGAGAGGCGTGGGTTTGAGAGAATTGGCGGTGACAAATGATTTGATCTGATTGTCCAGCTCGGATTGATTGACCACTTCCAGATCTTTGATGGAAGAGGGAGAAAATCGCAGTTCATATATCTTGGGAGAACGGGCGACGCATATGAGGAGTTTGTCGCGGAAGATATTGACGGCTGTGAGCGGAGAATTGGCCATGAGATCAGGGGGAAATTTCCCTCCAAGATATAACGGATAAAATGTTGTTGGCCAGACTAACTACTATCTGAATGCGGCGCTGATAATTACCATCGGTGCCGATGGAGGTAATAGTTTTGGGTTCTGACCCGGTTACAGATATTGTGGCAATACCGGTACCTATTGTCAATGTGTCCCCCCCCGTGTAACCGGGGTCGCGCAGGAGCCGAATGAGGGCGTTTTCCGCCCCCGACTCGGCCAGAACATAGGCGGATTGTCCGGAATAAACGTCGGCTGTGGCTTGAGAATTGGTAAAGAGGATCATAATAGCGGCCGTAGTGATGGTGATGGCAACGGCGACAAAAACTAAAAGCATAATCAGGGCTTGGCCGGATTTCATATCATTAATTGGTACGGGTACTAATGGTAGTTTGGAAATTTTCGGAAACTGACCTGTCGGTGACGGTGAAACTGACGGTAATGGTGGGCTCACCGTTGGAGTTGCCCAGGCGGGAGACAGAAAAAGCGCTAACCTGGGTGGCAAAGCTGTTTAAGTTGTCGGTACTTGAGGGAGTCGTCAGCTGCAGGTCGGTGCCGGAGAGGGCGTAAGTGTAGGGTGAACCGGATATGGTGAGAGTGAGAGTGGGACTGGTAAGTCCGGCTGAGGCGGGAGAAGTGATATTAGAGGCCCGACGAACATCGTAGGTAAGACGGGAGAGCAGATAGCGACCATCGGAGTGAACTGAAGAAGCGGTTTGGGACTCGACCTGGACGGCAAGTGCCGAAGCTAATATTTGGGAGAGGATACCCAAAAGAGCGGCTAAAATGCCCATAAAGATAAGAAGTTCGATCAGGGTAAAGGCTTTTTTCATGGTGAATAGTTGACGGTGACGTCGAAAAGGGTGGGTGAGTTGCTGATATCGGAGGTAGTAAATTCGGCTTTGTAGCGGAAACATTGGCCGGGGTTTTCGTAACCGGTGCCGTCGTCGTCCAAAAGAAGAGCGCCATTGGCGCCCAAGTCCTGAAACACAAAATTGGCGCCGGCGCAATCCGGGTTGGGATCGGCGACGGCAGCTTGAAATTGAATACTTGTTCCGCCTGGCTGAGTGGTTGTGGCAAACATGCGATTGAAAGCCGTGGAAAGCCCGGCATCGTAAACACGACTTATAAAGTTTCCGTTGGTTGAAGCCTGGCCGGAGGGGCCTCCCAAGATAACCTTAAATTCGGTCGTGGTATCACCGGTAATGATATAGGAATAAGCACCCCCTGAGGGCTGGATGACGGCGGCGACGCCGTTGACGCCAGTATCGACATTTAATAAGCCGGTTCCATTGGGACAGCTGGAAATTGTTTGGGTGGAGTCGTCGTAAGTGACTACCTGGTATTCTGTGCCGCCGGTGCCGACCATGATCACTTTGTTGTTTGTAACCGCCGTGACGCCTTTGGGGCTCATGCCGAAGGTATCGTAGCTGGCCAGAACCGGCAGGTCACCGGAAGGATTGGAAACGTCGAGAATAAATAGTTCGCGGCCGGAATTGGAAGAGCTGGTGACTAGATAAGCCCGGGTTTGGGAAGTATTAACAAAAATATCGGTGCCGCCCTGGTCATTCAGATTAACTGCCTGGGCCACGATTTGCGGAGACGCGGCGTTTTGGATATTGATAATTTGCAGCGGTGTAGAGGAACTGTTGACCGCTACGTAAGCGTAATTGCCTATGACTTGAATTTTGTTGCCGACGCCGGCTATCTCTACACTCCCCCGTTGGGTGCGGGAACCGGTTTTTTCAGACAGATCAAAGGTATAAAAATAGTCGTTGTTTTGGGCGTGAGTGGTCATGTAACCTACGTTTCCTGAGACATAAACTGAGTTACTGTCACCATTATCGGGAGCGTCAAATTGTCCGACCTCTGAATAAGATCCGTCAGTCATACCTAATATGGTCACTTCTTTGTTATTTGTATCCGTGGCCAGGTAAGCATAGTTGGCTTCGCCAAACACTCCATTGGTTTTTATACTGTTGCTGGAGTTGAAAGTGGCGGACACTGAGGCCGAAGGGGGATCCGTGTCGGTAATGTCTACCCGGGCGAAAGCCACACCTGATGCGTTGTTGCCGGTACCGGCGAAGGCGTAACCGGATGAACTAACGGTAGCGGGGATGGCCGTAAGGGCATTGGCGACACCGTTTTTGGGCAAATCGACTTGGGCCAGGGTCAAATCCGGCTGACACCAGTCGCCGTGACCACCGCCACCTAAGACTACTTCGCCGTCGGTGGAGCTGCCTCCGGTGGCTTGAACGGCGGTATTGGTGGTTATTCCGGCATTGAAATCCTCAATGGTGGTCTCGACGTAAGCTAAGTTGTCCAAATATCGAGTGAGATAAAAGACCGAAGAAACATTTGATGAATAAGGGGCAGACCAGGAGACGGTGATGGTGATTCTTTTGGTGGAGGGATCGACCGTGGTACTGGTCTCGTCGAGGGCCCCCGAAGCATTGCGGTGAGCGTCGGCTATTTCTATGGAACGAGTCAGACCGGGAGCGGGGGTGTCCGGATCAAGGGCCAGTGACCAATCCGAGGCGTTGGCCACCGGATGATATATACCGTTGACGGCGAAAGTGGTCCAGCCTTTTTCCCGGACCGAGCGAACGGCTTCACTGGCTTCGGTTAAGTAAGCGACAGCTTGAAGACGATACTGGGTCTGGACCCGACCCTGGCGGGAAGCGACAAAGGCGGTCAAAAGAGCCGGGGAGATAACGGCAAACATGCCGATAACGACGAGAAGTTCAACCAAGGACTGCCCCGGTTTAGTTTTGGGAAATGGCCACGCCATAGCGATTGAAAGTGTAAGTAACGTTGAAACCGGATTGAGTATCGGTCAGGGTGAGGGTGTTGAGAGCGCCGGTTTCGCCCGAAGCTGGGCTAAAAACAATGCTATTTTGGGAAAAGTCGGAAGTAAACTCAAAACCGAGATCTAAATCGACAGTAAAATTGCCGGTGTCCGAAGGAGAGTAAACCGCTCCGGAAAAAATTTGATACTGGTTTGAGTCTAAATGAATGCCGAACGCGGAAGGGCCGGAGCCGTCGACAGTGAGACCGGATATGGCTTTTTGCTGCTGGGACTTCAAATCGGTCAGGAGTAACTCGGCAGTCGTTGAGAGAGTGGATTGACGTTGGGGGCGTAAGATACTGCCCACGGAAACTGAGAGCAAAATTACAATTATGCCCAGGACCAAGAGTAATTCCGGCAAAGTAAATCCCCGAGAAAATTTCATCGCGACCCCACCTGGCTAATAAGACCATAAATCGGGGCAATAATAGCCAGCATCATACCTCCTACCGAAATACCGACGACGACTAATAACATTGGTTCGATGATGGCAGTTATAGCTTTTAGGGCATTGGTAACCCGGTAATCCAAAAAGGCAGCGATGTCACCCATGGCTTTTTCCAGGCCACCGCTTTTTTCCCCGGATTCAATGAGCTTGACCATCATGGTGGGCATATAACCTTTTGCCAGCCGAAAGCCCTCGGAAAGACGTTTGCCGGAGGTGACCATTTCCCGGGATTTGGCGATAATCTTGGCTGTTTTGGCGCTCAAGACTACGGCTTGGGACAAGTCCAGCGCCGTGGTGATGGGAATGCCGGAGGAAAGAAGGAGGTGCATACTGCGGCTGAAACGGGTAAAGTCTACTTCTTTGACCAGGCCGGATATCAATGGCAAATTGAAGAGTAAATTCTGAACGGATCGGCTTTTGTAGCGAAAGAGAAGAAAAAGAGTCAGCACGAACGCTCCTAGGACACCCAAGAGATACCAGGTCTGTTTGAGGATAATATCTGAAGCAAAGATCAAAATTCTGGTAGGCAGGGGCAAGGCGATTTTGAGGCTTTTGAAAACCGTGGATATTTTGGGTATGACCACAATAAGAATGACCATGAGAACGCCCAAAAATAAAGTTAAAATTAAGCCGGGGTAAATCATGGCAAACTTGATCTTGTCTGAAAACTCCATGTCTTTTTGAATGTGATCTTTGATATCTTTGAGGGTGGTTTCGAGTGTGCCGGCCTCTTCCGAAGCGCGAATGAGATTGACTGTCACCCGGTCAAAAACCCGAGGGAAATTTACGAAGGTGTCCGAGAGGCGTTTGCCTTGAAGCAGGTCATCGTGAAGGGCCTGGAGAATTTCCCGCTGGTGGCCCTTGGTATCCTCAAGAAGCGAGGAAATGACTTCCACTATAGGGATGCCGGCGGCGAGCATGGTGGATAAATTGCCCAAGAAAGCTATTTTTTCCGGAGTGGACAGGGAGATGTGAGAAGACTTGGTCATGTTTTTACACAAACTCGGATTTGGTGACACGCAAGACTTCCTCAACGGTGGTGGCTCCATGAATGATTTTTTCTATTCCGTCGTCGAACATGGTTTTCATGCCCTCGGAAATTGCGGCCCGGGCGATAACGTCGGCGTCACTTTTTTGAGTAATTAATTTTTTGATATCGGGGGTGATTTCCAGCACTTCAAACAAGCCGATGCGGCCGACGTAGCCGGTATTTCGGCAAATCTTACAGCCTTTACCCCTGGAGATAGTGAGGGTTTTTTTGGCGCCTAAGTTGCGCTTGAGTACTTCGGAGGGGAAATTTTTGGCCAGCTCTTCTGAGGTAAGTTCCAGGTGGATTTTGCAATTGTCACAAATTCGGCGGACCAGGCGTTGGGCCACCACGATCGTCACGGTAGATGCGACCAAAAAGGGCTCGACTTTCATATCCGTGAGCCGAGGAATGGCAGTGGCAGCGTCGTTGGTATGGAGAGTGGAAACGACTAAATGGCCGGTAAGGGCGGCGTTGACGGCAATGCCGGCGGTTTCAGAATCGCGAATTTCACCCACAAAGATAATGTTGGGGTCCTGGCGCAGGATGCTCCTTAAGCCGTTGGCAAAAGTCAGATTGGTTTTGGTGTTGACTTGAACTTGATTGGCGCCCATGATGCGATACTCGACGGGATCTTCTACCGTGGTAATGTTTTTTTCTCTGGTGTTTAATATTTTGAGAATTGAGTAAATAGAGGTGGTTTTGCCTGAGCCGGTGGGTCCGGTGGAGAGAATCATGCCGTAAGACTTAGAATAGGCGTGGTAGACTTTTTGCAAGTCTACTTCGTTCATACCCAAATTTTGCAGGGAATACAGGCGAGACCTGGAAGACAGCAGACGGAGAACCGCTTTTTCACCGTCTACAATAGGCAAGATGGAAACGCGGATATCCAGATTTTCTTCTTCCAAAGGAACTCGCATCTTGCCGTCCTGGGCGGCAAGATGCTCGTCGGTGCGCAGATTTGACAAAACTTTGATGCGGGTGATGACCCGGTCGTGGAGATATTTGGAAACGGAGACCACGTCCTGGAGCATACCGTCGATGCGGAAACGAATTTGGGAAACGGTTTCTTGGGGCTCGATATGAATATCCGAAGCTTTTTCTTCATAAGCGGTGTCGATGAGCAAATCGACAATTTTGGCGACGGGAGGATCGTCGGAAATGGTGGTGGGACGGCCAATATCCTGCTTGAGAAGGTTGTCCACTTCCACCTGTAAATCTTTTTTGAATAAATGGAGAGTGTTTTGAATGTCCGTAAAAGTGGCGTAGTGAGGAAGGATTTTGGAGTTGGTCTTTTTGGCCAACAATTCCAGGAGTTCAGCCTTCGGGGGGGTGGATAGGGCGACTTTGACACCTTCCGGGCCGCGATAGAATGCGACAGCTTTTTGTTTTCTGGCGACCAGGGGGGGAATCAAGGAAAAGACATCTTCCGGAATGGACGCTTTGGCAAGATTGACGAAGGGAAGTTTGAGATAGCCCGCAACTATTTGACCCAACTGCTCGTCGGAGACGATGCCTTTTTCCAACAAGGCTTCTTCGAAGGTGGTACTGGCGCGTTTGACGTGATCGAAAGCGGTGGTAATTTTGGCGGCGTCGGCTAAACCGGCTTTGACGACCAAGTCTGCCAGCTGTTCATCGGGCAGGACCATACCTTAAATAATACAATGTTCAAATCCCAAATCACAAATCCCAAATTGGAAGACTACTTGTCGTTTAAAAACTCCCTGACCCGAGTAACGATTTGATCCGGGGTATAGTCACTTTTGATGAGGTAACCACTAGCTCCCAAGGAAATGGCGTTGCCGATGATCTCGTCGTGGCCGAGATTGGAGAGGACGACAATTTTTTTGTTGGGGAGAGAGGGGGGGCTCTGGTGTAAATTTTCCAGTAGATGGATGCCGTCCAGTTTGGGTAAGACTATATCCAAAAGCACCAGGTCGTATCCGCCTTTTTTGAGAAGCTCGTAAGCTTCCTCACCGTCTGCTGCTTGATCCACCGCGAAGCCGGCGTCTTGAAGAATAATGACGTACAAATCTCTTAAGGCCTGGTCGTCCTCGACGACGAGGATTTTGGTTTTGTCTTCCATGCCCCTAACCCAAGGGAAGCGTAAATGAAAATGTACTCCCCTGGTCTACTTTCGATTTTACATTAATAGTCCCCTTATGCAACTGGACGTATTGTTTGCACAAATACAAGCCCAGTCCGGTGCCGGGTTCGGAAAGAGTAGTGAGGGGCGCACCGCGCTCAAACTTGGTAAACAATTTGGGGAAATCTGCCTCGGCAATGCCTTTGCCGGTATCGTTGACTGAAAATTCTATAAAGTTTTCTTTCCGGGCTACAGTTAAGGTTATTTTGCCTTCAGAGGGGGTAAATTTGAGAGCGTTGCCGACCAAATTTTCCAGAACTTGCAAAACTTTGTCACGGTCGGCGGTGAGAGACGGCAGCGGCTGAATCGGGTCAAGCGCCAAGGTGATTTTTTTGTCCGCGGCCCGAGCTTTGAATTCCTCCATCACCTGGTACATGAGATCGGAAACCGCGAAGGGTTCCAGACGGAGCTGGACTTTGCCGGATTCGATACGGGAGATGTCCAGCATGTCATTGACCAGGTTGATGAGGCGCTGGGTGGAGTCGAAAACCAGCTGCAAATACTTTTGAGAGGTGGGGTTTTGAACGCCAGCCTTACCGTTTAGAACCATCCAGACGTAGCTTTTGATGGCGGTCATGGGAGTCCGAAGTTCATGGGAAGCTAGTGAGAGAAACTCATCTTTGGCTTTGTCGAGAATCTTTAGTTTCTCGTTGGCAGACTGAAGATCGGAGGTGGCTCTTTCGACCTCTTCCTGCAAAGTGATATTGAAACGTCTGATTTCTTCGTAACTTTCAGAATTTTGGATGGCTACTGCAGCTTCCGGGGCAAAAATTTCCAACAGCTGCAAGTCCTGGTGAGAATAGGGGTCGCCAGATTGTTTTTCTCCCAGAACGAGAAGGCCAATCTGCACGCCCTCACTGCGCAAGTGAATTGCGGCGGATAAATTTAAACGGCGCAAAATCGCTTTTTGAGGACTCTCGTCAAGATCTTCAAAAACTAGGGCGTCTCTGGTCTGACTTAAGAAATCGACTTCGGATTCATCCAAATCGGGAGTGGAAGCAAAACCCTCACTTTTTACTGAAGATATGTGATGATCGTCGAAGAGGATAAAGGCGGCTTTGGACAACCTGAGCTGGGAGACCAAGATTTCGAGGATACTGTGCGTCAAATTATCTAAATGAAGCGTAGCGGCCATGACTTTGCTCAACTCTCCCAAGACGTTATTGGTGTCGTAGCTCTCCTTGTAAAAGATTTTGTCTGTAAGCCGCTCGAGAAATAATCTCAATCTTTGGAATGAAATGGCCATCACGAGGGCGAGCGCGGTGGAAATGACCACGTCGTTAATAGCCGCTTGCTGGCCGGTAATGAATTTACCGATGGCAAAAACACCAAGACCATAAACAAAGCCCACAATCAATACCAACAGGGTATATGCCACCGTCCGGGCGACAACCAAACGAATATCGAGGAAGCGGTGTTTGACGATGGAATAGGAAATCGATCCGATGAGAAGAAGGCTGTATAAGGGTCCTAAAGGAACAAAGAAGCTGCTTTTGAGAAGGACTACTCCCAAAAGATCGGTAGTAGTTATGAGGGTAAATGTGGAAATTATCCCAAAAAGAAGGTATCTGATTTGCGCCAGTTCTAATCCGAACGATTTTTTTAGTCTGCTGACTAGTTTAATAAATGTCAGAAGCGAAAAGCCGATAAAATTTAACATGAAGACAGCGATGGCCGGACCGGGTACTGCCCGAATATTGCTGCTTTCGAAAATGGCGGCGGTGAACATGTAGGGAGATATAGCCAGAAGCATGGTCAGAAGAACGAAAAATATTATGGCAGTCAGTTTGGAGCGGGAAATGTTGATTTTTCGGCCGGGAAAGGTGTTGGCCAAGAGATAGAGGGTGGGTCCCATGGGGGCGCCGGGAAGCATGTCGACCCTAATCCAAAAAAGAGTGGAGGCTTCGGTGGGAGCGTGAAGAGAGATATAGTTGAGAATGGACCAGATGCTGATCTGGGCGGCAAGAAAGGCCAAAAGCTGGTGAGTGGCGCTCTTGGGGTTTTTGAGATACGTAAATAGTCCGAGAACGAGATTGGAAATAGCGGTGAAGATGCTAATGGCCAACTCCATAACAAGTTTCAGTATAGAAGATTACTTCCCCGATGAATACTTAGCAAAAGCTGATTGTAAAAGATTAAGAGCGCTTTGGCGCCAATTTTTGGGGATAAGAGTAGAAGAAAACGGACCGTCCCCGACATAGTCTAGAATACCCTGACGGAGCTGGTCGCCCGTAAGACGGGGGTTGATTTGACCCGGATGATTGATCAAAGGGATGAGATACTTGCAATAACGGGGGCGAGTGAGAAGTTTAATTAAATCGGTAATGCCTGCCGGAGCAGTGATTGGAAGTCGAGAGACAATACCTGAGAAGTCCGGGAGAGAGAAGCGGGAGTCTGCGGCTAGATTTGAAAGAAGAGTAAATAAGTCCGAATTGTTGGTCCAATATCCGGGAAAATTAAAAATATGATCGCGGACGTAGGGATTGGTCCTGTCCAGTTTGACGGGTTGGCTGGGGGCGAGTCCTAAAACATCTGGTGTTTTGGAGAAATTCAGTTTTGTTAGGGAATGGTCCGGAGTGGAAATGGTAAGAACGCGGTCTTGAAATTCGGCGCAGAGCTGGCAGGAAAAATACGTATGATTGTCGGCTTGGGTGGTAGCCACCTGCATCAGGGTCCAAGAAATGGCGGTGATATCGTGATCAAGTTCGCTTTTATCCCTAACTGAATAGGGGTAGGTTCCGGTCCGGGAGATGGCGGCTATTTGAAACTCGGGAGGAGCTTTTAACTTTTTTTTTATAAAGTCCCAAAGGGGAGTTTGGGAAACTTGCCAAAAGACTATATCGTCAAAAAGGGGTGAGCCGGGATTGAGAGTGACTTTCCGGTTTGTAAAAAACTTTTCCCTGCCTGAGGGGGAAACATATTTGGCAATTTGATGGGTGGTTGGATATTGAGCGTTGTGAGGAGGCCGACCGTCGAAGGGATCATTTTCAATTTTCCTATAGACATTGGCGCCGCCCCAAATTTTGGCATAGGATTGTCTGGCCAGAGTTATGAGACGCCATTCTTGGTCGGTTAGAGAAGTGGCGGGAATATCCAGGGCTTCGAATAGGCCTAAATTGGGAATAGCCAGGGTGTATACTTTGCGGCCGCCCGAAAGATTTTTGTGGGAGATGGGGAGAGTCATTTCCGGGGGAATCTGGCGGCAAAAGTTGAGAAAAATTCCTTTTTGGCCCGCGCCTGATCCGACAGCTCATTTTTTTGAGCGGGGAGAGTGCGAATGATCCAAGAATCCGGAAGAGCGTCAAGCTTTCCTTCCGCGAAAGCAATGACGAAACGGCCAATGGCTCCACCACCGGATTGAACGGCTATGAACGTTTGGCTATAGGCATTGGCGCCGCCTTTTAAAATATCCTGAAAGTTTCGGTAATTGCCGGCGGTAAGATTGTCGGGGCCGATTAGGTGGGCGATATACCAGGTAGACTCTTGAAGTGAGCCGATTTGGGCCATAGTCTCGGCATTTATGGCATTGGCGTCGGCCCGGCCGCCAAAAAAGGGCTTGTTATCCCTCTCCAGCTCGATAACCGGATTTTCCAAATCTGTGACCATGGCGATGGGACAATCGGCTGATTGACGGAGCAAAAACTTGCTGGAGGAGTCGGTCTGCTCAATAACTAAATCCAGATTTTGGACGAACTCTGCTACATTGGACGGGGTGATGCCTTCCGGGTAAAGGTCCAGTTCCAGGAAAGGATTGTGTTCCCAGAGGCGCCAGCTTAAATTCCAAGTTTTATTTTCGCCGATTTGGCCGGTGACTCGATTTTTGTTTCTGCCTGAGAGATAGTCGTGATCTGCCAGGCGAAAGTATCTGGCTCCGGACATGGCGAGAGCCAAGACCGCTTCTGTGCCGGATCCGCTAAGGCCGGCCACGCCAAACCGCAGCTGGCGAAGTCTTTTTTGGGCCGGGCCCGAGATAATCCTGGCATTGTTGGCGGTGATAATTGAATAAAAATCCTCTTCCGAAGGCAGATGCGCTAGTTTTCGGGTATGGGGGTAGTAGATCCAGACTCCATCAGACGCTGAGGATCTGCGGGGAATAAATTCCTGGAGTTTTTGGACATAGTCCGAGGACCTGGGATCTAGCGCGGGATTTAGGGCGCTAAACAAGTCTGGCAGGTAATGCTCGGTGTAAGCTACGGTCTCTATTTGAGCCGGATTTAACTGTTCAACCAACCGGTTGAAGGTCAAGTCTTTTTCTATTTTGAAAATTGTCGGTCTATCTGCGGGGGGGGTTACCCACCTGCTTTCCATTTGAACAGCCATGCGTTCGGCTGCCGGGTAACGGGGGGTGTGAGCCAGGTCCGGCCCGACGGGATAGCCGGCGCGAAACATCATGAGGGGACGAACGGACTTGAGACCCAAGACGGAGTTGAGTTTTTGGTGAAGATCGCCGGTTTCAATAAGGACGGCTCTGGCCCCTATATAAACTCCGGCCTGGGCGGACTTGAGTGATAGCAATTGGTACAAACGACCGGCTTCGATCCAAGAAGGGGGATTGTCTTTCTGGGAATAAATTACTCCTATGGCGGCTGACGAAGCGACTTTTTGGCGATCGGCTTCGGTCATGGGACCAATTTGCTCGGGTTTGAGTGAGAGGAGAAATTGGCTGGCCATTCGCCGGAGGTGAGGCGGCAATCCAAGTACTGGGGTGGGAATGCCGTCTTTTCTTAAGGTGGAAGCGTCTCTGAGCCAGCGAACTAATTCTGCAATAAATTTGGGGTCGGTAAATATTTCCCGGTCGCCCAATGCGACCAGATCGGCGATGGCGTTTTTGGTGGGGGAGTCGGTAACCAGCTGGAGTTTGGCAGGGCCGGCGGCAAATGATTTTTCCATTTCCAAAATTACTTTGGGGGGGATGGGGATGTCTTGGTGCGGGCCATCGTAGTTGACGCGTTGAGAAATAGCTGAAAACAAATCCGATTTGGGGGGGCGGGTGTTTTTCAAATCCACTCTAACGGATGTCCGGTCGGCGGCGGAAACCAGGCGGGTTTTGGGGCCGAATCCACAGTGAGCGGCGGCTACTTCTATGTTGGCCAGGCAAGCCCCAAGACTGAGATAAAGTTCCCGGCTATGACGATCGGAGTGGGCTAGGTGGCGGTGGTAATCCGGCTCGAGCCAAATAGTATTATTATCAGTGTGAAATGACCAGGGTTGAGAATTGTGGCTGGAGGGAGCGCAGACTGCGGCGGTGAGAATAATCTGGATCTTATCTTTTAAGGACGCGCTGGCAGCAAGAGGCTTACCTACCTCCTGCCAAACTTTGTAGTTGGGAGTGGGTTGGGGAATTTGTATCATTTTTGTCCTATTACTTCATTAAGCTCGGCTACTTTACCTGCTATCGACATTTCAGGGATAAGTTTACCAAGTCTGACCATGGCCATCTCGGGCCCATACATCAGAATAAAACCTTCAACTTGTTCTCCTAGGATGGATCCAACCGGTGCGCCGGCTTCGCCCAAGGCGAGCGTTTGTTGTATAGCTGATTCGGCCACCCCCATGGCAGTCTCTTTGTCTTTGATTCCTGGTGTCATGTTATAGGACGGAGTATATACCAATCGCGACGAGGTATAAAGAGGATCAGACTATATGCCCTTTAAAAATACGCCCAGGAAGACGCCGGAGACGGCGACACTGCCGCCAAGAATGAGCATGCGCCGGGCTTGACGAAAGAGGTTTGTGCCGGATATGCGGGCGTTTATTAGGCCTAAGAGACAAAGCGATGACAAAGACAGGGCAACCGAGAACCAAAGAGCCGAAGAGGGCGGCAGGAAGATGTAAGGTGAAAGGGGAATGAGGCCGGAGAAAAGATAGGAAAAAAACATGACCAGCGACCCGGGAAGGGATTTGGATAGAGGCAGATCGTGGTGGGTTTTGAATTCGGACACGGACTGTTCGGTTAAGAAACTGCCCACGCCCATGGACATGGCCTCGGTAAAGATGAGGATAAGACCGGTAACCAAAATTGTGGTCTGGGGGACATTGGCACTGGCAATGCCGGAGAGCAGGCCGACGGTGGATGATAGGCCATCTTCGGCACCAAAAGTAAAGTTTCTGATGTAGGCGGCGTTTATTATTTTTAGTGTATCATATCCACATGCGGATCGCGGCGGCGATGTTTGGGCTTTTATCTTTGGCGGTAATTTTGGGATCAACCGGGCCGGTTGATGTGTGGACAACCGGGTATTTGCAAAATTTGGTACCTCGGAGTTGGGACACCGGGTTGTCTGTTTTTAGCCTGGCGGGAAGTTTTGAAGTGACAACAATATTGGTAGGGGTGGTGGTGTGGCGGGCGCGAAAAGATTGGAGAAAGACGGCGGCCGTAATAGCAATATATCTGGCCGGGATGGGGATAGAATTTTGGGGGAAGACCTTTTTGTATCACCCAAATCCACCGGTCCCTTATCACAGATATCAACTGCCGTTTGCTTTTCCCACTTCCGGGGTGGATACAGGAAACTCGTACCCATCGGGGCATAGTTACCGGACGATGTTTTTGGCAGTGTTGACCTGGCCGATGATTAAAAGGAGGGAGTATCGAATCGGACTGGCGGTGTATACGGCCGTGATGCTGGTGTCGCGGGTGAGTTTGGGAGAGCATTGGATTTCGGATGTAGCTGGAGGAGGGCTTTTGGGAGCGGCCTTGGGGAAAATTGGCACTATTTATCCGAAAGTGAAGGCGTAAAGCTCCAAATTTGAGTCCAAAAATTCCAGTCGAAGGTCATGGCGGCCGGGGCCAGGGAGACGGACTAAATCATAAAGTTTATCCGAATCAACCGAAATTGTGTCGAGTTCTTGATCGTCCAAATAAATTTTGACGCGGCCGGGCAAATTTTCTTGCGGCCGCATGACAAGAAAGACATCTTTGGACTCGAAATCGAGAGTGAGGGTGGCACCGGCCGTGGGGTGGGCAAATTCGTCGGAGTAGTCCCAAACGCCAGTGGTGGTGAAGTAGCCCGGAACACGTCGGGCGGAGCCCAAATACAATTCCGGTGTTTTGGCTGTAATTTGGTATGAGGGATTAACGATTGGCATATCGAGCGAGAGCAATTGCTGGATGACACTCTCTGTAGCGTCGTACTCCCCTTCTCCGAAATGGGTGTAGCGAATATGACCGGTTTTGTCGATTAAATATTTAGCCGGCCAGTAGCGGTTGCGATAGGAGTTCCAGGTGGAGTAATCGTTGTCCTGCATGACGGAATATTTAAGGCCGAAGTCGGCAATGGCTTTTTGGACGTTGGCAGGATTTTTTTCAAACTCAAATTCGGGAGTGTGGACACCAATGATGACTAATCCTTTTTCACTGTACTTTTCATGCCAGGATTTCAAGTAGGGTAAAGTCCGTATGCAATTTATGCAGGTATAGGTCCAAAAATCGACTAAAACTACTTTGCCACGCAGGGACTCAAGAGTTATGGGATCGGTGTTGAACCACTGGCCGCCGAGGATTAATCCGGGAGCCACACCATAATCCGGTAATGCAGAATCGGTAAGCTCGTTCATGGGACGGCCGATTTGGGTCTCGGGCATGGGAGTGGCGCGAAGTAATTCCAGCTGGTTTTTGACAAACGGGTTATTTTCGAAGCGGGTCAGACCCAGGCCGTAATTGGGAAAAACATTCAGGACAAAGGTTTGGAATTTGCGATCGAGGTTTAGATAGATGGCGGCGGCGGTTAAAATCATTAAAACGCCAAAAGTTTTTTGGATCAGAGCCGAGTAGGGTTGGAGGCGGCCCAAGACGGAGCGGCCGGTATAAATCACTATAAACATGGGAATGGCGGTGCCGAGAGAAAAGGCTAGGGTAATCGCGAAAGCGGCCAGACTGACTGAACCGGTGAGGGCAAGGGAAATGACCGAGGCCAAGATAGGACCGACGCAGGGAGTCCACAAGAGGCCCAGCCCGAGTCCGAGTAACAGCCCGCCCGAAAACCCTTGGCCACCTGTGGGAGAAAAGCGCGCCAATCCGACAAATAGTTTTTCTGTAAAAGCTTGAAAACCGGGCAGGAGGAGAGATAAGCCGAAAGTAAATACGACGGCGACGGAGATGAGGCGGAGGAAATCGGCAGAGACACCGGTGGCTTTGACGATGGTGGTGAGAAAGAGAGTAAATAATGTAAAACTGATGACAAAGCCGGCCACGATGCCAAACGGGCGACGTTTGCCGCCGGCGACAGATCCGGAAAGGACAACGGGGAGAATGGGGAGAATGCAAGGGGAGAGAATGGTGACGACGCCGGCAAGAAAAGCAAAACCAATTAAGAGAATCATGATCTACTTCAAGTTAGAAATGAGCTCGGTGAGGCCGCCGCCATTCCATTTGGCTAGCTCATTGCCGTTTTCGTCCACCTGGACAAAAGTATGCTGGTAGGTGATGGCGTATTTTCTTTTGAGTTCCACCTCGGAGTCGTAGTTGGTTCTAAAAATGACCACGTCTTGGGGGATCCGGGCGGCGTTGACGGTAAAATCTTCGTTGGCGACACTACAAGTGGGACACCAGGTGGCGTAAAAATAGAGGACGCGTTTTTTGGCTATCGCTTCGGCGTATACGGCGGGAGAGTAATCGACGTAACGCGAGTCGGACACAGAAGGCAAGGCGGAAGTGGCGGTTGGGGAAGGCTGAGACTTTGATTTCAGGAGTAGAAAAGCACTAATGACTAGAAGAACTGCAAGGCTGAGCAACATCAGGATGGACTTGGGCATGGGGTTAAGTGTACCATAGCAAAACATGCCAAAAATACTGGGGTTGGGACTTTTGATATTGGGGGCGGCGGCGGCCGGCTGGTGGCTGTGGCCTAAAGATAAACAAGAGACTGTTGAACCAAAGCCGGAAAACACAGCTAACGAAGAGCGGGTGAGAGTTAACCCCTACTCAATAGACAGCTTGAAAGAGAGAAGCTGGGCAAGTGAAATAATAATTGAGAGAAAGGTTAGAGAAACCGGCGGATTTATATCGTATGTGGTGAGTTTTGAGTCGGACGGGTTGAAACAGTACGCGCTGATGAATGTTCCCAGGGGAGACACCCCGGCGGGCGGGTGGCCGGTGGTGATTGTCAACCACGGGTATATTGAGCCAGAAGTATTTTCAACCGAAAACTCCTATATCAATACCAGCGCTTATTTTGCCAATGCCGGGTTTTTGGTGCTCAAGCCGGATTACCGGGGGCATGACAAATCCGAAGGAGAGCCGGGGAGATTGGTGTCGCGGATTAATTATGCTGTGGATGTACTAAATATGATGGCAGGTATACCGCGTCTTGAGGGAGCTAATGCGGAGAGAATATATATGTATGGCCACTCGATGGGAGGAGACGTGACGTTGAGAGTCTTGGAAGTGTGCGATATGTGTGTGAAAGCGGCGACATTGTGGGCACCGGCGGTAACGGCCTGGCCGGAATCGGCTCTGTATTTTGCCAGACGCAATAGTACTGACCCGAAAAGGAGAGAAAGACTGGCCAGATTTGAACAAGAATTGAAAGAGCTGTTTCGGCCGGAGGAATACAAAGGAGTATCGGCTTTTGACAATCTGGAACTGGTGCGGGTACCTTTAAATGTCCACCACGGGACGCAGGATCAGTCGGTGCCTTATGAATGGGGAGAAATTTTGGTAAACAGGTTTAAGGAACTGGGGCTCGGATATAATTTTTATAGCTACTCAGGCGATAACCATGATATAGCCGGAAATTGGGGCAGGGCCTTGGCCCGAGACGTGGAGCTATTTAATAAATTTCCTTAGGGCTGACAGTTGGGCCAAATCCGCCCCTGGCCCAAAGACAGGGCAAAAGCTGCAGTCTGGACTGCTTCTTCGGCGTGATAACGCAAATCGGGGTGGGGATCTTCACCCATTTTTTGGCGGTAGACTTTCCAGGTCCGAGCGTCAAATTGGAACAGTCCGGCATAGATATAATTCCGGGCAAGGGGATCGAAGGTGGATTCACAGAGGGCAATGTGGCGAATGACGTTGGAGTCCACGCCGTACTGCCCGCCGTACTTTTGGGTAAAGCTGTAGATTTGCTCCGGGGTAAACTGCGGCTGGGGAATGGGGGTGGGAACGCGGGTGGGGCGGGGGGGGAAAGTTGGGGTAGGAGTGAGAGTCGGGGAGGGTGTGGGCGAGGGAACAGCCGTGGGGGTTACTTCTGCCGTCTGGGACAGTACCTTTCCGCTTGTTAATTGACGATGGCCTAAGAAGGTGGCTACCAAGGCGGCCAAAATCAAGGGGGTTTTGTAGGTCATTGATGTTAGTTTCTTAAAAGTTTTCAAAAAATCCCTTTTGACCTAGAACTGCATATTCAAATTCCGGCATGTTTGGCATAAACCCGACGTTAGTTTCAATGGTCAACTTTCCCACGAAGATAGTTATCGGACAGGAATAATAATATTGCTCCACTCCAGTGATTCCCCCAATCACCCGTTTGATGCCCTGGCGAAAATTTATACTCAATATCTGGGCCAATTGAGCTTCAAAAACACATTCATCTACTCCGGAGTCTATCAGAGCTTCGTATCTCAGCCGTTTGTTACTAGATCGTATCTCTATAGGGATTACCGGACGGATTACTCCAGGTGCATAGCGTTTGTATAAAAACTTCATTTTGACTCACCAACATATGAGATCAGCCTGCCTGGGATACGTGTGAGAATCGGGTTCGATGCTCCTTTTTTTCTGGCTTCGTCCCACGCCTGTTTTGCTGTTCGGCCGCTAGCGATGACAGTTTTCTCGTCGTCTTTCAGGGCAACCCATAGGTTCTTGTACTTTTTGAACAGGTTGGTCCAATCAATTCCCATTACGTAATTATATACCTTTTACTAAAAGGGCAGGTCGGATTGAACCGGGGATGAGGGACGGAAACAGAGCCGATATTTGCACCAGGAGCAGTTGGGATTATCGGGAGGGGGAGGGCCGTTTAAAAGAGCGGAAACTTCTTTGATAAAACCATAAAACCGATCCATATCTTCGTCGATGGCGAAGAAGCGGGGGTGAGCGGTGAATATGACTTTTTCCCCGGGGAAAGAGATGTCTTCGGGATTGATGGCGACTATACCCATCTGACTAACAGGGCGGGGAGAGCCAAAAGAGGGATGCTCGAGGGCAAATTTGTAAGCGTGGAGCTGAGGGAAAAATTTTTGGATTTTGTCCTCGGTGGGGTCGGTAATTTTAAAATCAATGACGGCATAAGTTCCGTCCTCCAGTTGGGAGGCGATGTCGAAGCGTCCGGAGATGTAGCAATCGCGCGCAGAAGGGATGGGCTGGGATTTTAAAAAACCCTCTTTGACTTCAACCTTCCCGGGGGGGAGTTGGGAATTGATTTCCTGCAGGTCCATGCCGATGATGGCATTTTGGAGGAGGGCATTCATTTTGGAAAAGACCCCGGGCATACCAATGCTGGGCAAGGTGATATTGTGCCTGACTTTTTGGTAATAGCAGTGCTTGCAATCCTCGTATAGATATTTGAAATCGGATGGGGACAGTTTGTACATTATTTAATCTAGCTTAAATGACGAGACGATTTGGTCAAATTGGGACCGGGTGATTTTTTGGACAGGATCGGGGGACTCGATGAAACCACCGATGAGAAATTCCACGTCAGGGTTTTGCAAATAATACATAAGCTCTTGGGAACCCTCGGGTAAATTCCAGGGCTGGGAGTTTAAAAATAGTCTGGCGGGTGTGGCTGAAATCGAGGCGTCTTCCAGACGGGTATAAGTGAACCATTGGTCCTGATCTGAATCGACTTCGGCCAGAGAACGGGTTTGGTTGACTTTGAGAGCGGAAAGGGCGGTTAAAAAGTCGGTGTTTTGGGCAGGAGTGTCTTTGGGAAAGGCCGAGACATATACAAAATTTACGGGATCGGCGCCGGACTGGGCGGGGGGGTGAAAAATGCGGATACTGTATTGGCTATCCTGAACCACCGTAAAATCGGAGGGGTAACTGATTGAGTAGCGATATCGGGAATCGGTATAAGTCTGCCAGGGGGAAACGGAGGGGACTTTGAGGACGTAATCGGGGCGAGGGGCGAACTTGAAAAAATAGGCGGCAAGAGCCAGGGCCAAAATAACCAGAGTAGTGACCAAGATTAAAACTTTGCGCATGACTTTAATTTTAATGCCTAGAGGACGAATTTGATACCGGAGAGAAGAAGGCCCAAGAAAATAAAGCGGCGGAAGTGAGCTAGTGAAAGCCTATTGACCAGGAGCCGGCCAACGAGAGTGCCGACGAAGCTTAGGATAAGCAGGAGGGGGATTTGAGAATAAAAACCGGTGGCGAAAAATCCCTGGCGGAGATAAACACCCGTTCGGGCCAGGTCGACGATGATGGCGATGGCGGCGGCGGTAGCCAAATAGCGATCTTTGCTTAAGCGCAGGGGGGAGAGAAAGGCGCCGCGGATGGCCCCGCCTGTACCCACGAGGCCGGCCAAAAATCCGGAGAGGCTGCCGCCTATGAAAGTGGCGGTGGCGGAGGCGGGCAAGTGCCAGGAGTCCCGATATAAAGACAATGATGAATACAGAATCAGAATGATGCCCAGCAAGCGGGTGAGAAGGGCGGGGGAAATGTGGGCGACGAGAAGAGCGCCAAGAATAGAAAAGATCAGGCTGGGGAGGCCAAATCTGACCAGAAGCCGCCGGTCGAGGCCGGTGTGGAAAAGGCCCAGCCGGACGAAGTTGCCAAAGAGGTGAAATACGGCCACGATGACCAAGGCCTGGCGATAATCGAAAACAAGTACGGCCACAGGCAGGAGCAAAGTGGAAGAGCCGAAGCCGGCCAGAGTACCCAGGACTTCGGCTAAAAAAGCAGAAATAAGAAAGAAAGTGGGCATGGTGATGTAAAATTACTATACATTGGGGGATCTGCTAACGGTAGGCATACAGACTCTGAATCTGTCAATCTAGGTTC
>MEXP01000014.1 GCA_001773725.1 Candidatus Amesbacteria bacterium RIFCSPLOWO2_01_FULL_49_25
GCTGAAAGTAGTTTCCGTCCGTGTCCGCAAACGTCGCGATATAACCATAATCCTGCACGTGGTACATATCGGCCACCACTCTTGCCCCGGCCTTTTTCAATCTCTTCACTTCCTTCTCCAGATCATCCACTTCCAAGTTAAACATCACTCTCTCCGGCTCCCGACTTTTGCCCTTCACCCCCGAGTGATCAATAATATACAATCCCGGCCCTTTCCCCAATTTAAATTCATATCCCTCTTCCCCTTTGTCCCCAATCTCCATCACTTCTCCCGGAATTAGCCCCACCACTTCCCGATAAAACTTCGCCAGTTTGGAAGCCTTCGGGCTCCCTATCAATATCCCCTCCAACCCCTTAATCACTTTTCCAGTATACCATATCTAACTAGTTGGCTTTACTCCCTCCTGTTTTTTTAACTCCTGCCATCCTTTCATATGCCAACCCCATACCGCCGCCGACACCACAGCATAAGGCAATGCGTAAGCCACCTGCTGTTTCACATCTCGGCTGACAGCTCCCAACAGAGCATTAAACCCCTGGTATACCAGCCAAATCCCCACCGTCAAAACCAGTATCAGGCTCAAAATCAAAACCGCCACCATGTATGACCTCTTACTGCCCCAATCCATCTCCTCTTTTTTCCTCGATCCCGCTTTATACCAGTGAAATACATACACCGGCAGTGCCACCACTATCGCCGACATTCTTAGCGAAATCCGCCGCGCCTGATCTTCCGCTGATCTCTGCCCATAAGTGTAACTCGACCTAATATCCCACACTCCTTCCAGCCCCAACCGTCCCAAATCCGCCACCCCCCAAAACAATGGCATCAACGCCAGAAACATCACGATATAAAAATAAGCATCCTTACCTCCATGTCCTTCTGACTTTTCTTTCGGCCGAAACACGGCATACAAAACCACTCCCAATATCGCCAGTCCCATCACCAAGGAAAAAAACGAATCCATCATTTCTTGCTCCTCCTTCTTAGAATATAAACAATCGCCGCCACTTCCGCAATTAGCGGCAGTCCCAATATCAACCCCACCCTGCCCCAACTCCCACCTCCCGACCCCCCGCCTACCGGGCTGTCATCATCAACCTTCCGCATCACCACATCATCCACCATCTCGGCCGGTTTCATCCGCCGCGTCAGTTTGGTCACATACATCTTCTTTCCCGACTTCATCCACGGTTCCCCCGAATCCTCCACAGACAACCCTTCAATCGTTTTGGCCGGGACATATCCAGCGTATTCCACATTCCACCCCGGCACCCCTTGTTTATGATCAGAAAAAACATAAATCAGCAAATTAACTATCTCTGATTCGGATTGTCCGCCCGGTGTAGGCACCAGCCGCCGCATTAGTTTTTGCCAATAGTCAGACTTGTCTTCCGTCGTCGTCGGTTTACTCTCACCTGCCGCCTGGCAAAAAGTGAACTTGCTGTACTTCCAGTGATTATCACACCACTCGTTGTTCCATTTACCTTTCTGGTTTATATCCAAGCAATCCTCGCCGCAGGCAAAGTCCGGCTCCCCGTCATCCCAGTTCTGGTATTCAAACGGCGTTCCGTCAGTCCAATTACTAAACCGATCCGTGCAATATCCCCCCTGGTTTCTGTGCCCCAGCCGGCAAAAGTTCCCCTTCCCGCACATATCGATCAAGAAGTCGTCTTCTTTTTTATTCGCCACCGAAGCCATCGTTCCACCCAAATCTTCACATACCCCCGCCGCTTCACTCCAAGTAGAGGTCCCCGTCCACACTTTCTTGTACCATTTTTCTCCCCATCTCACCCAGTCAGTTGGTGAAGGTGTAGGCGTGGGCAAGGTTGCCCTCGGACCGGAAATTTTCAGGGGATAAACTATCTGCACCGAATCAAATTCAATTCTTAGCGGAGTTGCATGTCCCTCCCTCAGGAAGTTAGACGCATACCCCCTCGCCTCTTCCCTCACCTTTGCCGCCACAAAATACCACCCCCGGTTAATGTAGCTCTCCAAAAGATATCGCCCTGACTCGGGATATTCATACCCGTTCTTGGACAACCAATCCGCAAGCGCCTGGCTATCTCGTGCTTCCAAAACCGTCACGTCATAAATATCCACCCTCTTGGTTTCCACTACATTTACCATTTCCCCCTTGTAAGGCGCAACCCTCATTCCCAACATTCCCCCAATTCCAAACGGCTGTGGATAGCTATCTATCTCCTCTGGTCGAGTATAATCATCAAGAGCCGTAAACAACTCATCTTTCCCCGCTCCCACCTCCGGCCTGCTCGGCACCGGCACTACCCACACAAAATCCTCAGCGCTTCCCCTATAAGACGAGGATACGATCAAAGTCTCTCTCTTCCCGTCATGCCAAATAACCGCCCTCTGGTCTGTCCCCTCCATTTTCACATCCGGCCGCCTGGGTATAAACATCCCATCTGCCCTAACCTTCACACCCGCCGCCAACACCAAAAACACCGCACATAATCCAGCCAGCTTTCTCACACTCCCAGTCTACCCGCCCCGCCTCCCCCAAGTCAATTAGCCCCTACTCCAAAAATCATTTCTAGTAGATCACCTGCACCCCGGCCACGTCCCCCGCTTCCAGCGTGTCCTTCTTCGTCTCCGCGCGGTCCCCGTATCCAAACATCGTGTTATCCACATAAGACGCCGTATACTCGTCATCCAGTCCCATCCAGTGCCCCAGCTCGTGCGTCAAAATAGCCTGCGCGTCATACGAGTCGGTCGTACACTGGTTCCAGCTCCACTTTACCCGGGAATTCATTATTGTATCCACATCAGCCACTTCATGAGTCGCCGTGTAATACCTGGTATACGTCACCCCCAATGTGTTCCCCGGCGTCTTCCCCCAGGCGATCACGTTTTGAAAATCCAGTGCCTGTCGCTTTACCGAAGTATCCGCCCCTCGGGCAAAATCAACCGCACTTTGATACGCTTCCCACTCCCCAAATCCCAGACTCGCCACATCCCCCAGGCTGGTCCTTATCCCCGCCGGCGCCGACGCCGGATTCAATCTGTACGTCCACGTCCCAGTAGGCAATTTCCACCCCGTCACTCCCACTACATCATTCACATGAGGGTCACTGCATACCGCGGATTCCACCGTCGCCGTCCCCGGCCGCTCCGGCTTCTGCTCGTACACAAACACTCTCACTCTCATATCAGATCGTCCCGGCTCGGGATAATCCCCGGCTTGCTCCGGTACTTCCCGGGCAAAAGCCGGAAAAGCCGTCAGCAAAAATACCGCCACCCCCACTATCGCCTTTTTCATTAAAAGCATTATAACCCCTTGTCAACCCCCTCGCTACTTCTTTGACATCATTTCCCCGCAAATTTTGCAGTCATCCTTATGCCCGGCAAACACGTACACCGCGCTGGCCCCCACCAGGATATATACCACCTTAACCAGGCCCGGCCAAGATCCCAACAGCATCTCAACCAGGTTAAAATCCAAAAGTCCTACCAATCCCCAATTCAAAGCCCCCACCATCGCCAGGGAAAAAGCGACTATGTGCAAAGTTGCTTTTGTTTGTTTATCCACTCGCCTCACCGCCTTTCTGGCTCAAGTGTAATAGCTTATTTTCCCCATTTCAATAGCTCATGTAGTAAAATAAGCCTGTAATGGCCATGGAAGAAAGTATCAAGACGTTGTCCGAGCCGGTGAAAGCCCTCTACCTAGCTACCTATATCCCCCGAAAGTGCGGCATCGCCACTTTCACCAAAGATCTGATCAATGCGGTAAATTTATTAAACCCCTTAAGCCTGGGCAAAGTCGCCGTCATGGACAATGCCCTCACCCAAAAACTGGAATACCCCCACGAGGTCAAAATGCGCATCCAGGATGACAATCCCCAGGACTACATAAAAGTCGCCGATTATGTCAACATGACCGAGGAATTCGAGGCCGTCGTTCTCCAGCACGAGTTTGGCATCTTCGGCGGCCCCGACGGAGAAAATATTTTGGAGCTGACTCAAGCGCTGAAAAAACCCCTCCTCGTCACCTTCCATACCGTCGTCTCCGACTGCTCCGAAAATATGCGCCGCATCATGACCAGCCTCTGCACCACCGCCAAATATGTGGTAGTCATGCTCCAGGGAGCCAGAGAAATGCTCATAGATCTGTATGGCGCCAAGCCGGATAAGGTGGTGGTCATTCACCACGGAGTCCCCGACTTTCCCATGATGAGCGGCGCCAACGGAGCCAAAAACAAGTTGGGGCTAGATGGAAAAACGGTCATGACCAGCATCAATCTTTTGGGAGCCAACAAAGGCCTCGAACACGCCATCGAAGCCATCCCCGCCATCAAAAAACGGGTGGAAGACTTTGTCTATTTGATAGTCGGAGAAACCCACCCCATAGTCAAGCAGGCCGAAGGAGAAGCCTATCGCCAAAAATTGGAAAATCTCGCCTCGCAGTTGGGCGTATCCGGCCAAGTGAGATTTGTGAATAAATATTTAGGCCTGGGAGAACTGGTCGAATACATAGCCGCCAGTGATTTCTATGTCACTCCGTATCTAAATCCCCAGCAGGCCGCCTCCGGTTCACTCGCTTATGCCATCGGCGCCGGAAAAGCCTGTATTTCCACCCCCTACGCTTACGCCGCCGAGATGCTGGGAGACGGGCGGGGCATGCTCGTCCCCTTCCGAGACGGCGCGGCTATAGCCCAATCAGTCCTAGAGCTTTTGGCCGATCAGCACAAACGCGAAGAATGCCAAAGCAAAGCCTACGCCGTCGGCCGGACCATGACCTGGCACAACGTCGCCCACCAGTATTACCACCTCTACCAATATGCCATCGGCAAAGGCTGCTAATGCGAACTTAGGGACAAAGATCGATCGCGCCTTGGAATATTTAGGCAAAATGACAGACCAGGTTGGGCTGGTAGAACACGCCAAGTATCACTACCCCCGCAAATCAGAAGGTTACAGCGTAGACGATAACGCCCGGGCCTACCAGGTCATGTTGCGGCTCGGCAAACCCGGCGGGGTTTACTTGGAGTTTTTAAAAAGGGCCTTCTCGGATGACGGGTTCCACAATGATCTCGATTTCGCCGGTAATTGGCTGGATCAGCCTGGGTACGGTGAATGGTTTGGCCGGGCTATTTCGGCGCTGGGCGAAGGCACAAAAAAAGGTTTAGGGGGAGATCAAGCAGTCTGTCTCCAGCTCATACAGCAAGTTCTCCAAGAAGGAATAAATGTCGACTCCATCAGGAATAAAGCCCACGTCATTTGGGGCATAAGCTGGTATGGCAAAAGCGAAACCTTATTACGCAACCTCGCCGATAGTTTAATCGAGGCTTTCCAAGCCCACAGTGACTCCGACTGGAAGTGGTATGAAAGTGGTCTTTATTACGACAACGCCAGGCTCCCCTTAGCCTTATTCAGGGCCCATGTTGTTTCAGAGAGTCAACTCTACCTCAAAATCGCCAAAGAATCCTTGGACTTCCTAATCAGCCGTTTCTACGATCCCAACGCAGACCTTTTTATATTTCCCGGGACCAATGGTTGGTGGAAAAAGCACAGTCCTTGGGCCCTCTTTGACCAGCAACCGCTCGAGGCGGGAAGTTTAATCGAAGCCTGTGTGGAGTGTTTCAAAATCACCGCCGATCCCCAATATCACCGATGGGCCAATTTAGCTTGGGAGTGGTACGAGGGCAAAAATTTAGTTAAGTTATCTCTCGTAGATGACGATTCCGGGGGCATAAGAGACGGTCTGCACGAAGACCGCGACAATTTAAACGAAGGCGCCGAAGCCGTCTTGTCTTACATCCTGGCCGCAGTAGCCTTAAATGAGATAGAATGAGCCATGCGCGTCAGGCTGGTAGTTGCCCCAAATGGATATAGTTTCACAAATCAAGCCAGGTCGCTGGAGCAGGGATTACTCTCGCTCGGAGTGGATGCGGGCATAGGGTCGGGCTTTCCCCATCCGGAAGTTGTGGTTGGCGTGGGGTCATGGCGGGACTACGAAGTTCTGGTCACCGAGCCGCTGCGGGAAAAAACCGTCAAAGTAGTTCCCTGGATAGTCTCAGACGATAAAGTGGACGGCTGGGTATCCGAACTAAACCAATTGCCGATGATTTTAACAACCAGTCGGCATTGTCAGTCGATCATGGTCCGCGACGGAATCAACCCAGACAGAATAAAAACACTTCCGGAAGCCGTCGACAGCGAATTTTGGCAGCCCCTATCGCCGGAAGAGCTCAAACCCATAAACGATCTCTTATCAATAGCCGATAAGGACTCCCCTTTTAAATACAACTTGGGCCTTTTGAAAAAATCTGGGGTACCCATACTTTTTACGACGGGCGGGGACGCAACCAGCAAGGGCGCCCAAGAAGTCATCCAGGCCCTCGGCAGTATTTATGAGAGTTCTGGCAATAAACAGTGGCTATATCTCATCAAAACTTGGCCGGCCGCTGGAAGTCTGCGCAGATCAGCCGAAGAACTGGATTTGGCGGCTAGCCTAGGCATTTGGGAAAATATCCGGTATGTGGTGGGAGAGTTCTCTCAAAACTTCATGAGAGGCCTAATGAATCTCTGTGATATTTACGCGGCTCCTTCCCGAGGTGAAGGCTTTGGCCTGCCTCTGGTAGAAGCGGCCATGTGCTCCAAGCCCGTGCTGACATGCCAAGGCACCGCGGCTTCTGAAACAGTAATTCATGGAAGCACCGGCTGGATAGCCCAATCGATCACCGACAACGGTGGTTCTAAAGCCGACGTCAAAGATTTGGCCGGGTATTTGCAAAAATTATTAACCGACAGCCAAATGCGAAAAAATATGGGCGAGCTTG
>MEXP01000015.1 GCA_001773725.1 Candidatus Amesbacteria bacterium RIFCSPLOWO2_01_FULL_49_25
ACCGTGAAAATACTCACTCCCACTCCTTTTTCGGAATCTACCCTTCCAGTTCTGGGCGAAGCCACCGAATTCTTTATTACCCCTACTCCCATACCCACCGTCAGCCTCAGCGAAAACGGTAATTCGTCCAAAACTTCACCCAACTGGCCGGCCTTCATTCTTATCGGCCTCGGCGTCCTCGGTTTAGGCGTCTCCGCCTTCCTCTTCTTCAAATCTCACCCCTAGCCTTTCTTACTATCTTATAGTACAATATCTAATCTGCCCCTATCTGGGGGACTTTTTTATATGCCTGATCTGGAAATCATCCTCCCCGTCAAGAACTACACCGGCAACCTAGAGGAATTGATCCGTCGGATCGATAAATCCCTTAAGCAGGCCCACATTAGCTATGGGATCATCGCCGTAGACGATCACTTCACCGATACCTCCTTCAAAATCCTCAAAAAACTCTCCCGTCACTACCCGTTGAACATCTATGCCCAGCTCGGGACTCCTGGCAAAGCCTACTCCATTTTAGAAGCTTCAAGGCTGGCTATCTCTCCGTGGCTAGCCACGATCGACGCCGATTTACAGTACCCCCCGGAGGCTATTCCCGAGATGTTCCAACTTGCCAATCAGTCGAATACGGGTATTGTGATTGCCAATCGCAGTCACCGTCGGACTTACCATCGGCTTCTCAGTCGTCTTCTTTTGGGGCTCGATTGCGACGTTCAATCTGGTTTAAAAATTTTCCGCCGGGAAATCATTAATCATTTATCCCCCCGCGACATCGCTCCCCAGTCCTTAGACGTACCCCTTGTGCATACTGCCCGGGAACTGGGATACCACTTGTCTTGTGTAGACGTCGATTTTTCTCCTCAGGTTTCACCAACATCCAAAACTGCTTTCCTGAGAAGCATTAGTGAATTTGGCGCCGCTACTGTCAAAACCCGGCTGACCCCCTCCAAAATTTACCCCATCCGTCCACGAAACGATTCGTCAGTCGGTTCCGGCCTGGCCCATCGCCGTCACCGCTTTATTACCCATTCCCTCCTCCCCCACCACCTCTCCGCTTTCACTACTTTTACCCGTCATCAAAAGCTTTTTCTATTCACTCTTTTGGGCATAATCTTCATCGGATTTACCCTCAACCCTCTGTTAACCGCCCAAATCTTGATTGGCCTTTTGTCTTTTGTGTACTTTTGCGACGTGCTGTTTAGTTTCTCCCTCACCTTCAAGAGCCTCCGCTTCCCCCCCGAAATCTCCATTTCAACTGACCAACTGCGCCGCTGTGCAACTGAAAAACTTCCCATTTACTCGATTCTTTGTCCCCTCTATCGCGAAGCCCGGGTCCTGCCTCACTTCGTCGACTCCATTTCCCGACTCGACTGGCCCAAAGATAAGCTGGATGTAATTCTCCTGCTCGAAGAGGACGACGCCGATACTATTTCTGCCGCCAACTCTCTCAACCTGCCCGGCTATTTTCGCACCCTTATCGTTCCCCATTCCCAGCCCAAAACCAAGCCCAAAGCCTGCAATTACGGCCTGGCCCATGCTAAAGGGGAATATGTCGTCATATATGACGCCGAGGATCGCCCCGACCCCCTTCAATTAAAAACCGCTTACTTGGCTTTTCGCTCTCAGCCCGAAAATGTAGTTTGTCTCCAGGCCAAACTCAATTACTACAACCCCCACCAGAACCTTCTTACCCGTCTCTTTTCCGTCGAATATGCTCTGTGGTTTGATGTCGCTCTTCCCGCCCTCCAATCTATTCGTACCTCGATTCCCCTGGGCGGCACCAGCAATCACTTCAAAACCGAAGTTCTCAAGGCCCTTCATGGTTGGGACGCCTTCAATGTCACCGAAGATTGCGATCTGGGTACTCGGCTTTTTCAGGCCGGATATCAAACTGCTATCATCAATTCCCTCACCCTGGAAGAGGCAAATAGTCACCTGGGCAATTGGCTGCGTCAGCGTTCTCGGTGGATCAAAGGTTACCTGCAGACCTTTTTGGTCCACAACCGCAATTTTTTCAAAATGTTTCGCGATCACGGCTTGCATGGCCTGGTCTTCCAGCTCAATATCGGCGGCAAGATCGCCTTCATGGTCATCAACCCCTTCCTGTGGGCCTCCACTATCGGTTACTTTGCCTTTTACCAGCAAGTAGGCCCCACTATCGAAGCTCTCTACCCGCCCGTGGTCTTCTACCTGGCTGGATTTTCGTTTATTTTCGGCAATTTTCTCTACCTCTATTACTACATGATCGGCGCCGCCAAACGGGGCACCTGGAACTTGATTAAATTTGTCTATCTAGTCCCGGTCTACTGGCTTCTAATCAGTATCGCCGCTTTCAAAGCCGTCTTCCAGCTGTTTGTCAGGCCTCACTACTGGGAAAAGACCCACCACGGCCTCCACTTGAATGAAGTCTCTTCACTCGCCCGTCAGTCTTGGCTTTCCAGTTTACGAAATTTTGTTTCCCATCAATTCGGACGGCTGGGCGTACTGCCCCAGCATCTTCTCAAAGGCGGCACACTTCTGGTGGCCTCCACAATGCTCAGTAATGTTTTCAATTTTCTCTACAACGTATATTTGGGCCGAGCCGTCTCAATAGAAGAATTCAGTCTCATAGGTCTCCTTGGCAGTTTTGCCTACTTGGTGCAAATTCCCGCCACTGCTTTATCCAAAACCCTCTCCCACCGCGTGGCCTTTCTTCTTGGTCAAAAAAGCCTTCATGTCTTTTATTTTTGGAACTTGATCAAAAAGAGGGTTTTATCTATCTCCCTGGCTGCAACAGCCGTCTGGCTCATAGCCATTCCTTGGATGTCTCAAATTTTCCAAGCAAACGGCAATATTATCCCATTTTTGCTAATTACTCCATTATGGTTAATCACGACCGTTGTAGCCATGAACCGGGGATTCTTAGCTGGGCATCACCAGTTTGCGACTCTGGCAGCCATGTTAACTGCCGAATCCGCGTCCAAGTTCATATTCGCCGTCCTTTTTGTTAATTTGGGTTGGGCCCAATACGTATACGCCTCCCACCCCCTCTCCCTCATGGCAGCATTTATTATCGGCTGGCTGGCCATTAGATCAATCAAACCCCAAACTTCTGCCGTTCCAGTCAATCAAAGCACAACTCGATTCCCGATTCGTTTTTTTGGTACTTCAATTCTTATCAAACTTTCTTCTTTGGCTTTCCTCAGCTTGGACGTAATTCTGGCCAAAATCTATTTACCTCCAGCCATCGCCGGTCAATATGTCTTATTGTCATTGGCCGGGAAAATCGTCTATTTCTTGGGGTCTCTATTCGATCCCTTTATTATCCCCGTCGTCAGCCGGGCGGAAGGCGAAGGCACCAATCCCAAGCTTCTATTTTATCGACTGTTGTTGGGCAATGGTCTCACCAGTGTTGCCGGCTTTGTTGCTCTGGGGCCGCTCGGATCAATTTTTGCCCCCCTTCTCTTTGGCCCCAAAATCGTCCCCGTTATACCTTACTTAACCTTGTACGGCCTGGCGATGATCAACTTCACCCTCTCAGGCAGCATCGTCAATTATCATCAAGCTCGTCGCCAATACACCTTTCCCATACTAGGCTTTATTTTGGCCTCTCTCCAGCCAGTTTTGGTCTACTTCTTTCACGCCGGATTGGCAGACTTAGTCACCGTCATGCTGATTTTGAGTCTGGTCTATCTGGGAACTTTCCTCCTCCTCCACTTTTACTATCAATTTTTCTACTCCGTAAACAATAACATCCGGGACCTGTGGGATCTGTTAACCCGCTTTTTTCCCCGCCCCTCTCCACCCCTTCCAGGCTCTCTTCGAATTCTCATTTTCAACTGGCGGGACACCAAACACGTTTGGGCGGGAGGAGCAGAAGTCTATATTCACGAATTATCCAGACGTTGGGTGGCCCAAGGCCATTCTGTTACCGTTTTTTGCGGCAACGACGGCAAATGTTCCCGCAAAGAAACCATCGATGGAGTTCAAATAATTCGCCGTGGCGGTTTCTACACAGTTTATTTCTGGGCTGTAATATATTATTTACTGCGTTTGCGCGGCCGATTCGATATCATAATCGACTCCGAAAACGGCATTCCCTTTTTCACTCCGCTCTTTGTTGACAGGCCCAAAGTTCTCCTCATTCACCACATCCACCAGGATAATATTATTTTTCAAGGTCGACTACCGCTTCCTATAGCCCAATTCGCCATGTTTTTGGAGTCCCGTCTCATGCCTCTTGTATATCATAATCAAAAGATCATTACCGTCTCTGAATCTTCCAAAAAAGACATTGCCAGTATCGGTTTCAGCCGGCCGGAGGATATCACTATAATCAATCCGGGAATTACCCCTGAGCAATATGTCCGCCGTGCACCCAAAACGAAATATCCATCATTTGTTTATCTAGGCCGTATCCGACCTTACAAGAACATTGACGTGGCAATCCGGGCATTTGTGCATGTAGTACGTGGTTACCCCAATGCCAAACTCAATATCGTCGGGGAAGGGGAGGGAATCAAAGAATTACGCCGCCTTATCGAAGACTTAAACCTAGCTCAAAACGTCTTTTTTCTCGGTCGAATTTCGGAATCACACAAAGTCCAGTTGTTAGGTCAATCTTGGGCTATGCTCCAGCCGAGCTCGTTCGAGGGTTGGGGCATCACCGTCATCGAAGCCAATGCCTGTGGCACTCCCGCTATAGCCTCGGATGTTATTGGCCTTCGCGACTCCGTTCGTCACGACCAAACTGGTATCTTAGTTCCTCCCCTCGACCCAGATCCTCTGGCGAATGCAATCAAGCTTCTCATCAGCAATCCTGCCAGGCTTCGCATGCTATCCCAGAACAGTCTCGCCTGGTCCACAAACTTCAACTGGAAAGACCAGTCCCAAAAGTTTTTGGAAGTTGTTCGCGCCCATCTTGATGGGAAAAATATTTATTCTCCAACTCGTCAGCCCGCTCTGGCAGAGCAACCCGTATGACCAACACCCTCCTAAAAATCCGCGCCCGTTTAACCCGCTGGCTTGTACCCGCCAGCCTCAAACCCTTAAGCTCTAAATTCGGCTTCGATCGGGGCACCCCCATCGATCGCTACTGGATAGAAAAGTTTCTCAACCAAAATAGCTCGCTGATCCGTGGGCGGACTTTAGAAATAACCGACGCCAAATATACCAAGAAATTTGGTGGGGAAAGAGTTACTCGAAGCGACGTCTTGGATATAAACCCCAAAAACAAAAAAGCCAACATCCATGGCGATTTGCGTTCACTAAGCCAGATCAAGAGCGGAACTTACGACTGCATTATTCTAACTCACGTTTTGGGTCTCATCGACGATTTTTCCGCCGCGGCAGCCGAATGTTTTCGCATTCTCAAACCGGGAGGTGCACTACTCTTCACCTCATCCTGTCTGGGACCAATTTTAAACGAGAAGGTCTATTGGCGATTTACTCCCCATTCGGTCAAATATATTTTTGGCAAGTATTTCAAATCTAAAAACATGGTCATTGAAACTTTCGGTAATGTTCTGGCTGGACAAGCATTTTGGCTAGGAATGGCACAGGAGGATCTCAACCCTTCTCAGCTTTCACACAACGACCCCCGTTTTCCGGTCATTGTCACAATGAGAGCCGTCAAGTAACTATGTCTCAAAAATTTACTATCAGTATCGGCATTCCTGCCCTCAACGAAGAAGCCAATATAGGCTATCTCTTGCAAGATCTTCTCAAACAAAAGGTCGGAAATAGTCTCCTTCTCAAAGAAATAACCGTTTATTCAGATACTAGCACTGATCAGACCGAAAATATAGTCAAAAGATTTCATAAAAATCACTCATTTATCAAACTAATAGTTGGCAAAGCCCGTGTGGGAAAAGGAGGGGGCATGAATAGTATTATTTCCACGACCTCCTCTGATGTATTGATTATTCTGGACGCAGACATCCAAGTCCGGGACAAATTTTTTATCGAAAGAATTGCGGCCTCGATAGTATCCGGAAAGGCCGACCTTACGTCGGTTTTACAAAAAGAATTACCCCCCCGTACATTTTTGGAAAAAATAGTGTTCGCCGGAATGAAAATTAAAAACGACATTTACTGGTCTTACAATCAAGGTCAAAACCTATATACCTGCCACGGTCACGCCAGAGCTTTTTCCAAGAGGTTATATCAAAATCTCAGATTTCCCGAAATTCCCGGGGAAGACGCTTTCAGTTACCTTTATTGTGTGTACAACGGATATAGTTACAAATTCAACTCCCCACCCCAGACTTGGTACAAACTCCCCAACTCTTACGCAGATCATGACAAGCAAAGCCAAAGATTCCTCAATTCCATCAAACAACAAGAAAAATTTTTTCCACCTGAGTTTGTCAGACAACAATATCACCTGCCCGTCCCAATGTCCCTGGCAATTGTATTGAAACATTTGATAAATAATCCGATTTATTCCTCGCTCTATCTTTTAGTACTCACAGTTTCTCAGGTCAAATCACTCTTTTATCGAAACTACAATTTTGCCATATGGGATTTGGTCACATCCTCCAAAACTATTAGAAATTAAATCGATGAAAAAAATTCACGTCATAGTCAAATATTTTTACCCGGTCACAGCCGGTATAGAAACTAATATCTTAGAAACATATTCTGTCCTGGCAAAAAAAGGCTGGGATGTGACGGTGCATACTAGTAAAGATGAATATT
>MEXP01000016.1 GCA_001773725.1 Candidatus Amesbacteria bacterium RIFCSPLOWO2_01_FULL_49_25
GACAGCCAGGAGGTTGGCTCAGAAGCAGCCAGACAGCCAGGAGGTTGGCTCAGAAGCAGCCATCCTTTAAAGAAAGCGTAACAGCTCACTGGTCGACTATTTGGAATTTGGCGCGGAAAATGAACCGAGGCTGAAGCGTTTTGCCGAAGACACAGGAACGTACAATTTCGCTTTGCGAAATGTTACGTTCGGTAGGGGAGCGTTGAAATTGCAGTGAAGGGCTGGTGTGAACCAGTTTGGAGCGATTTTAAGTGAGAATGCCGGAATGAGTAGCGTAAGTCCGATGAGAATTCGGACCGCCGAAAACCCAAGGTTTCCTTCGCTACATTGTTTGGCGGAGGGTGAGTCGGCACCTAAGGTGAGTCCCGGTGTTACACCGGGAGTAGCTGATGGACGAGCCGTAAAGATTCGGCTACAAAGTGAGTGTCGTTATTAACCAGGGATGGACAAAATAAGAATCCTCGAACGCGTGCAGTGAATGCGCGTTTAAGCTGTAAGATAGTTGACCCGCAAAATACGGGTTGACGTTTAATCGAGCAGTGATGAAGAGCTGGCTTGAGCAATTGAGTTGGCAATTCGGGCGGTTTTTGTTTTCGAGAAAAGATTCGTGGTGAGACATTTACTTTGCCGTACCGCAATCCGACACTGGTGGGTTGGTCGAGTAGACCAAGGCGATCGGGAGAAGGTAGTTCAAGGAACTCGGCAAAAAAGCTGGACGTAATTTTGAGAGATGTCCTGCCCGGTGTTACACCGGGCCGCAGCAAAAGAGTGCTCTGCGACTGTTTAACTAAAACACAGGTCTGTGCAAACTCGAAAGAGGCAGTATACAGGCTGAGGCCTGCCCAGTGCTCGTAAGTTAAGTGGATGGGTGCAAGCCCTGAAATGAAGCTCGAGTGAACGGCAGCAATAACTATAATTGTTCTATGGTAGCGAAATTCCTTGTCGGGTAAGCGGTGGAAGCAAGCCCGACGTAAATAACTGACTCATATCGGTGGAGCCTCTTGACCTTTGGATTTTATTCGGGTTAAGATGGTAATACCGAGGGAAGTCGTAATTGACCCCGTAACGACTCAGAGTAAACATAAACTCTGGAGGCAAGCATGCCTAATACGTCAGTATCGCAGGATGTTTGTTGGTATCTGTCGGGTTATGCCGACGGAGAAGGCAGCTTTTGTGTAAGTTTTTCTCCCAGAAGTAAGTTGAGGACCAAACTTGAGGTCAGACCAAGCTTTTCTGTTAGTCAGAATGTCGACCACTCTGAGGTTTTGAGATTATTTCAAAAGACTTTAGATTGTGGATCAATTAGACCGGACAGAAGTGACAAGACCTTAAAGTTTGAAGTTCGAAGCCTAGCCGAGATTAATAGTAAAGTAATACCTTTTTTTGAAAGGTATCCACTTAAATCTTCTAAGCATAAAGATTTTTTGCTTTTTTCGAATATTTGTCGAAAGATAGCAGGAAAACAGAATATTAAGGAGATTATTGATCTTGCTGTGATGATGAATACTTCTGGAATGAGAAAATATGATAAACAGAAACTTTTGAGTATTTTGCGATAAAGGTATAGTCTATCCCATTGGTGACAATGGATTTATCGATGAAGTTCCGACCCGCACGAACGGCTCAACGACAGAGCAACTGTCTTGAACTATCACCCGGCGAAATTGAAATGGCTGTGAAGATGCGGCCTAACTCTACTAGGACAAAAAGACCCTATGGAGCTTTACTGTACCCAGGCCCTGTTTTGGATTTTGAGATAGTTGAGAGTAGGAGGGATCCCGACTTTGTCGGGAGAAAGTGAAACACCTCTCGTTTTGAAATCTCAAGACTAACTTATTTCGGCTGGAAACGCCGAGGAGGATAAGGTCTGGGGGGCAGTTTTACTGGGGAGGTATCCTGCTAAAGAGTAACGCAGGAGTACTAAGGTGCACTAAACTCGGATGGAAATCGAGTGGATCGTGTAACGGCATAAGTGCGCTTGACTGTGAGAGTGACGGCTCGAGCAGGTGCGAAAGCAGGTCGTAGTGATCCCCCGATCCTTCGTGGGAGGGACGGGGCTTAACGGATAAAAGCTACCCTAGGGATAACAGGCTGATCGCCTCCAAGCGTCCACAGCGACGAGGCGGTTTGGCACCTCGATGTCGGCTCATCCTATCCTGGAGGGGCAGTACCTTCCAAGGGTCGGGCTGTTCGCCCGTTAAAAGGGTACGCGAGCTGGGTTCAGAACGTCGTGAGACAGTTCGGTCTCTATCCAGTAGAGTCGTGAAGTTCTTGAGGGGGTCCGCCCTCAGTACGAGAGGACCAGGGTGGAGAAACCTCTGGTGTGCCGGTTGTCGCGTCAGCGGCAGCGCCGGGTAGCTAAGTTTCTACGGGATAACCGCTGAAAGCATCTAAGTGGGAAGCCCTACCCAAGATAAGGAACTGATTAAGACAACCCGGGGAAGACTACCCCGTACAAGAGGCTGGCGGTGTAAGTGCGGTAACGCATTTAGCCTACCAGTACTAATAGGTTGATTTAAAAACTACGGCTTTGATTGTTTGACGCTCTCTTCACTATTCAGGGTACAAGAAAGAACGCAGTGTTCTCGGTTTCTGGAGCGGCGTGGTACTACCCTATTCCATTCCGAACTAGGCCGTAAAACGCGCCAGCGCTGAAAATAGCTAGGGGGCGACTCCTCGTGAAGATAGGTCGAAGCCGAGAACAGTGCGTTTTTTTAGTGTTTACAGTTGGGTGTATAATTAGGGTATGGCATTAGAGGCGGTACATCTTACTAAAGCAGCGAGCCAGGCGGATATGGCGAGGTTGGCCGCTAGGACAGCCGAGTTGGAGGGTGTTTTAGAGGCTAAGGGGGTGCCGGTTAGAGAGTTATTGGAAGGAACCGCGGGGTTAACGATGGAGGGGGCACATGCAGTTTTATCAGGACTCTGGGGAGTGGAAATAGCGGAGGAGGCGATGGCGGTCAGGATGTACACCGCCCAATTGAATTCTGAACCGGAAACGGTGAGGTTGTTTGAGGCAAGGAAGCGGTAAAATTGGAAGATGAGGTTTTGGCTAGGTTTGGCTTTAGGAGTGGCGGTTGGTGGAGGAGTGGCGTGGTGGTGGATGAGGCCGGAGGAGACCAAGCCGGCGGCCAAGGAGTACCCATTGTTGAAATACACGATAGAGAACTTGGGGAGGAGGATCTACGGCTCGGAGATTGTTTTGGATCAAGAAGAATCTGACGGAGTGTATAGATTTCACTTTGATTCGGATGGGAAGGACGTGACAGGCCTGGCACATATTCCGGGTGGATGTGGGAAATGCCCTGTTATAGTCCAATTTAGAGGGTATCAGGAAGTGGAGAAGTATAAATCCGGGGGTGGGACGAGGCGGACAGCGCAAGAATTCGCTAAGGCGGGATTTATATCTTTGGCTCCGGATTTTTTGGGATATGGGGGTTCAGCTTCGCCGTCGGCGAATGTATGGGAGGCGAGATTTGAAACTTATACAACGGCATTGAACTTGCTGTCAGCTATCAGCAATTGGCCATTGGCCGATTTTGACCGAGTTGGGATTTGGGGTCATAGTAATGGAGGACATATAGCCCTGGCTGTCTTGGAAATTACGGGAAAGAACTATCCGACAGTGTTGTGGGCGCCGGTGACGGCGCCGTTTCCGTATTCGGTGTTGTATTACACTGATGATATTGAAGATCACGGAAAGCTGCTGCGGAAAAAGTTGGCTGATTTTGAAAGAGATTATGACGCGGAGTCATATTCAGTCCAGAACTATTTAGATCTGATTACGGCTCCAATATTGTTGCAGCAGGGGACTGCAGATGATCAGGTACCGGCGAAATGGAATCAAGGTTTGGCAAAAAAACTTAAGAACGTGGAATACGTGGAATACTCGGGGGCGGATCATAATTTGAGCCTGAGTTGGAACAGAGCTATGCAGGACGCGGTGGATTTTTTCAAGAAAAGCTGGTAGAACTTGTAAGTGCGGAAGACTAAGTATATTTTTGTGAGCGGGGGAGTGATATCGGGGTTGGGGAAGGGAATAACGGCGGCGAGTACCGGCATGCTATTGAAGTCGAGGGGGCTCAAAGTGACGAATATGAAGATAGATATGTATCTGAATGTGGACGCGGGAACAATCAGGCCGCAGGAACACGGGGAGGTATTTGTAACCGATGATGGGATTGAGACGGATCAGGATATCGGGCATTATGAACGATTTTTGAATGAGTCGCTGAGGCGGGAGAACTATATGACTACAGGCCAGGTTTACAAAACAGTGATCGATCGGGAGCGGGCGTTTGGCTATGGGGGTGAGGATGTGGAGGCGATCCCGCATGTGACTGATGAAATAATTGGCCGGATCGAGCGGGCCGGGGAAGTAAATGGGGCTCAAGTCGTGGTGGTGGAATTGGGGGGGACGGTGGGGGAGTACCAAAATGGCTTGTTTTTTGAGGCGAATCGGATAATGAAGCTAAGACAGCCCGAGAATGTGAGCCATGTGCATGTATCCTACTTACCGGTGATTCGGAGCGTGGGGGAGCTGAAGAGTAAGCCGACTCAGCAGTCGGTTCATGTCTTGAATTCGATGGGGATCCAGCCGGATTTTTTAATTGCCAGAAGCGAGCAGGAAATAGACGCTAGGCGGAGGGAGAGGCTGGCGCTGTTTTGTAATATGAGGGATGAAGATATTATTGCCAATCCGGATTTGGTTAACATTTACCAGGTGCCATTGTTTTTGGAGGAGCAGGGATATACTGACAAGTTGTTGAAAAAGCTGAAGATAAGACCCGGGGGGCGAGACCTGAAGGAATGGAGAGTGTTTGTGGATAGGATGGAGGCGGGAAAGAAACAGATAAAAATTGCGATGGTGGGAAAATACTTTGCGACGGGAAATTATGTATTGAAAGATTCTTATATCTGCGTGATTGAAGCCTTGAGACACGCGGCGGCGAAGGTGGGGGTGAGGTTGGTTATGGACTGGTACAACAGTGACGGGAGGCAAGACATGGGTCGGATACTTGAGGGATACGCCGGGGTGGTAGTGCCACAGGGGTGGGGGTCTCGGGGAGTGGAAGGAAAGATTGCGGCGGTCAAGTTTGCCCGGGAGAAGAAAGTGCCGTATTTGGGCTTATGTTTTGGGATGCAGATGGCGGTTATCGAGTACGCCCGGAACGTGTGCGGCCTCGTGGGGGCGAATTCTACTGAGGTGGTTGCGAAGACAAAACACCCAGTGATTCACGTAATGCCGGACCAGAAGAAGTATTTGGCAGCACATGAGTATGGTGGAACGATTAGGTTGGGAGCGTGGCCGTGCAAAGTAAAAGAAGGCTCAAGACTAAGGGAGATTTATGGTAATGAATTGGTAAGCGAAAGACACAGACATCGATATGAAGTAAATAATGAATTCAGATCGATTTTGGAGAAGAAGGGGCTGGTGATTTCGGGAGTGAGCCCGGATGGGGAGTTGGTAGAAGCCGTGGAGCTGCCGAGGAGTATACATCCTTTTTTTGTGGCTACCCAGTTTCATCCGGAGTTTAAATCCCGACCTTTGTCCCCGCACCCGATATTTGTGAAATTTGTGAAGGCGGCAATGGGGGGAGTATAATCGGAGTAATCTTAAAGAAAGGCGGAAATGAGATTTGAAAGCCAAAAATCAACGATCAAAAGTCAAAACTGGGGCTGGTAAGGGGGAACCCTCCACGATGGAGGAGCTGTTGGCTTCCACGGGATATCAGCCGAGGGGGTTTAAGCGGGGCGAGCTCGTCCGGGGTCTGGTGACTGAAGTGACGGGGAGGGCGGTGTTTGTGGACATCGGGGGAAAAACCGAGGCTGTGGTTTCGGATCAAGAATATGACCTGTTTAAGGACTATATCAGAGCTCTGAAGGTGGGCGATGAGGTGACGGCAGTGGTGGTGGTGACGGAGTCCGATGCAGGACAAGTGGTGTTGTCTTTGCGGCGGGCAGCGGCTGATTCCAAATGGAAGCTAGTTGAAGAAGCGATGGGGGACGGGAGGATCTTAAGCGGAAAGGTTAAAGAGGCGACTAAGGGAGGGCTGCTGGTGGAAATTGAGGGGGTAATCGGGTTTGTGCCGTCATCGCAAGTTTCGGCGAAGTATGACGGCGGGGCAGGGCTTTTGGGACAGCAGATCCAAGTGAAGGTGATCGAAGTCGACCGGGAGCAGAATCGGCTGGTGCTTTCGGAGAAAATCGTAGGTGAGGCTGAGGAGATGGAAGAGAGAAGGAAAATACTGGAGCTGGTCCAAGTAGGGGGAGAATATGAGGGAGTGGTAGTGGGGATAGTTCCATTTGGGGCGTTTGTGGAGATAGAGCTGAAGGACAAAGGTGGGAAGGGTGAGGGGGTAGTAAGGCTGGAGGGATTGGTGCATATTTCGGAGATTTCCTGGGAGAAAGTGGAGGACCTGGCGAAGTTTTTGAAGGAAGGGAGTCGGGTGAAGGTTCAGGTAATTGGCGTGGACGAAGAGAACGGGAAGCTGGCTTTGTCCATGAAGCGATTGACGGGTGATCCCTGGCTGACGGTGGGTAAGAAGTACAAGCAGGATAGCAAGTGCAAGGGGGTGGTGACAAAGATCGCCCCTTATGGGGTGTTGGTAAAGTTGGAGAAAGGGGTGGAGGGGTTGATTCATGCGTCAAAGATGCCGGTAAACATGAGTTTTTCTGAGGGGCAGGAGGTGGAGGTGTTTGTGGAGTCGGTTGACCTTGAGAAGAGGCGACTCTCGCTTGGGGTGGTCTTGACAGAAAAGCCGGTGGGGTATAAATAGGCATGTATGGCTCTGGATCGAAATGGTCAAATGGGTTGGGCGCGGGAGAATGGTATTGACGTAAGGTATTTTGTTAGCGGCAGGGAAAGTCAGAGGGGGGTAATGAGGCTGGTGGTGAGTGAGAGACCAAATGGCGGACAGGAGCAGGTGTGTGTGAGAAAATACCCGGATCCCGAGGAATGGATGAAGTTTTTGAGAGGTGAGATGGGGCAGGAATTGTTGAGGTTTGCTTTGGAGGGTGATTTGAGAAGGGATTATGTGGTTGTGGTGAGTGCCCTGGGAGATGCGGCATATGGGGTGTGCCGGTTGGTGGAAGCCGACAAGAATGGTATAAGTGAGGGGTGAATAGGGCGAGACTGCAATATGTGTGCCAACAGTGCGGGTACGCACAGAGCCAGTGGGCGGGGAGATGCCCGAACTGCGATAGCTGGAACTCGATGGTGGAAACTGTGGAAGAAGACCCAAAGTCAAAAGTCAAAAGTCAAAACTTCAAATCGAAAATTTATAAACTTTCAGAGGTCAAAATTGATGAGACTGGGCGAGTTAAAACCGGAGAGGGAGAGTTGGATAGCGTGCTGGGCGGCGGAGTGGTGGCGGGGATGGTGGTTTTGGTGGCCGGAGAGCCGGGGATTGGCAAATCGACATTATTGACGCAGGTGGGCTTAAGGACGAAGGACGTATTGTATGTTTGCGGAGAAGAGTCGGCAACGCAGGTTGCTTTGAGGGTAAAAAGACTGGGCGGGAAGGGGGAAATGCTGTTGTTTGAATCCACGGACGCGGATGAGATTGTAAGTAAGATTGAGGAGCAAAAACCGGGTTTGGTAATTGTAGATTCTATACAGACTTTGACTGTTTCCGACCTGAGTGGGACGGCTGGGTCGGTGGGTCAAGTGAGAGAGAGCGCCGGGAGATTGGCCGGGGTGGCCAAGAGGCTGAATACACCGCTGTTTTTGATTGGCCATATAACAAAGGAGGGGAGTATTGCCGGTCCGCGAGTTTTGGAACACATGGTGGATTGTGTGTTGTGGTTTGAGGGGGAGAGGGGGCAGGCGCTGCGGGTAGTAAGAGCGGTAAAAAACAGGTTTGGACCTACGGACGAAGTCGGAGTGTTTGAGATGACTGAAACGGGCCTGGTGGGAGTAGCTGATCCCTCCCATATGCTGCTTTCGGAGCGGGTGAAGAACGTACCGGGAAGCGTAGTGGGGGTGATATTGGAAGGAAGGAGGCCGATTTTGGTGGAGATTCAGGCGCTAACCAATCTGACGAATATGGTGATGCCCAGAAGAGTAGCCACGGGAATTGATATGGCCCGACTGCAGATGCTGGTGGCAGTTTTGGCGCGTCGAGCAAATTTACATTTGGAAGGGGCGGATATTTTTGTGAATGTGACGGGGGGGATACGCTTGGCCGATCGGGGGGTGGATTTGGCGATTTGCCTGGCGATCGCGTCGGCTTTTTTGAATAAGAGTCTGGCGGGGGATGTGGCGGCTGTGGGGGAGGTGGGCCTGTTGGGGGAGGTGCGCAAGGTAGGGGGGTTGGAAAGAAGAGTGAGGGAGGCGAAGAAACTGGGATACAGGGTAGCCTCGGCAGAGTCCGGCAAATCGGTGGAAGCGGCGATCAAGAAGCTTCTGAGTTAACAGGTTGTCCACACCCTGTTTAGCTATTAGCGGATAGCTTGCAGTTACTAAATAGTTATTAACAAATGGCTGTGTTTGCGTATATATATGTGAAGTATATAAGCTATAAGATATATGCCGTATGCTGGACGTATTGACTATAGGTTGACGTAATTGACAAGAAATGGTAGACTTTGGGGCGAGGACCAAGTAGCAATGAAAAAACTGCTCAATTTTTGGACAGCTAGACGACCTGCAAAAAGGCGGAAGGTGTTTTCTGGCTTGTCGATGCGAGAACAATTGTCGAAAGCGAGTAAGCTAAGTTCAAAAGTTATTTTGATGAGCGGAGGGAGATAAGATGTCTGGTTTGTGGGACGGAGTAAAAAAGTATTGGAGGGTAAGTATGATTGTCAGAATGGGAGTGGGAGCGATATTGAGCTTGGCGGGGATAGTTTTGATGTGGCTGGGTGTAAGTGGCGAGAATATGGGTGTAAAGGTAGTGGGGATGGGGTTAGGGCTAGTTATGGGGCCAATGGTGGTTGTTCGGACGCTGTGGGCCGTATTTTTGGTTTAACCAAAAAAAGAGCATCGCCATCGCTGGGTTCCCGCCGGTTGGCGGGGTTTGAGGACCACGAGTAGCAATGCCCTTTGAGGAAAATCGTCTGGACAGATTAGACGATTATCGCTTATTTTTGGTGATACCACCGACTGAACACCTTTGTCAAGAAAAAAATATGGCGACAAGTTGCTATTTTTTACAGTATTTAGCCTGGAGGGGTTTGTTTTTACCGCGGAGGGCCAGGTAATTGGGAAAGGGGGCAGGTAGGGCAGGCCTGCAACTTTTTTCGAACTTGGTCTTCCGCAGTGGAAGCAAGCCCCAAAAATTATGACACAATGGTGGGAAAAATGGCTAGCAATAATCGTGGGCCTTTTGGCGTCTCTGGGATATAGAGGTCCGGATCGGCCGGTTTTGAATTACGGCAGCGGGTATTACACAAACGTTTGCGGAAGCGGCCTGGCGGCCAATAGGCATCGCTGTAGCGGTGAGTGTGACCCGGTGAAAGGAGAGTGTGTAAGCAGTCGGTATTTTGCAGAAAAATTGGTGTGTGATGGGAGGCAGACGGAGTGTACTGAAAACGAAAATTGGGGGAATATTCTGAAGGTGGATGAAGGGGTGGGTTGCGGGAAGACGGCGGTAATCAACGTGTTTGACAAAAATTGCAGAGTTAACGGCTGGAGCTGTACTGAAGACAACCTGCGGGATTATTTGGTGTGGTATTCGGGTGACTGCGGTGGTGATGTGACGGTAGGTGTGTCCGGGACGCCGACTCCAAGCGTGAAGCCGAGTCCCACTTCTCGCCCGTCGGCTACTCCCAGGCCTACGGCTACACCAAGGCCGACGCTTGAGCCGACTCGGACACCGACTCAGACTCCGACCAGAATACCTACGGCAACGGCGAGACCTACAAATACTGTTACTCCTACAGTTACACCGGCCGCGACGAGCACGGTTAAACCGACAACCAGCCCGACGGGGGTGGTACCTGTAACCGCAACGGTAACTTTGGGGCCGACGGGTAAACCGGTGGCGGATAAAACTCCCGAGACGGGTGGCGAATGGTTGTGGCTGGCTGTTGAGCTTATGGTTTTGGCGTGGCTGGGGGTGAACGCAAGGAGGGCGGCCAGATGGCTGTGGAAGTAAAGGGGGGAATGGTATTTTTTCGGGGGGCAAATTTGAAACCGGCCAATGTGGGATTGAGGGTAAAGTTTTTGAAGACAACGGCGTGGATGCTGAAGGCTTGGGGAGGGCTGGTAATGGCGTTGTCTGTGGTGGGGGGATTATGGATATATGGGCCACTTCTCACTGCGAGTTTCAAATTTTTAATTTCTAATGTTAAAACAAATCCAAAGACCCAAATTCAAACTCAAAGCAAGGCCGAAACAAAACCAGTGAGTGAAGTGAAGAAGGGGGTGACGTGGGAGGTGCCAGACTGGAATTATTCGATATATATTCCCAAAATTGGGGCTGTTTCGAGGATTGTTCCCGATGTAGATGCCGGGAATAAAAAAGAATACCTGGCGGCTCTGAAGGAGGGAGTGGCCGAGGCTCGGGGTTTGGCTCATCCCGGGGAAGTGGGGACGACTTTTTTGTTTGCCCACTCGGTGGGAGACCGGGCTGACTTTGCCAGATACAACGCGGTGTTTTATTTGCTGGGCGAGATGGAGCCGGGGGATGATATCGAGGTGGTGTATAAGGGGAAATTATCGAGATACAAAGTGGAAGAGATACTAAAGTTGGAGGCGAGGGATACGAGGTATTTGGTGCCGCAAAAGAAGGAGGAGCTGCTGGTACTGCAAACCTGCTGGCCGCCGGGGACGAGCTGGAAAAGGCTGGTATTGACAGCCAGACCTTCGGTGTTATACTAAGGGGTATTCTTCAGGATAGGCGTTTGCCTCTAAATATTTTTTAACTAATTTTGGACATGGATGATGTAACTACGGATGGGCAAGGCACGAACCCTGTGCCGCCCGCTAAGTCGGTGATGAGACCCGGAGTGGTCAGGGTGGTGGGGAGAGTGGCGCCGAGACAGGGTTATCAGCGACCAAATGGTTCTGCCGGTCAGTGGGCGGGCAGACCGGTTGATGCGGGGTTTAATGGGGTTGTGGATGATAGAGTGATTCCGGATGCCGGAGTTCCGACTGAATATGTGGAGGGTTTTTTGGATGTTACGCCGGATGGTCACGGATACTTGCGGCCGAAGATGATTCCGTCTTCCAAAGATGTGTATATTTCGGCTTCCCAGGTACGCAGATTTTCCCTGCGGCCGGGAGATGTGGTAGGAGGACAAGCACGGGAGCCAAAGGAGAACGAGCGATACTGGGGTCTTTTGAAAGTAGAGAAGGTAAATGGGGTGACGCCTGAGGAGGCGGCGACCCGGCCGGAGTTTGATTCCATGACGGCGGTGTTTCCGGATGAACAGATTGGATTGGAGACTGAGCCTGAACCGCTTTCTACGAGGATTATTGATTTGATTGCGCCGATTGGAAAGGGGCAAAGGGGGCTGATTGTGGCTCAGCCCAAGGCCGGCAAGACGTGGCTGATGCGGGAAATTGCCGAAGGTGTGACCAAGAACCACCCCAAGATGAAACTGATGGCGGTTCTCATTGGCGAGCGGCCGGAGGAGGTAACAGAAATCACTCGAAATTTGAAAGGTGAAGTGGCGGCCAGCCATTTTGATGAGCCGCCTTTGGAGCAAGTGAGAATCGCGGAACTGGCACTGGAACGGGCCAAGAGGCAGGCGGAAATGGGCCATGACGTGTTTGTCCTTTTGGACTCTATTACCCGCCTGGCGCGGGCGTACAACCTGATTGGGGGCCAATCCGGGCGGATGCTGTCGGGGGGGTTTTCTGCAGAAGCAATTTACCCTGCCAAGAAAGCTTTTGGGGCGGCGAGAAATATCGAAGGCGGCGGATCGTTGACGATTATCGGAACTTGTCTGGTAGACACGGGATCGCGGATGGACGATCTGATCTACGAGGAGTTTAAGGGGACGGGGAACATGGAGCTGCATCTGGATCGTAAACTGGCGGACCGGCGGGTATATCCGGCGTTTAATCTGCTGGTTTCGGGGACCAGGGGTGAGGAGAAATTGTTGGGAAAACGCTTGGATAAAGTGATGCAGCTGCGGCGGATGCTGGATCTGCTGGGTGAGGACGAACGGACGGAGCTTTTGATTGCCAAGATGAAAAAGACTAAGAATAATGATGAATTTTTGGATAGTTTGACGAAGGCAGGATAGTCTCTTTCCATAAATGAAAGGCTTAGTAATTGTGAAGTTAGGGGGAGGTTTGATTGCGCCTAAGGACTGGGAGATGGGGAGGGCGGACGAGGGTTTGATTGAAAAACTGGCTAGTGAAATAAGGGAGTCGGGGAAGAGAGTGGTGGTGATTTCGGGAAGTGGGAATTTCGGGCACGCGGCGGTAAAAAAGTATGGGATTGATACCGCAATGGGTGTATCCAGGGTGCAGAGAATTGCCCAGAAAATCGGGGAGATTGTAACTCAAAAGTTGATTGATGTCGAACAGCCGGGGGTTTTGGTGGCACCGCATGATATTTGGCCGGAAGGGAAATTTGTGATGAGAGACGGGATGGTACCGGTGTTTTACGGGGATGTGGTTTGGGAGGAAGGAAAGGCAGTGATTTATTCCGGGGAATTGTGTATTGAAAAGTTACTACCGGTGGTGGGGAGAGTCGAGAGGATTGTGCAGGCAGGATGTGAAGATGGGGTGTGGGATGAGAATAAGAGAATTATTCCGGAAATTAATGAGAAAAATTGGGACGAAATGAAAAGATCAGTAAGCGGATCGGCAGGAGTTGATTACACCGGGGGGATGCTGCACAAAGTGGTGAAGAGCCTGGAGTTTGCCAAGAAATTTGGTATCAAAACAATGATTCTTAATGGGAAGGTTGAGGGAAGGCTGAAAGAAGCGATTGGGGGAAAATCGGTTTTCGGAACGGTGGTGGGCTAGAATCCCGGCTCGCGGTTGGCGAGAGCGAGGATGACTTGTTCTCTCTGTGTCAAATGTGTTTTTTGGGAAATTTCGGCTATGAGTCTGAGATCTTCTGGGGTAGCTTGAAGATCGGACAAGCGGCGGATCAGGTCCTCATCGCCGGGGTGATAGTGTATCTTTCCCGCTTTTCGTGCGTTAATTAAGGGGGCGCTTTTCAGGGAATTTTCTCCTCTGATGATTTTTAGGATTTCTAGCGGCATGGGCTTAAAAAACCACCGGCAGGTGGTTGGTGGGTCTCCAGACCCCTCTAAAGCTGTTTATTAACAGTTAATATTTTATATTGTACCCCTGGGCTTGAAGTAAGTCAATGTCTGGTGGGATAATGCGACGCATATGGACTGGAGGGCGAGAGTGAGGGAAAGCTTGATGAGTCAAAGGGAAGTTTTGGAGAAGTCGCTTACGGCGGCTAGAATTGCCCGGGATAATGCCCCGGCGGCGACGGAATCGCATTCGGACACGACCAAGTCCGAGCAGGAGAGATTGGTGCACGCGCTGGAGGACGAGATAAAAATTATCAATGGACACATAAAAACTTTGGAGACGGTTGAGGTGAAGTGTGTGGAGCACGATGGGATGAAACTGCTCTTGGTGCCGGAGGGAATGGGGGGAAGGAAAATTGGGGATGTGATGCTGGTGTCGGTGACGAGTCCTTTGGGGAAAAAATTGGCCGGTGAGAGGGTATAATTAGGTGATGCAGAAGGTTGTGGAGGGGATATTGGCAAATTGTGAGGAACTGGGGCGGGGAAAGAAGAATTTATTGATATTGCATGGGTGGGGGGGGAGTCTGAATGAGTGGCGAGCGGTGGCTGAAAAACTGGCAGAGAGAAATAGGGTGACTCTGGTTGATCTGCCAGGGTTTGGGGTGAGCCAGAAGCCAAGCGGCGATTGGGGGATTTATGAGTATGCGGATTGGGTGGAGGAGTTCATGAAAAAAACTGGCATAAAAGAGCCGACGGTATTGGGCCATTCGTTTGGAGGAAGGGTGGCCATAATTTTGGGGGCTAGGAGAAAAGCGGCGAAGTTGGTATTGGTGGATGCGGCGGGAATAGAGGTAAAAGATTTCAGGGCCAGAGCTTTTGCGACATTGGCGCCGATGTTTAGACGGCTGCCGCAGAAAATAAAAAATTGGTTCGGATCGCCGGATTACCGAACGGCGGGGAACATGAGGGAGATTTTTGTCAAGGTGATTGGGCAAGACTTGCGGCGGCATTTGGGGGAAATAGGGTGCCCAACTCTAGTAGTGTGGGGTGAGAGAGATATGTTGTTACCAATATGGCAAGCGAGAGTTATAAAAGAGGGCATAAAGGGAGCAGTGTTGCGGATAGTCTGGGGGGCGACTCACTGGCCGCATTTGGAAAAGCCGGGGGAGCTGGGGCAGATTTTGGAGGAGGAAGGAATATGAGACTAAAGCTGTATCTCAATATTTTACAACTGGAAATGTATGATACGGTGAGGTTTTTGCAGTGGGTGAGAGAACACCCCCGGGTGGAGAGATTGGAAGGGAAGAAGCCGGTAGTATGGACGGGGAAGGCGAGGTTAATCTATTGGCTGGCGTGGCTTTTGTGGCCGGTGACGGCGGTGGTACCGGAGTGGGGGCTGGTGGCGGCGACTTTGGTGGTGTTGCCGGGGGAGAAAGTATGGCGGTGGTGGATGAAGAGAAAGACAAAAGACAAAATCGAGGCGCTGAAGAGGGAAGGACTGAAAGTAATTGGGATCGCGGGCAGTTTTGGCAAGACGTCGACGAAGGAATTTTTGTATCAGATTTTGAAAACTAAATATCGGGTGTTGAGAACCCCGGAGAGCTATAATACGCCTCTGGGAGTTACCAAGGTGGTGGATTTGGAACTGGACGAAAGTTATGATTTTTTCATCTGCGAGATGGGGGAACATGCCAGGGGAGAAATAAAAGAGTTGTGTGAAATGGTACTGCCTGACTATGGAATAATTACGGGGATTAATGAGCAGCATTTGGAGAGATTTAAATCCAGAGATGAGATAAGAGAGACGGTGTATGAGTTGAAAGATTGGGCGGGAAAGATTGTGGAATACAAAAAAGGGAGGGGGAGTCCAATGGAAGAAAACTTGCGGACAGCCCGAGAGATGGCCGAAATTTTGGGAGTGAAGGAAAAGGTGGCAGTCAAGCCTGTGGAGCATCGGTTGAAAGTGATTGAAAGGGGGGAGGTAACGGTAATTGACGATGCTTATAGCAGTAACGTAGATGGGTTTGCGGCGGCGGTGGATTATCTGAAAAGCTTTGGTGGGTGGAAGGTAATTGTCACTCCGGGGATCGCGGAACTTGGAAAGGAAACATATGGAATTCACAAGAAGCTGGGAGAAAAATTAGCGGGGATAGACCAGATAATATTGGTGGGGAAAAGTGAGCGGACGAAAGGGCTTGAAAACGGTGCCGGGACAGTGGAGTATGTGGAGCGGGTAGGAGATGCGATGGGGAAAGTTGTTAATAGGCCGGCGGTGGTGTTGTTTGAAAATGATTTGCCGGACAACTATTAACCTTTGAGCTTGCTGCCTTTTAGGGTCTGGCCGAGGCTGGCTAGGAGATTGTTGGGAAAAGTATAAGTGGTTTTTTGGCTATCTTGGTGGCGGGCGAGGGCGAGATTTATGACCTCGTCTAAGAGTCTGGGAAATTTAAGACCTGAGGCTTCCCAGAGATAGAAAGCGAGGCTGCCTGGGATGGTGTTGATTTCGTTGATGTAGATGGTTTTTTCATCTTGGCTGACCAGAAAGTCGACTCGGGCGAGGCCGGAGCAATCGAGCGAGAGGTAGGCGGTTTTGGCGAGCCGGGCGATCTTTTGGGCGGTGGTGGGGTGGATGGGGGCGGGAACGAGACGCTTGGCGGAAGCCATGCCCTGCCTGCCGGCAGGCAGGCTGGACTTGGAACCAGATTCGTATTTGTCGGCAAAGGTCAGAATGTCTTTTGAAGGAACTGGTTGTTCGCAGACGGAAGTGCGAAGTTGTGATCCGGAGTTGCCCAGGACGGAGACATTTATTTCCTTGAAGTTCTCCGCGCTTTCTTCAACTATTATTTTTCTATCGTAACAAGATGCGACTTCCAGGGCGTCTTTAAGCTCTTTGGGGGAGTGGACTTTGGTAGTGCCAATGCTGGAGCCGCCGTTGGCTGGTTTAACGTAGAGTGGGTAGCGGAGCGGGACGGATTTGGGGAGGCGGTTGCGGTAGAACTGGAAGTGCTTGACTTGAGGTAAATTGGAGGCCGCAAAAACTTGTTTTTGGAGAATTTTGTCCATACCAAGAGAAGAAGCGAGGACGCCGGAACCAGCGTAGGGAAGATTTTGCATTTCCAAAAGACCTTGAACGGTGCCATCTTCGCCAAAAGAGCCATGGAAGATAGGGAAGGCAACGTCGATATTGGGTAGGGATCTGGGTGGGAAAATAGAGAGTCGTTTGGTGCCGGAAACTAGTTTGCCCAGGTCCTGGTAGGATTCGGGAATAAGAAATCGATTATTTCCCATAATCCAGTCTCCGGTTTTGGTGATGTAGACGGGGGTTACTTCGTATTTGTCTTGGTCGAGGTTTTGCATGACCTGAAGGGCGGTTATTATTGCCACTTCATGTTCCGGTGACCGTCCGCCGTAGATGACGGCGACATTGAGTTTGGACATATAATTATAATATTTAGAGACTGGAGGCGTCGAAAGTAGTTATTCCGGCTTGAGCAAGGAGTTCGATGAACTCTTTCGGAGGGAGCTTTCTCTCATTGGCATCTCTTGCGATCTGGATATATGTTTCCTTTTTTTCAGGTGGGACGGCAATTCCTAATTTTGGCCCTTGGGGCCCATCTGGTTGGAGTCTGATTATTTTGGCTTCGGTTGCTGGCAAGTAAGTCACCCCCAATCTGGACCTATTATAGCGTGGAATGCAAATTGTGAGGTAAAATAGGGTGATGATTGATGCCGGAGTAACTAGTTTAGTTCGGGATAGGGAGCTGGAATCGCGGAGGATTAGAGAGGCAACGACGATTGAGAGACGATGGTATGGGCCGGAAAATAGAATTGTTACGTATGCTGATGCGGATAGAGCAATAGCCGAGGGAAGGTTGGTACATGTGCCGTTTGGACAACCGGTTTACGATTTGACTAGATCGGAAGTGAAATATGAAAGTAAGCAGTTGAACTTATTAACTCCTCTGGCAAAAAAGTTGTTGGACGAGGTGATGCGCAAATGGGGGGAGACACGGGGAGAACGATGGCCAGAAGTCAGGTTGGCGGTGACAAGTTTGTGGCGACCTGGAGAAATGCAGGCTAAACTGGCGAGGAGCTCTTATTGGGCGGTTGGGGAAGGAGAAAGTTCACATGTTGCGGGAGCTGCATTCGACGTTAGTAGAAGAAGTATGTGGATTGGATCTGAGGGAGTTAGATCTTGGGACGAAACAAGAACGCGTTTTGACGTAGAGGTATTTGGGAAGATGGATGAGATTTTGGAGAGAGTTGCTCATGAGGGAAAGGCTAATGTGGTGGTGGAGAGGCTGATTGATGAAGATAGGATTGTGCCGTCGGTTTCTCATGTGTGTGTAAATCCAAACTATGAAAGTTGAATTGTCGCCGGAAGCGAAGATATTGATTGACAGATATTTTAATATCAAAGTTGGGGAGTGGAGTTTTGCGTGTCCGTATTTTATGAACGAGAGGGGTTTAAGGAATTTGCCGATTGCGTATTCAGGTAAAGGATTGCCGGAGGAAATAGAGGCGGAGATAAGTAAAATTTACGAAAGGAAGAAGGGAGTTGTGAAGTCGGCCGCCAGCGCTAAGAATATGATGATTTTGTGCAGTTTGGGGATTGATTGCTCGGGGTTGGTAGTTAATATTTTGGACGAGCATTTGAAAGAAACTAGAGGTCTGAGTATTTATGACGTGGTCCGGTACCCGAGTTGGGTTTGGAGATTGAGGGCATATTTCCGACCCAGGACCAACATTTCGGCGGATTTGCTAACCGGTGAGTTGAATAGTGTGGCAGTGGAATTGGCTCAGGTGCGGCCGGGGGATATGATTAAAAGAGGGAGAAATCATGTGATGCTGGTGGAGTGGGTTGATGCCAGGCAGTTTGGATATATACATGCGGATACCATGCCGGAGTGGGGGTTGCAAAGGGGAGCTGTGGAGGTAATTGATGCTAAGTTGCCTTTGGAGAAGCAGGGATGGAGCGTAAAGGAGGATTTGGGGTTGTATAAAAAGGCTGGGGATAAAGGATTGGTCAGGTTGAGGGTACTTATGTGATTTCTTCTATTTTGGCGCCGAGGGAGCGGAGGTTTTGGGCAAAGTTAGGATGACCGCGGTAAAGGGCATCTGCGTTCACGATTTTGGATTGGCCTTCGGCGATCATGGCGGTCATAGTTAGGGCCACGGCGGCGCGGATGATGTAGGGGGCTTCGATTTCGGCCCCGGTGAGGTGGCTGCCGGAGGTAACCAGAAGGCGGTGGGGATCACACATGACGAGATTGGTGCCAAACTTGGCAAGTTCCTGGGCCCAGCTGAGGAGACCGGCTTCGTACATCCAGTTGTGGAAGAGGAACTGGCGGTGGCCGGGGTGAGAGAGGGCTAGGGGAACGAAAAGGGGGAGGATGTCTACAGGAAGACCGGGCCAAGGTTGGCCACGGATGACGGTGGGGTGGTCGGTATCGCCGGGTTGGGGAGGCAGGGGGTGGTGGGTGGCTGTATCTCCAGCGTAGGTAATGGTCGTACCTACGCGGGCGAAGTTTCTGGCGATGGTGGGAAAGAAGTGGGGGAGGGCGCGGTGGACTTTGATGGCTCCTTGGGTGGCGGCGCCCAGGGCGAGGAAGGTGGCGATTTCGTTGTGGTCGGGGAGAATCTCGTAAGCGGTTTCTTGGAGTTTGGCGGGGCCGCGGACGTTGAGAGTACTGGAGCCAACGCCGGAGATTTCAGCCCCGGCGGAGGAAAGAAAATGGCAGAGGTCTTGAACTTGGGGCTCAGAAGCAGCGCCGACAAGAGTAGTGGTACCGGGAAGGGTGACGGCAAGGGTGAGGGCGTTTTCGGTGGCTGTGGGGCTCATTTCAGAGAGCCAGATTTCGCCGGGTTTGGCACGGGTTGCGTCTATGGTGACGGAAGTGCTGGAGCGAGGGGAGAGGGCGGCGCCAAGGTCGGCAAGAGCTTGAAAGTGCGCGTCCATGGGCCGGTTGCCCAGGGTGCAGCCGCCGGGGAGGTGGGCCTCGGGGACGGTGCGGAAGCGGCCGAGGAGCGGCCCCCAGAGGAGGGAGGTGGCGCGGATATTGGCCAGGTCGAGTTGGCTGAGGCGGTCGGGGTTTATGGAGGAGTTATCGATAGTTAGGGAGGAGGCCTCGTGATTCCAGGAAATGCGGCTCCCCATATGGGAGAGAATGGCGACGAGTTTAGTGACGTCGGTAATTTCCGGAATGTTTGTTAGGGTGACCGGGCGGTCAAAAAGGAGGGTGGCGGGAATGATGGCGACGGCGGAATTTTTGGAACCGGATGGAGTGACTTCACCTTCGAGAACTTGACCGCCGGTGATCTCCAAATTCATGAGTGAGAGTCATTATACCAGCGGTGTATACTAGTTTAGATTTATGCAGTTGTACCTGGGAATGGTGCTGGTCAGCTTTGCGGTGACGATGGCTTTGCTTGTGCCGTTTATTGGGTGGCTGTATAGGAAAAGATTTGTGCGGCAGACCGAAACGGCTCAGATACTGCCTGGGGACACCTTGGAGTATAAAAAATTTGCGGCAAAACATTCGCAGAAGGCGGGGACGCCGACGGGGGCGGGGGTGCTTTTGGTGGTGGTTACTATGGTGCTGTTTGCTTTGACTTCGCTGGGGTTGAAGGACGTGAGATATGGCGGGTATTCGTATTGGTGGGAGGTGGGGGTGTTGTTTTTTACTTTTGGGGCATTTGGTTTATTGGGCCTTTATGACGACGTGATTAAAATTTTCGGGTATGAGAGGACGGGTTTTTTTGGTATGCGGATGAGGCAGAAATTTATTATTCAGTGGATGTTGGGTTTGGTGTCTGCGGCGGTATTGTATTTCGGATTGGGAATTGATTTTATTAATATCCCGTTTTTGGGAGTAATCAGGCTGGGGTGGATGTACTTTCCGGTGGCCGGGTTTCTGGTGGTATGGTTTGCCAACGCGTTTGATATTACATCGGGGCTGGATGGATTGGGGGAAGGACTGCTTCTGATTTGCCTCTTGGCATTTTGGGGGATTGCGGCTGCAGATTTGGATAAAGTACTGCAGCTCTTTTTGGCGATTTGGATCGGAGCGACCGCGGCGGGGATTTACTTTACTATTAATCCGGCGCGGACTTTTCTGGGAAATTCATCGGGAATGGCGTTTGGAGCGACTTTGGCGATAGTTGGCTTGTTGTCCGGGAAAATACTCGCCCTTTTAATCATCGGGGGAGTAATTGTGGCGGATGGGGCGTCGAGTTTGATTCAGATCCTGTCCAGGCGGATATTTAAAAGAAGAGTGTTTCCAATTGCACCCGTACATCATTGGCTGGAGGTAATCGGCTGGGAGGAGCCGAAGATTGTGGCGAGGGCGTGGTTGGGTGGGATTGTGATGGCGATATTTGGGGTGTGGCTGGCGTCTCTGTGAGGGTGTTTGGCCTACACTTTTTTGACTTCGCAGTCCTCGCTTCGCTGCGGAGACTTCGCAAAAAAGCTTCGGCTGCAACACTTTTTGGTAAAATTCTGGGGTGAAGCGGATTTGGGAGGAGATTAAAAATCCATTTAGGTGGGTGAGGAGCTGGTTTTGGGTGATATATTATGGCTTTCCGGCGAAGAAATTGACGGTGGTTGCGGTTACTGGAACGGACGGGAAGACGACGACGGTAAATTTGATCTTTGAGATTTTGAAAGCGGCGGGGATCAAAGCGGGGATGGTGTCGACGGTTGGCGCAAGAATTGGGGAGCAAAGGATCGAGATGGGATTGCATGTAACGACGCCGGATGAGGACGTGATGCAAAAATTATTTGCCAAAATGGCGGATGCGGGGTGCACACATGCGGTGGTGGAAGTGACCAGTCACAGGCTGGCGCAGTACAAGACCGAAGGATACAACGTCAAGATTGCTGTCCTGACTAATATTTCGCATGAACATTTGGACTATCACGGGAGTATGGAGGAGTATGTGGCGGTGAAAGCGAGGTTATTTGAAAAAGCAGAGTTTGGGGTACTGAACAAAGATGATCCAAGTTTCGGGCAGTTTAAGTCTCAAACAATTGTTCAATATTCAAAATCCAAGATCAAAAAAGTTAGTCCGAGTTTGGCGGGGAATTACAACAAATATAATATCGGAGCGGCGGAAGCAGTGGCTGGGATACTAGGAATACAAGAAGATAGGATTAAGAGAATAGTGAGGGAATTTGCGGGGGTGCCGGGGAGGAGAGAGGAAGTCGTGATGGGGCAAAAGTTTCGGTGTATTGTGGATTTTGCACATACGCCGAACGGGCTCAAGAATTTGCTCGTAAGTCTAAGAGAAGAGTCTAGGCCTAAGAACAGAATAATATTGATTTTCGGTTGCACGGGGGAAAGGGATAAAGAAAAGAGGCCGGTGATGGGAGAAATCGCTGATAAATTTACCGACGTGGTTATTGTGACGACAGATGATGTGAGGGGGGAGTCGCAGGATGATATTTATGAGCAGATAACCAGGGAAATGAAGGGGAAGCCGATGAGAGAGGATGACCGGGATAAGGCGATTGAGACGGGAGTAAAAATGGCGAAGGCGGGGGATATTGTGGTGGCGGCGGGGATGGGGCATGAGACTACGCAGTTGATTGGAAAAACGGAAGTGAAAAGATCCGATAGAGCGGCTTTTGAGAGGGCTGTGGCGGGGCGTTTGCTAAAATAAAGGGTCATGCGGCGAAAGATAAAAATGTTGGGGAAAGACCTGGTTGAATTTGCGAAGCTGTGGTACTGGTTTTTGTTTTTGCGGGGGTATAGGGTGTTTGCCAAATTTGAAGGGTTAAAGGATGTGATTGCCAAGACGCTGTATCGGCAGAGAGGCCGTTTTGCCCGGCCGTTTGTGCATTCGGCTATGGCGGGGGTGGTGGCTATGGGAGTGACATTGGCGCCGGTGTTGGCACAGAGTTTGCCGGGCGTGGAAAAAGAGGTGGAGGAACAGCCGGCGGCGGTGTCGGTAATGGAGGCGGGGGAGACGGCGATGGAAACAATCGAATCGGATAAAGTCCGGGACAAAGTGCTGGATTACACTGTCCAGGGGGGGGATACCCTGGGGGGGATTGCGGCTAAGTTTGGAGTGTCTACGGATACGGTGAGGTGGGAGAATAATTTGGCATCGATAAACGCAATCAAGCCAGGGCAAACTTTGAGGATTTTGCCGGTGACGGGAGTGAGGCACAAAGTGACTCGGGGGGAGACGGTATATTCGATTGCCAAAAAATATAATACGGACGCGCAGGCGATAGTAGATTTTCCGTTCAACACTTTCTCTGATAACGAAACTTTCGCTTTGGCGGTGGGGCAGGAGTTGATCGTGCCGGATGGAGAGAGGCCGCGGGATGTGCCAGCGGCTGGAAGCCGCAATATCGCCCAGCGGACGCCAACGGCCGGGGCGGTGTCGGCCACGGGGAGGTTTGTTTGGCCGATTGGAGGAGTGATTACCCAGCGATTTAGCTGGTATCACAAAGGCTTGGATATTGCGACGGCTAATGGGACGCCGGTATTGGCGGCCGATGCGGGAACCGTCATTGCGTCCGGGTGGCCGGATAGATCGGGATATGGCAACCGGGTGGAGATTGATCACGGCAATGGGCTGAAGACGAGGTATGCCCATTTGTCCAGAGTGGATGTGGTGGTGGGGCAGACGGTGAACAGGGGAGACAGGATTGGGCTGGAGGGGTCGACCGGCAGATCGACCGGGCCGCATTTGCATTTTGAAATAATCCAAATAGCCGGAAACGTGCATCTTAACCCTTTGCAATTTTTGAAATAATATGTTTACATGGAATAAGACGATATGAATAAGTATTTGCTGATCGGAGGTTTGGTTTTGGCTGGGGGGGTTCTGGTGGCGGTGTGGTGGTATATGAAACCCGGGTCGGCTATAATTGAAATAGTGCGTTATGGGGTACCAGGGGTAGCAACAGAAGTACCGGCTCCAGTTGTGACAGAGGCCGCCCAACCCGGATCGCCGGCTGTCAAGCTGAATCCGAAGGTAGATCCGCTAAAGATCGTGGCCCCGGAGTAATGGGCAGAAAGTCCTGGTGTCGCTTTCGCTGGTTATTAGGGTTCCAGAATTGGGGTCGGGATGGGGATGACGGTGAGAGGAAGGGAAATTGTTTGGTCTGGGGAGCAGCCGGTTTTTAGGGTGTAGATGGTGGTCTTTTCCGAGTTGTATGAGTTGGAGATGAGGGCGATGGGAAGGAGGAATTTGGCCAGGGGGTGGGTATTGTGGGGTTTGGCGAAGGAGTAGAAGGGGAGGGGAGTTGACAGGCAGTCGTGTGAGGAGAGAGAAGGAGGGAAGTTGAGCGGGAAATAGCGAGGGAGGATGTTTGGGGCTTCTCGGAGGTAAACATTGACGGCGGATTCATGTGGATTGTGGTACGGACTAAGGCCGACGATAATGGGCTCTGACAGGGCCTGTGTTTTGAGGTAGCTGATGATGGCAGCGGTTTGATAGCCGGTGTTGGGGCCGGTGACGTATCCCCTGATATATGAGTATCGGCTGAATTGAGAGGTAAGTTGGAAATAACGAATGGGGTTTTGAATAAGAAGAAGCGAGAGGCTTATTGGAAGAATAAGGGCGGGGATGAGAAAGCGATTATGGTGGTTGAACCAAAGGGTGGCAGTGAGGAGGAGAAGAGGCAAAAACGGGACGGTGTAGCGGTGGATAAAATCTCCGAGTGGTCGGGCAATGACTATGATGATGCTGATGGGAACAAAGATCCAAAGGATTAAGATGAGAGAAGAGCGCTTGTAGAAGAGACCGATGAGTCCGAAAATTGAGGGAAGGAAAACTGTTGGGGTGAGGAGTAGCGGCCAAAGTTCGGCTGCAACCACAAGATTGTTTTTCCAGTAGTTGATAGGGATTGTGAGTATTTGGGAAGAGGGGAGTGTGTATTCTGAATTGCGGGGCCAAGTGAGGCGGAAGGAGGGGTGGAGAAGGATGGGGGAGGAGAGAATGGCGAAAGAGAGTAAAGTGATACAGAGAGGCCCAAAATAGTAGAAGATGGGACGGCGGAGAGCTAGCCCGTGGAGGATGAGGACGGGGGCGGCGGCGGCCATGAAGACGAGGGCGGTGGGTTTGATCCAAAATCCGATGCTGAGGATGGCTCCAAGACAGGCAGATTTTTTGAGAGATGGGCGAATGGTGAGTTGCCAGAGGAGGATGAAAGAGAAGAGGTAGGTGGAAGTGAGGGCGCTTTCCATGAGAGCTTGGCGATCGTAAAAGAGAAAATAGGGAGAGAAGATGTAGAGGAGGGAGACGATGAGAATAGCCCGGCGGGAGATAAGCCGGCTGGCTAGCCAGGCGAGAAGGGTGAGGTTGACAAGGCCAGTGAAGATGGATATAAGCCGTCCGGCCTGGAGCGGGTCGGGAAAAAGCATTTGGGATGTGCCAAAGAGCCACATGAGGGCAGGGGTCTTGGCGTCGAAGAGGGGATAAAAAGGGGAACCGTGGACGGTGAACCAGCCCCAGTTGAGATAGTTGGCTTCGTCTATATGTATGGGAAGAAGGGTGAGGTTAGTCAGGCGGGTGAGGAAGAATAGGGAAAATATCAGGACTAACTGAGTGAATAGTCTGGACATGGCTAGATATTAACAAAAAAGATTATGGTGATAGTCGTTTTGACCTGATTGGATTTGAGACCTGTAGTGTTTTGGGGATTTGGACTTGACAGATGGGTGTTATAATGCGAAATTAAGATGGATGACGAGTGTCTATTTATTCTTGCGATGAAGGCTCGCGCCTTCTAGTTACTGCCCCGCCACTGGCGGGGTTTTTTAAATATGGCGGTGATGGGGAGGAGAGAGTTTTTACGGGAAGCTGGGAAGGTATGCGTGGCGGCTTTTATGTTGGGGGTAGAGCGGAATGGGCTGGTGAGGGCGATGGGGGACGGGGGGGTGGAGGCGGATGTGATGTTTGGAAATTTGCGGGAAGGGGAGGTAAACGTTAATTTGTTTGAGGAGCAGGAGGTGAAATTGCAGTTGAAAGCGCAAGAGGGGAGGTACACGCCGGGATTTAGGGTGTGGCAGGCGGATGATGGAGAGGACAAGGACGCACACCTGGTGATGGTGGATAATGGGAGGGTGCTGAACGGGCAGTTGAGGGTGGGGGAGAAAATTTACCGGTTTTGGCCGCAGCCGGGGGGGAGGGTGCTGATCGGGGAAGATACGCGAAGGATGACGCCTGAGAGCGAGAAGGTGGTCCCCCTTGATGAACTCAGGGCGCGTTTTCCCGGGGAAACTAAGGCTTTGATAAAAGGAAGCGTGCTGGAGGGGGAAAGCAATGGGTTGCCTGTGGTGAAGGTGGGGCTGGTGTTTGATGGGACGGCTCAAGCTTATTATGGATCTAGTGAGGTAATGGAGTCGGAGGGGGCGTTGACGGTGGCTGTTGGTAACGGCATGTTTGAAGCGTCGGGGGTTAATGCCCGACAGGCATTAGGCTACAGCGGTCCTCTGGATTATGATTCGACGGGGAAGGTGCCTGATGAGGTATGGAGAGATATGGTGTGGATAGAGGGGATGGAGTTTAAATGGCTTGATAAATTGCGGCGAATCAGGGATAGTTACGCATTGGACCAGGTGGTGGTGGTAATCGACAGTCCTGCCCAGTGGTCGGGGATGGCGTATCAAGGAGGTGACCCCAATAGGCCCTGGGGAGCAGATGCGCAGTTTGCTTTGGTAAATGCTCATGTTGGGCCATTGGGCCGGCAGCATGAGCTTGGGCACGAGACGGGGTTTTGCCATGACCATGAAACAGACGTAAACGGTTGCTACGGGGCGACTCCGGCTGCGTTTGGGTATGTGGGTTCGGATTTCTCAACGGAGATGGCCTATCCGGACGTGGGCACGCCATGGGTGGAAAGGATAAGTAGCTCGGTGATGCTGTATGACGGGGAAGCGACGGGTGTAGCTGGGTATGCGGATAATGCCGAGGCGGGAAATTTCGCGCTGCCAATCATCGCGCGGTATAGACTGGATGTCTTGTATAGGCTGCTTTTGCCGCTTGTGGTGAGATAGAGTTGGTTGACAGAGGAGAAGAAATAAGGAATCATATAGTGGTGTGATGAGCATAGGATTGAGGAATTTGCTGGTGTGTCTTGGAGTGCTTTTGGGGGTGTGGCTTGTGGGATCTGCGACGGAAGCGGGGGCTGTTTTTTGTAATACCGGGCCGGAATGCAATGTGTCGTGTTCGGGATTTACGGCTGGGACGTGTTCGGGGGCATATGGCTGTTCATCTACTCTGCATTGCTGGAATGGGTACAATTGTAACGATAGCAGCTGCAGTTCAGGTTGTGTGGAGGCGAATGTAACAAATACTCCGCAGGGCTATGCGTCGTGTTGTGCGTGCGGGGGAGATGACGAGGGTGGGGGGGCGCAGTGTTACGGGTACACATTTGAAACGAGTGGGGGTGATAGTTCGGGCGTATCCTGCATACAGGATTGGGGGTGTACTAACGAGTGGGGGTGGAAGAGTTCGGCCCAGGCTTTCTTGCAATTTGAGGAAGATTATTGGGGAGGGAATACAAACACCATTATATTCGGACTGGATGCGAATGCCAACGACGGGGTGAATGATTGGCAAGAACAGATTGGGTTAGCCAATCTTTACTATCCCGCTCCGACTTTGGCTCCGGGAATACGGTATGGGTTGCATCTGCGCACTGAAAATGTGGGAGATAGTGATGCGGGGGGAAACGATACGTGGAGCCCGGCGTTTAATTCTATGCCTGGGTCGGATCCGTTAAATGTGAGGGTGACGAATATCAACTACTCGGCTAAAACGGTGACAATAGCCTGGGACGGGGTAGCGACGCCGAACAGTGTCGTGGCTAACCCGCCGTATTTGGGAGGTGCGCCCGCTGACCCGAACGTGTATTTTGTGAGGGTGGATGACGGGGATGGGGCGCATGAGACCACTTTTACTACAGCTGAATGCCCCGGATACGAGTATCTCGATATATGCGATCAAAGTTATGCGGGGACGTCGCTGACGTTTACTTATACTTCGGCTACGCCGCCGATCAACCACATCTGGGTGCATGCAGGGAATACGTGCGGAATAAGGACGTCGGCCGGGGAGGTATGGGTTCCCAAATGCAGCCTGACCCAGGTGACTGCCAATCCGATATACACCACCAATCCAAACGTAACATTTAATGTGGATGGAATGGCTCCGGGGAACGAGGGGAGCTTGAACTTTGCGGGGATGTACTGGTCGCCGGTGGGGACGGAGTCATGGACCCCGTTTTATTCTGCCGCCGGGGACGGACAGGGGACGGCTCCACTGCCGGCAGTTGCGGGGCAGTATTATGTGACGTGCAACGCGGGAACGAGTAGTGGGGGATATTGTTCGGGAAACCCGTTTTGTTCTTACAATGGCGGGGCGAGTTCCTGCTCTGGTAGTGATGGGGACTGCGGAGGTGGGCCATCTGGTTTGACTGATACGATTGTCGTGACGGTAAATAATCCGCTTCCAACACCGACGCCGGCGTATGTGCCGACAATAAACAGCGTGACTATCAATAGCGGTTTGACGTGCAGTAACTCGACTAGTCAATATACGATTTCAGTAACGGGGTCGGATGCCAACGGAGGTACTGATATTAAGGGTCTTTATGCTATTGTTAATTTAAATGACGGCGCTAATAGAAGGGGATACTTGACTTGGAGAGGTGATGGCGGCGGGTGGGCAGGACAGAAGGATATAACAAACTGCGGTGGTGATGGAGGTGTGGCCGCTATTCAGGTTGGATACGGGGAGGCGTATATGGAATTGGATTCGTGTACTGTTAGCACTTCGGGGAATACCAGAACGGCGAATTTTGTAGTAAGGTTTAACCCTTTTAGCGCTCCGGTTAATAACGAGCTTCATGGATACGCTTGGGATACAGTTTCTAACGCTAGTGGGTGGGTTTATGGCATGAGTTTTAGTGTCAGCACCGTGCCGGTGGCGCCGGTGCTGATTAGTCCGGTTTCGGCTCCGGCGTGCGGAACCGCCAGCCAGACATTTTCCTGGAATGCAGTGTCCAATGCCAATTCGGGATACCACTTGCGGATTGATGACCAAAACGATGGGGGGTGGATTGGTCCAAATGATACTTATCAAGACTATTACGGCAGTACGTCTTATGGCCCGCGGGCGGTGATTCCTGGACGGAGTTATAACTGGTGGGTGCACGGAGTGAATAACGTGTGCGGCTACGGTCCGTCAGCTGGGGCGACCTATACTATACCGGTATGTCCGACAGCAACGCCCACACCCAATCCGGCCCCTAATGGCGTTTCGACGAGCATAAATTCTGGGAATACATGTAGTAATGGTTCGAATACGTATACGATATCTGTTACGGGGTCTGATCCGAGCGGGGGGGGAGATATTTATGGATTGTACTCATTAATCGATTGGCAGCAGGCTGGGTGTACTGATTCTGGGGGTGCTTTGTGTAGAGGATACTTAACGTGGGGACTGAATGATTACTGGCCGGGGTACAAAGACCATATAGCGTGTACGGGTGGGGGATATGCGGTTATCCAGCCGGGATATGGGGAAGGGTATATCGAACTTGATTCGTGCTCGCTGGGTGCTGTGTCTGGGAATAATCGGACTGTGAATTTTAACGTGAGGTTTAATTCCAGTTTCAGTCCGCCGACGACTAATTATTTGCCAGGATATGTGTGGGACTCGACTGGAGTTAATGCGTATGGATGGACCTATCCCGGGACAAGCTTCAATGTGTATCCGGTTCCAGGTACTCCGTCACTCATTGCTCCTGTTACTGATTTGGCTTGTGGGGTCGCACCAATTAACCAGAACTTTAGTTGGAGTGCGGTGACGGGAGCAACGACGTATTCTTTGAGAATAGATGCCGCTGCTCCATCGTGGACTGGGGCGTGTAACCCTGGCCCTGCTCCTGACACTTGTCAAGACACTTCATCGCCGTTTCTAAGATCTATCACCAATGGCACCACTTACCAATGGTGGGTGCATGGATCGAATCCGGGGTGTGGACAGGGACCAGCATCGACTGGTGTGACGTTTCAGTATCCTACCTGTCCTACTCCCACACCTACTAGAACCCCGACGCCGACGGCGACGAGGACACCTACACCCACCCCGACTCCGTATTGTACGATCGGGGCGGTGACGACGCCTTCACCTCTGAACTTGGTGGTGGGGGGAGCGGCCGGATCTTTGCAATCAAA
>MEXP01000017.1:0-7857 GCA_001773725.1 Candidatus Amesbacteria bacterium RIFCSPLOWO2_01_FULL_49_25
GACTCCGTATTGTACGATCGGGGCGGTGACGACGCCTTCACCTCTGAACTTGGTGGTGGGGGGAGCGGCCGGATCTTTGCAATCAAATGTGACGGTAGTGGGGTCGGCTACTGTGAACCAGGTTAATTTCAATCCTTCACCGGTCCCGGCGGGAGCTTTCGGGGTATCGGCGGCACTGGACACGACTTTGCCATATCAGACTAATGTAACGGCTTTTGCTTCGGGAAACGGGAACATACAACAGGTGGCCCAGCTGTCAAGCGGGGGTAATTGTGCGGTACTGACTCCGGTGACGGTGAGTGTGCCAACGCCGACGGCGACGGGCGTGCCAACGCCGACTCCCACGGGGACACCGACACCCACGGTGACGCGAACTCCAACTCCCACTGCGACCAGAACCCCCACACCGACCGCGACTCGGACTCCAACACCCACCGCGACTCGGACTCCAACACCCACCGCCACTAGAACTCCCACACCGACTGCGACTCGGACTCCAACCCCTACGGCAACGAGGACGCCCACGCCCACACCAACTCCATATTGCACAGTGGGGCTGTCGGGGCCGTCGACTGTGGTGCGAGGAGATCCGCTGGGGGCCAATATCCAAGCGACGATGACGACGCCCAATGGAGGAACGCTGACCAATTTGGCATTTACGGCTTCCGGGGTTGGGTTTACTTTGACGCCGCCTAGTATCGTGAACCCGGCTCTGATTGAGACGACGGTGCTGACGGCTTCGACTACCTCAGATAACAGTACGGTGGTGAACGCAACGGTGACGATGCTGGGCGGGGCTACTTGTGCGACTGATGCGTTCTCCAGCCTGGGGGTAACGGCAGTTGACCCGGATAACAATTGGTGGCAGGCTGGGGGAGGGGGAGACGTGACGGCGAGGGGAAGTTTGAGATCGATTGCTCCGGTGGGCAGTTTTGTGTGTGAGCCGTTTAACAATGTTTGCGGGGTGGTGATTGGGAATCCTTTGACCGGTACGGGTAACGGTTGGGCGCCGGCGGGGGCCAATAGCTATATGGCGGACGCGACGACTTATCCCAGTATCTTGTCTTCGATTCTGGCCAGCAAATATACTTACGGCTACTTTAAGGGGCGGATTCAAGCGATTGTTAACCCTTATGCGGTGACTGGGAATATCAACCAGGCGGCGTTGAACTCAGCCTTGAGCGCGGCGCCGGCGACGGCGAGAACGGCGGACGGAGCGGTGTATCTAGTGTGGAACAGGACCGGGGCGGAATCGATATCGGATGCCACGGGCTTGGCAATAAATGCCAGTAAGGTGGTAATTTTGGCTGAAGGGGGCGGGGATGTGAGTATTGCCGGCAATATCACAGTGAATATTTCGGGAGGAGGGGTATTTATGCTTTTGACGGATCGGGACATCCGGGTGAATTCAACGGTGGGGGAGGCGGCGGCTGTGGATTTGACGACTTTGGCTGCGGGGCATTTGCAGGGGATTTTCTACACCCAGGGAACGTTTTATACCGGGACGGCAGGGGTGGGGACTGACCGCCAGTTGAGAATTGACGGAACCGTGGTGGGGATGAACAGTGCCAACGGGGTGGTACTGCAAAGAAGCGCTCCCAGTCCGACAAACTCCACCCATTACTTTGAGTTTGTTCCGGAGTTTGTGGTAAATATGCCTTCGGCGGTGCGGCGGAAACAGGTGTTTCAGGAATTGGCGAATCCGTGATATAATAGATTTTATACCCGAGGAGAAAGTACCCTTCTGGATATTTAGGTTCCCAGAGGAAAAGGTCCTTAGGGAATCAAAAACCAGAAGGCGGTGAGATAAAGAGTGCAAGATATTACATTGACGTGTAAGGATTGTGGGAAGCAATTTGTGTGGACTGTTGGAGAACAACAGTTTTATAAAGACAAGGGGTTTACCAACCCGCCATCACGGTGCCCGGAAGACAGGGCCAAGAAAAAGGCCGATTTCAACTCTGGGAAACGTGATTTCCCCATAACCTGCAGTAACTGCGGAAGGCAAGATACGGTACCGTTTGAGCCGAGAGGCGACAAGCCGGTATTGTGTCGGGATTGCTTTAAAAGACAAAGAGCTGGCGGATTGTCCGCCTAGAGCGAAAAATCCCCCGCCATCCGGCGGGGGATTTTATTTGTTATCATTTAGGAGTGAAGAAGACGCTAAGTTATGGGATAAGAGCATTTGGGGTGGCGTGGGAAGCGAATGGATGGTACGCGATTTTGGAAATTGCGAGCAAACTTTATGATAGTACTGTTTATCCATTGGTTCAGGTATTTTTGCTGGCAAAACTCCTGGATTTAATGGGGGCGGGTGGAGTACGTTTTGGAAATATCGGATGGATTGCATTAGTTTATTTGGCGGCAACGGTTGTAAAACTGGCTTTAAAAAGTTTTGGGGATGTGAAGGGCGCATATTTGCAAACGCAAATGGAGGGATTCATCGACTTAACTATTACCAAGAAACTTACCGAACTGGATCCCGCAACATTTGAAAATCCGGAATTTCAGAGCACAGTCGCCCAATTGGAGGGGATAAAAGGGACGTTGCAAATGCACCTGGTCAGATTCACAAGCTTGTTGGATGCCATTTTCAAGTTTGTGACAGCCGCGATTGTGGTGTCGGCGACATTCCCGTGGTTAGCTCCTTTGATTATCTTGGCGACAATACCGTCGTATTTGGCTTGGGATAGGTTTAGGATTAAAACCTGGCCGTATTATGTGGAAAAAAAGTCAATCGTGACTAGAGTTACCCAATATGTTAAAAACTTATTGTCTTCTGATTCAACTTCTAAAGAAGCTGCAATTTTTCAAACGGGACCAGTGTTGCTTGATAAAATAAAGAAAGAACAGACTGTCTATTTCAAAGATTTTGCACACGTAAATGATCCATGGGTGGGAAACATTTTAATAGCTAGGATTTTGCAATTTGGAGCTTTTGTTTACACTCAATACCTAAACTTGGTAAAAGTTTTTGGAGGAGGACTAAGTGTTGGTCAATTTACATTAGTTTTTCAGCAGTCTTTGAACTTGACTTTGAGTGCAGAGGAAATATTGAACCAATATTCAAGTATCTCAGCTCGTAATAAATACCTCGATAAATTTTTTGAATTTTTGAATACCGAAAAGGTTATAAAGTCTCCAATACACCCTACGGCTATACCAGCAAAGCCTAGACCGCCGATAATCGAATTCAAAAATGTTTCGTTTAGGTACCCTAACACCGAAAGACTAATTTTGGATAATTTTGATTTAAGGATAGTAAGTGGAGAAAAGATTGCATTGGTGGGTGAGAATGGGGCAGGTAAAACAACCTTGATCAAATTATTGTTACGTTTTTATGACGTGGTTGAGGGGGAAATCTTAATTGATGGGGTAAATATTAAAGATGTTGATCTGGCACAATGGCATAAACAAATTGGGGCACTGTTTCAGGATTTTATAAAGTACCAGTTTACATTCAAAGAGAATGTGTATTTTGGTGATTTAACTCACGGAATGGAGGAGAAGATGCTTCGTGAGGCAATTGAAAAGTCGGGAGCGGATAAATATTTGGACACGTTACCAGATAAATACGATCAAGTTTTAGGAAAGATGTTTGAAGGAGGAATTGATTTATCAGGTGGACAGTGGCAGAAACTTGCGTTGGCGAGAGCTTTTTATCGAAACGCTCCAGTACTGATACTCGATGAACCAACCAGCGCAATTGATGCTAAAGCAGAGTACGAGATTTTTCAGAATGTGCAGAAATTGCAAAAAGATAAAACGGTGATAATTATTTCTCACCGTTTTTCCACTGTTAGGAACGCTGATCGGATTTTGGTGCTAGACGAAGGAAGAATAATTGAGGAGGGAGACCACGAAAAACTAATGAAGAAGAAGGGCTTGTATGCGGAGTTATTTAATCTCCAAGCTCAAGGCTATAAATAGAAATGTACTCGCAAGATTTCCAAAATCTTATTTCTACTTCCGATAAAATACTGTCGCTTTTGGAGGGGAGTTCTTTTCATTCGGATGATTTTTTGGTTTGGGAAGTGGCGAGAAAATTTATTTCTCAAGCGGTCACACACTCTGGAACTATTTTGGATATTGGTTGTGGAAACGGTTTTTTGCTGCGTTGTCTGCAGGAATGGCAAAACTACCCCTTAATTCCCTATGGCATTGATACAAACTCAGAGTTTATCGGCAAAGCTAAACTTCTATTTCCCAATCAATCACAAAATTTTGCAGTATTATCGATTGAAAATTTAGACAAATTAGTTAGCGCGGGTTTACCGGATAAATACGACCTCATTTATTGGAACGTCTGGGATAATTGGGATTTTGATTCTGATAGACATCTGGAAATTCTCAAAGACGTTATGTCACATGTCCGGCCGGGTGGACGGCTTATCCTGGGTTTGTACTACACTGAAAGTCAATACAACTTGGAAAAGGTTAATCAGTTGAAAAGCCACGGTTTTCCTCCTGACGGAATGACTAAGAATTCACCAGATAAGTGGGAAATTGTGTGCTGGTTTGATAAGTAGCATTTCTATACGTTGGGACATGCCCAGGAATTTTGTTTGTGGACCCGAGGGGAATTGAACCCCTTTCTACTCCATGCCATGGAGTTATTCTACCGGTGAACTACGGGCCCTCGTCGAAACGCACTTCGCTTGACGTCCCTCGGCTGGCTCAGGACTAATCGCTTCGTGGTTTCTCCTCTCAAAATTCCTAAAGAATTTTGGTTTCAATAATGCTTAATTTTATCAGGTTTGTGGACCCACGGAGAATTGAACTCCGAACTCGTCGATGCGAACGACGCGGTATACCGTTTACCTATGGGCCCGCTTTGGTGGGGGGGGCGCGGCCTGCGGAGATGATTTTAGCAAATTAAGGAATGGGAGTGGGAGAGAGGGATGTGGCGGGAGAAGGGGCGGGAGTCGAGTCGGGACCTAGTTCAGAAGGAAGCTGGAGGGGGGGGTTGAGCTTCGGGGAGGGAAGGGGTTGGGGGGCTGTAAGTTCCGGATTTTGAGGTCCAGCGGGGGTGGGAATTTCTGCCTGGCCGGCTTTCTTTCTGAGCTCTTCGGCTTCGGCTTGGGCTTTGGGATAATCGGGGGAATTTTTGTCCAAATTGGCGAGGACGGATTGCATGGCGGCATAGCTTTGGGCGAATTGGCCTTTTTCGCGGTAGGCGGCGGATAGGTTGTAGTGGGCATTGGCTAAGTTGGGTTTGAGGTCCACGGCGGCTTGGAAGTGACGGACGGCCTCGTCGTAATTTTTGTTGGCGAAATAAAGTCCGCCGAGACTGATTCTGAGATTGGGATTGGTGGGGTCAAGGCGGATGGCTTGGAGGTATGAAGCTAGGGTCCAAGCATCTGCGCCTTGGGCAATGCTGAGGAGGTTTCTATAAATGCTAGCGAGATTCTCGACATTGGTGACTTTTTGGGGATTTAGAGAGACGGCGTTTTTGGCTTCCTGAACGGATTGCTGAATAAGCTGAGTTATGGTGTTGCGGTCCGATTCTGTAAGACCCGCGGGAGGGACATTTGAGGCCATGTTATTGGCGATTAGGAATGTGGCTTGGGAGAAGGCAATGCGGTAAGTGTCGACATAGGGGTTGGTGCGGATTGCTGAGAGGAGGAGATCGTAGGTGGCTTTGGCATTGTTGGCCGAGGCAGCTTGGAGAGCCTGGTAAAAAATAACTTCGGCATAATAGCCGCGGCTCCCTAAGTAAAGTGATGGGAGAGACAAGGAGATAGCCAGGGTAAAGCAGATGGCGGGTAAGAGAGGGGAGTGAATGCCGGTCTCTGTGGAGGCAACGATATCAATATTAGCTTCATGGATGAGAGAGGAGCCGAGATGCTTGAGAGCCAGAGTGGCCAAAATGAGTAAAGTGAAGAGGAAAAAAAGCGTGGAGTAAGAAGAGACTACAAAAATCTGAGAGATGAACAGTGCACCAACGCAAGTAAGAGCAGCCAAAGTGAAGTGACGCAGGGGTGATTCGGACTGGGTTTTTAAGAGTTTGAAGATGATAATAAAGACTCTGGCCACAAGGAATAGATATGTGGCCAGTCCTAAGATGCCGGTAAGGGTGAGTACATGAAGATATTGGCTGCTGCTCGCTGGGAAACGCACAGACCCAGTGGGAGAGAGGTTGAGGCTGAGGGGGCGAAATTGAGTGAAGTCACTGAGGAAGGTGGCGGGGCCGGTGCCAAAGAGAGGGGAAGTTTTTAAAGCTTCCAAGGCGATGACCCAGCCAGCCGACTGTGGGAGAAATAGAGGCCTGTTGGCGGGATTGTCCATAAACAGGCGGAAACCTACAGCCGCGGAAGACAAGAGAGAGAGAAAGAGGCAAAATCCTAGGGCGAGGGTTTTGGCTGAATTGGCCTTTTCTTTGAGGATGAGCAAAATGAGTAAAAGGGTGGTGGTGAGGTGGATTGTGAATGTAGAGAGGGCATTCCCGGTTGGAGTCCAGAGAACGGATTTGAGGAAAGGAATGGGGATAAGCTGGCCAGTTAGATTTGAGCTCCAAAGGAGGGAGAGGAGGGAGAGAGTAAAAGATGAGGCGAGGAAACCGTAAAAAAGGATTTCAAGCTCCCGACGGCTTCGGGTGAGGTTGATACCGGAGAAGAAGAGAATGACTAGACCCAGTATGGTGGAAGTATTGCCGGGCTGGAGGAAGGCGTCGAAACGGTTGGGTGTTTTGTAAAAAGTAGATATGACCCAAACGACAGCCAGCAGAAAAAGGGGTAGGCCGAACGGAGAACGAAGTACCCTGACTCGACGCTCGATGACAAAAATAGCGGTCCAAATGATGAGGAGCAAGAGAGCTGAAAGAGAGAGAAGGGCCTGCTTATTGAATTCGTAGAATTCGGAGGTGAGGGGGAGAAAAAAGAGAGGGGTTAAGGTGACGACTATGAATAGGATCCAGAAACCTGTTTTTTGCAGGAGTGAAGAAATGTTTGTCATAGCTTTTTATATAATGTAAGATATGAACCAGAGTGACAAGAGTCAATATGCGAAGGGTTGGACCTTTCGCGCGATAGGTTGGACCTATGCCAGTGAAAGGAAAAGTTAAAGATTTTCGAGAGGGGGGGGTATACTATATATATAATGCAGGCATAGAAGGTCGGGATGTGTTTGGGGATGATGAGGATTTTAGGATGTGGGAGTGCTTGATGCAGAAATATCTGATGCCGGTTGAGGAAAAGATTGCGCCTGGGTTTAAGGGGACAAGGCCTTATTTGAAGCGACGGTATGAGGAAATGAATTTGTATGGCCAAGTTGAGATTTGGGCATACTGTTTGTTGAGGAATGGCTTGCATATCCTGGGGAGGCAAACCACAGAGAGGGGGATTACTGATTTGATGCGAAGAGCGGGGACTAGATATGTGATGTGGTACAACCAGAAATATAAAAGAAGGGGACCGTTGTTTGAAGGGATTTATAAAGCAGTGCTTCTTGATCAACCCAGCGAAATTTTGAGAATGAGTAAAATAATACATCAAAAACCCGTCGTTGGATCCGTGAGAAGATTTGGGCTGGTAGAAACCGTTACCGGGACGACTTTTGATGAATATCCGTATTCCAGCTATGGTTGTTACTTGGGAAAGGAGGGTAAGACTTGGGTGATGACGAAGGAGGTATTGGAGATGGCGGGAGGAGTGGGCGCCTATGGGAAACTCATGCAACTGAGGGGTGGTTAAGGGGAGGTTAATATGAGGAGACGAAGGGATTGAGGAGTTCCCTTGACAAGTTTGGGACTGAGGGGCGGGGGGTGGATTTGGTGAGGAGGGGTTTTGGGCGGAAAAGAAAAAAAGCCAAGACACTTACGAGAATGAGAGAAGTGATTAGGAGAGCAATTAGTTTTGG
>MEXP01000017.1:7894-11072 GCA_001773725.1 Candidatus Amesbacteria bacterium RIFCSPLOWO2_01_FULL_49_25
AGGGGGAGTGGAATTTCTGGAGATGGAGGAGGGCTGATTAAGTCAATTGGTACCGGTTCCTCGGCAGGAGTGGGAAGCTCTGGTTCCATCTGGACAACGGGGGTGTAATAAACTGGGGGAGGGGGTGTGGAGACCTGGGGGTGGAGAGAGGTGAGATAGAGGAATTTTTTGATGGAGGATACGCGGCGTTTGGCAGTGGCTGGTGAAGAGGCAGTGACTTGGTGATTTATATAGGTCTCGTATTGGCTATCCTGGAGTATTTCGGGATGAAGTGATTTAAATTTTAGATAGTCTCTGGCGTCTGAGAGGTAGTTGTTGACGGTGGCAATTGAAGCGCCTTCGGATTGGAGAGATTTGGCAAACCGGGCAAGTAGTAAATGGTCTGTGTCCGGTTGGGGTGGGGTGACATTGGTAAGTTTCCATGAAGGATCGGAGGGCAAGTATCCGATGGAGGCGAGAAAGTAGCAAAATTTTCTCAGGGAGGATAGACGGCGATTAGCAGTCTTGACAGGGCAATTGACAGATAGGTAGTCTCGGTAAGAAGAGAGCAGGAGTTCGTCGAGGGGGTTGGTGACTGGTTGGGTGGTTTCGATCTGTGAGACCCAGTCTGAAAAGTGGCGGATATCAGAGAGGTAATTTTTGTAGGTGTTGGCCGAAACGTTTTCTTTGCCTAGAAACTGGGCAAATTGGTCGATCAGTAGACTCGAAACAGACATAGGTCTTGATGATTATAAGTAGTTATACTGAAGCTAAATTATACTTATTACACGAGTTATATTAGATTATAGGGAGTTTGTCCACAGGGAGTTGATGAAACTCGATATTGTAGCGTAGAATGTTTGGATATGGAGAAATATGACCATCGAGAGGTCGAGGAGAAGTGGCGAGAGAGGTGGGAGGGGGAGGGGATAAATAAGACTGATTTGGAGGGGTCTAAAAAGCCTTTTTACAATTTGATGATGTTTCCTTACCCGTCCGCGGAAGGACTACATGTGGGGAACATGTATGCTTTTACCGCCTCTGATATCTACGGTCGTTATAAGAGAATGTGCGGGTTTGATGTTTTTGAGCCGATTGGACTGGATGGATTTGGTATTCATAGTGAGAACTACGCTTTGAAGGTGGGTAGACACCCAGCCGTGCACGCTCAAATGACGGAGGTTAATTTTTACTCTCAGCTGCACAAGATTGGCAACATGTATGACTGGTCAAAGAAGTTGGAGACGTATGATCCGGATTATTACAGATGGACACAGTGGATATTCGTGGAAATGTATAAAGCCGGTTTGGCTTATCGGAAAAAATCCGAGGTAAATTGGTGTCCGAAGTGTAAGACAGTGTTGGCTGATGAGCAGGTAATAGACGGAAAGTGCGAGAGGTGCGGGACGGAGACGCAAAAGAAGTCTTTGGAACAGTGGTTTTTTAGAATCACGAAGTTTGCCCAGAAGCTTTTGGATAACTTGGATAAATTGGATTGGAGCGAGAAAATTAAGGTTAGCCAAAGGAATTGGATAGGTAAGTCTGAGGGGATGGTATTGAAGTTTGGGGAGTATGAGTGTTTTACCACTCGGCCAGATACGGTTCATGGAGCGACGTTCATTGCGGTCGCAAGTCAAAATTCAAAAACCAATATTCAAAAATCAAAAGAAAAGGAGGGGAAGTTTACGGGGAAGTATGCTGTGAATCCGGCCACGGGGAAAAAGATACCAGTTTGGGAGGTCAATTATGTGACGGCAGAGTACGGGACGGGGGCGATAATGGGGGTTCCAGCGCACGATGCACGTGATCGACAGTTTGCTACTAAGTATGGGATTGATATAGTCGAGATGCAGCCAGATGAGGGCTGGTGGGGAAGGGCGGAAAAGGAAGGTTGGGGGAAGAATGAAACGCATTTTCACCTGCGGGATTGGCTAATCTCGCGACAGCGGTATTGGGGCCCGCCGATTCCAATGATTTATTGTGAATCGTGTGCCAATAGGGGGGAATGCTGGTTTTCCCAAAACAGGGGAATGTGTCCGGCAGATTGGGACAGTCCTGGCTGGTACCCGGTGCCCGAGGAAGAGCTGCCAGTAAGATTGCCGCAGATAGAAGATTTTCAGCCGGAGGGAAAAGGAAAGGGGCCATTGGCAAAGCACGCTGAGTTTTATAAGACGATATGCCCTAATTGTGGCGGAGAAGCACGGCGAGAGACTGATGTTTCTGACACTTTTTTGGATAGTGCTTGGTACTTTTTAAGATATCCGAGCGTGGGTGTGAACGATAAGCCATGGGATAGAGAGGTAACTGGGAGGTGGCTGCCTGTGGACATGTATACTGGCGGGGCCGAACATGCCAATTTGCATCTGTTGTATTCTCGATTTGTGACCATGGTAATGCATGATCTGGGGCATTTGAAGTTTGAGGAACCGTTTAAACGCTTCTTTGCTCACGGTTTGATAATTAAAGACGGAGCAAAAATGAGCAAAAGTAAAGGCAACGTGGTCAATTTGGATGAATACATATCAAAATTTGGCGCTGACGCGTTGAGAACTTATATGATGTTTCTGGGCCCGGTGGATCAGGGGGGAGATTTTAGGGATACGGGAATGGAAGGGATGCTCAGGTTCATAAACAGGTTGGCAAGAATTGAGATTACTGGGGAGATGACGGTTTTGGATAAGGATTTGCACCGGCTGGTGAAGAAGGTGGGAGAGGACATAGACAGACGACACTACAACACTGCGATTTCCTCGATAATGGAATTTCTGAACAAAGTAAAAGAGATTGGAGGTTTGGGCAAAAAACAAGCGGGAGTTTTTTGGAGGGTGTTGGCGCCATTTGCGCCCCACTTGGCCGAGGAGATGTGGGAGAGGCTGGGGGGAGAGTTTTCGGTACATCAGCAGGCGTGGCCCGAGTATGATCCGAAGCTGATTTTGGAAGAAAAGGCCGTAATAGTGGTTCAGATTGATGGTAAGTTGAGAGAAAAGCTGGAAGTAGAGAAGGAAGCTGATCAGAAAACTATTGAGCAGATGGCGTTGGCGAGTGATAAGGTGAGGAAGTACATAGGGGGTAAGAAATACAAGATTGTTTTCGTACCGGGGAAAGTTTTAAACTTGGTAACTGATGCTGGATGAGTTTTTGGAGAAGAGAAGGCTGGAGATAGGGATAGCACTGGTGGGGCTTTTGATGGCGGGGGCGG
>MEXP01000017.1:11138-32787 GCA_001773725.1 Candidatus Amesbacteria bacterium RIFCSPLOWO2_01_FULL_49_25
CGGCGGGGTGGAACAGGGGGGAGTGGAGATAATTCAAACGGGAGAGCAAGAAGATATTGCAGGTGTGTCTACTGAGTCGGCGATGATAGTGGACATTGAGGGGGCGGTGATGAACCCTGGAATATATAAAATGAGCGGCGGAGGCAGGGTGGGCGAGGCGGTGGAGTTGGCCGGAGGACTGACGCAGGATGCCGATACAAAGTGGATAGAAATGTATCTTAATAAGGCAAGTAAAGTGCGGGACGGAATGAAAGTTTATATTCCGAGAATAGGAGACTTGCCTGCCGGACAGGCAGAGCAGGGGATTGTAACGGCTGGAAGCAGTAAGGTAATTAATATAAATTTGGCCACGCAATCCGAGCTGGAGGACTTGCCGGGAGTGGGGGAAGTGACGGCGGGGAAGATAATTTCCGGCAGGCCATATGGATCGGTGGAAGAGCTGAAGGAAAAGAAGATTATATCGAGTAAAGTGTTTGAACTTATCAAGGACAGGCTGGGGATATGAGAAGAGGGTTAGTGGTGAGTGTAATGCTGGTGCTTATACTAGCCAGATATGAGTTGGGGCAGAGGAATAGAGTGGACTTGGGCGAAGGGATGACAGTAAAGGTGACTGGGAGAGTTGGGAAATTTTACGGAAAAAATGAGTTGGAGGTGGAGGGGGTGAGGGTAAAACTTAAGGGGGGAGAAGAGATCCAAACAGGCGATAAAATTATAATGGCTGGCAAACTGGAGAAGCGACTGATAGGTGAAAAAACAGAGGGTTTGGTGCTTATTTATGACAGATTTGAAAAAGTTGGTGAACCATATTATCTATTGGGAATGGTGACGAGAATCCGCGAGGGGATGGTTGGTAAACTGCACAAGTGGCTGCCAGGGGATGAGGGAGGATTGGCGGCGGGAATATTGCTGGGAGGGGACGGTGACATAAGTTGGCGGGCAAAAGAGAACTTTAAAAGGACGGGGCTGACACATGTCGTGGCGGCCTCAGGATATAACGTGTCGGTTGTGGTCGGGGCGGTATTATATTTGAGTGTAATATTGGTGGGAAGAAAGTGGGGGTTGATTTTGTCTATTGGGGGTGTGGTTTTTTATACTGTACTGGCGGGGATGACGGCGGCTGTAGTGCGGGCGGGATTGATGGCGATTTCGGTAATAGTAGGGCAAATGGTGGGAAGGAAGGCCGACAAATATTGGATATTGGCGATTGTTGGTTGGCTGATGCTGATGTGGGACCCGGGATACCTGGCGGATATTGGCTGGCAATTGTCGATGGCGGCGACTGTGGGCGTACTTTGGAGTATGCCTGAGGTTTTTTTGACCAATAACCGGATGTTGAGTTTTTTGGGTGGGGATTTGAAAACGACTCTGGCGGCACAAATTATGACAATGCCTATCATATTGCATCACTTTGGCCAGTTGTCTGTGGTGGCACCGGTGGCTAATCTTTTAGTTTTGCCAGTAGTCCCTATAGTAATGGGGATAGTTGGAGCGGCGGCAACACTGGGGGTAGTGTGGTATGACGCGGGCATGATTTTGAGTTGGCTGGCCTGGCCGTGGCTGAGGTATATGACGGGGATGACGGAATGGTGGGCGGGGTTGCCGTGGGCGGCGATGGCGACTAAAAATATCGGGTGGGGAGGAGTGGGCTGGTATTACCTGGCGGTAATACTGATTTATAAGTGTAGATTTTTAATTTTTAAGCAAAAAGATTGAAAAACTGGATTTTAAAAACTTTGGCTTTGGCTACTGTGGCCGTGTGGGCGGCGGCGCTGGTGGTGCCGGATGAGAGGTTACATGTGGTGTTTTGTGATGTGGGTCAAGGGGACGCGATCTTGGTATATCGGAGGAGCGTGCAGATGCTGGTGGATGGCGGCCCTGACGAAAAGGTACTCGACTGCCTGGCCAGACATATGCCGTTTTATGATCAACGAATCGAGGTTGTGGTGGCTACGCACCCTCAAGCTGACCACATTGGCGGATTGACGGGCGTGGTTGGCAGGTATAGTATCGGGAATTTTGTGAGCGGGCCTGAGGCAAATTCTACGGCTGGGTTTGAAGGGCTCCAGCGGCAGATCACAAGTCGCAAGCTGCGTGTTTCGAATTTGTATGCTGGAGATGAGATTAGAATGGGGGGCATAGTGTTTAAAATAGTGTGGCCGGAAAAGAGGTGGGCTATGGCCCATCTCCAGAATTTTGGCGAGGGAAACAGGAGGCGAGGGGTGATTTTGGGAGTCAAGACGGACGGCACCGATTTGAACAGTTTTGGGATTTCGGGGATAGTGTCTTACGGCACTTTTGACTTAATGCTGACTGCGGATGTGGATCAGATGGTGGAGCCAGAGGAAATGGAGACTGGTCTTTTGAGGCCGGTCGAGGTTTTGAAAGTTCCCCATCATGGAAGTAAGACAGGAATGACACCGGAGTGGTTGGAGAAAGTTTCTCCTCGATTGTCGGTGATTTCGGCGGGCAAGAAGAATCGATATGGGCATCCAAATGAAGAAGCTATTAATTTATTAAGAGATCAAGAGATCAAAATATTAAGGACTGATGTGGATGGGGAAGTGGAAATAATAAGTGATGGCAAGACTTATAGTTATAGATAACTGAAAATAATCGTTTTGTGAGTAAACTGTGTATAAGTGTATCAACCGGCCTTGACTATGTGAAGATAAATTGTGAACGATTCAAGCATTACTATACACTAAAAATTAAATATTATAACTTGTAGTATGCTGTATCCAATTTGCATTTTTGATACATTAGGTTTTGGGGAGTAAGATGGGTATATGACTCGAGGCTGGGAGAAAGAAAATAGGCCTGAAATAGTGGAAATTTTGGGTGTGAAGGTGACTAGCAGTCGGCTTGATAGAGTGATAGGGATTTTGAAAGAAAAATTGACTAAAAAGATCTATGAGGGGCCCTTTTTTGTAGTTACGGTCAACACTGAGTTTGTGATGCTGGCGCAGGAAGATGAAGATTTTATGCGGATACTGAACAGCGCGGATTTGGCAGTTGCCGACGGGGCCGGATTGAAGCTGGCGGGAGTAAAAAATGTGGTTCCCGGGAGAAGTCTGGTTGGAGAGTTGTTGAAGCTGAAATTGAGGACGTTTTATCTCGGGGGGCGGAATGGAGTGGCAGAAGCTATGGCTAGAAAATATGGGGGGGAGTGGGATGGGGGAGAGAAGAGTATAAGAGCAGGAGAGCATAAGAGTATAAGTATTTTAAATAAGATAAATAAATATAAACCTGATTTGCTGCTGGTGGCATATGGGGCGCCTTGGCAGGAAAAATGGATATACCGGCACCTGACAGAATTAAAGGTCAAAGTGGTGATGGGGGTGGGGGGGTCTTTTGATTATTTGACAGGAAGGGCTAAGGTGCCGCCGGAGTGGATATCTGGGGCAGGATTGGAATGGCTTTGGAGATTAGTTCATGAACCCTGGAGATGGAGAAGGCAATTGAGACTGGCAAGATTTTTACTAAAGTTGGCCCTATGAAGGATGATCTGTGGCAGTATTTGAAGCAGGTGGCGGGAGAACTGTGGGGCGTGTCCGGAGTGTCTAGGAGGGTGAGAGTCGGGTTGTGGATGTTGATGGGGGCGATGTGGTGGCATAGCCGACAGACGGCGTGGCATAGTTTGCGGGTGGGGAGGGGGACGGCGGTATTGGGGGCAAAACTGGGGAGGGATGTTGAAGAAGTGGGGTGGTTGTTTGCGGTGGGGCTGGCTCACGATGTGGGTAAATTGGCGGTGCCGGTGGGGGTGCTGGATAAGCCAGGAAAGTTGAGTGAAGAGGAGTTTGAGGTGATAAAAAGACATGTGACGAGCAAAGCGTGGCCGGTGTTTTTGGTGCGGATTCAATCATGGCGATATCCCAAAAGGTGGAAGAGGGTGTATGAGGCTTTGGCGTGGCATCATATGAACTGGGATGGGAGCGGATATGGTCCGGATGGTGAAGTAAGAGAGGGGATGGAGATACCCGAGGTGGCTAGGATGATTCATGCGGCAGACTGGCTGGATGCTTTGAGAAATCGAAATGATAGGAAGGCGGATGGCAGAAAGATGATGGAGGTGGAGCGGGAAATATTGAGAGGGGTGGGGAGCTTGTTTGATCCGGAAATCGGACAGGTGGCTAGGGATTGGGTGCGGATGTTTGGGGAAAACGCTGGAGTAAGTGGGAGGTGAGACTGACGGCGTCGGTGCCCAGGTAGGCGACCACGTGTTCATATCCGACCAATCTTGAGGATGGACCGGCAGCTGAGATATGAATTCCCCAGAGACCCCCTAACTTGATGATGTATTGGCAAGTGACAGCTTGAATTCTCCCTGAGGGGCTGAGATCGAGATTGCAAAAGTTCCAAGCAATAGATCCGAGTGAACCTAGGGCGGCAACGGCCATGAGGGGCGGGAGGAGGCGAAGTCGGGTTTCGATAGGGAGTGACCTATTATCAGGGGTTTTCATTGGGATATTATAAGCCTATTTGTCTAATCTGTTAGTATCTAGCTATGTCGTATTTGTAGTTGCGTTCGAAGAGGCTGATGGATGGGGAGAGGATCATTTGAATGATTTCATCCACGCCGTCGAAGCGATCCAGTTTTTTTATTTCCATTTCGGAACACCAGCGATTGAGACAGCCGGGGGCGGTTTCTTTGAGTTTACCGTGAGGACTATCCACTCGGACGACAAGGAAGAATTTGTCTTCAAGGAGCTGGCCGTTTTGGATGGTTATGTCTAGTTTGTGCTGGATGCCTTTGAAAGACATTTGGCCTGTGAGTCCCGTTTCTTCAAGAAGCTCTCTTTCGGCCGATTGGAACAGGGTTTCGCCCCAGCGGATTTTGCCGCCCGGGAATCCCCACAGGCCGTAGTAGGGTTGTTTGAGGCGTTGTTGGGCGAGGAAGAGGGTTTGAGTGCCTGCTCTTTTGACTATGACAGGCTTGATGACCAGCTTGGCTTGTCTTTCAATTTGGACTTGTTCGGTGTCCATGCGGTTGGAAAATTCTTTGCCGGTGACAGTCAGGGTGTAGCCTGACGGATCCTTTTTGACGTATCCGAGTTCGATAAGGCGTTTGATGTGGAAAGTGAAATGGTCGTTGGTGAGGCCGGAGACGTTGAGATCAGAAAATTTAGCGGCAGGGCGGAAGAGGAGCTCCTTTAAGATTGTCAGCTGGACGGGGTGAAGGGAATCCATGGGCAGATCCTAAGGGAAGAGGGACGGGAAGTCTAGTAAAGTGAAGTTTACTTGGGGGTAACCTTGGCGAATTTGCGGCCGACACGGACGATCGAGCTGGCAGCTGGCAGCTGATAGCTGATAGCAGTAACTTTTTGGTTATTAACTTGGACGCCGCCTTGCTCTATCAAGCGTCTGGCTTCGGATTTGGAGCGGGCGAGACCGGATTCGACCAGAGCGTCGATGATGTTGGTGTTTTGGACTTTGACTTCGGGGATATCTGCGGGAGTTTGGCCTTGCTGGAAGGTGGATTCGAAGTAAGATTGGGCTGAATCGGCGGCGGCGGCACCATGAAGTTGCCGGACGATTTGATGGGAGAGGGCTTTTTTGAGCAGCATCGGATCGGATATGTCGAGTTTTGATATATTTGTGGCCAAGAGGAAATATTCGTCGGTTAGGTTGTCACGAATGGACATGACTTTGCCGTACATATCGTTTGGTGAGTCATCCAGCCAGATGGCATTGCCCCAGGATTTGCTCATCTTTCTTTCGTCGGTGCCGGTTAGAAACTGGCCGACCAGAATAAATGACCTTTTGTCGCGCCAAGAATTTTGGAGAGTGCGACCAGCTTGCATATTGAAGGTTTGATCCGGTCCGCCCAATTGGATGTCGGTATCCATGAAGTAACTGTCGTATCCTTGAAGTGCGGGATAAAACGCTTCGGGGAGACGGACGGAGTTGCCGGACTCGAGGCGTTTTTTGATGAGCTCGCGGCTATTAAAATCGTTGAGGGAGAATTGGGACATGAGATTGAGAATTTCTCGGGCTGAAAGTTTGTCCAGCCACTCGGAGTTGCGGCGAACAGTTACTTTGGAGAAGTCAATAATTTTTTCGGCTTGATTTTTATAGGTTTGCCAGTTGGCCTCGATTTGGTTTGGGGTGAGGATTGGCCTTTCTGAATCTTTGTCTGAAGTGTCTCCGACCAGGGCAGTGAAGTCGCCGATTAAGAATGTGACGTGGTGTCCCAGGTCGGCGAGTTTTTGGAGGCGGCGGAGATGGGTGGCGTGACCGAGGTGAATATGAACGGAGGTAGGGTCGATGCCGAGGTAAACATTGAGTTTTTTGTCCGAGCGGAGAACTTTTTGTAGCTCCTCACGGCTGGGAATAATATTGGCCACCCCGCGGGTGAGAAGTTCTTCTATTTGGTCCATGAAGTAATTTTAGCAGTTTCTAGTAACGTCGGAGGAGGGAAATGGATGTGGCCGCGCCAATGACGGCTTGGGGGACGGTGGAGACGTACCAGGGGATGTCGGGGTTGGGGGAGAGGGTGTTGTAACTTAGGTGGGTGATAATTGCGGCCAATCGGACGACGTCGGTCCATTTGACCACTTCGGATTGGGTTGGGGAGAGTCGGTCGGGGATAATATTGGCCCAAAAGGTATTTAGGAAAGGAATTGTTGCGCCCAGTGTGATCATGATGGCTGGGAAGACACATCCACGCCCGGAATTGTCTGGGTGGGGTGGGGGTGGTTTCTCATCCATGACGGAAGGTTATTATACCTATAGTGTAAAGTAAGTGAATTGGGAGGTGGAAGTGATAGAATTGGTAAATGAGATATTCTCAATTGTTTCCCAAGACGCTGAGGGAGGCACCCAAATCGGCAATAACAGCTAACCATAAGTTTCTGGTGCGAGCCGGATTTGTGGACCAACTGATGGCGGGATCGTGGACGCTTTTGCCAATGGGCTGGAGGGTTGTCGGTAAAATAAACCAGATAATCCGCGAAGAAATGAACAATATTGGCGGACAGGAGATGCTAATGCCTTTGCTGCACCCGAAAGAGATTTGGAATCAGACTGGCCGATGGGAGGCGGCGGACGAGGTTATGTATAAGCTGAAGGACACGCGGGGGAAGGAATATGCCTTGTCTTTTACGCATGAGGAGATAGTGATGGATTTGGTAAAGAAGTTTGTGCATTCGTATAAGGATTTGCCCCTGGCGGTATATCATTTTTCCACTAAATTTAGAAACGAGCTGAGGGCTCAGGGGGGAGTGCTTCGCGGCCGGGAGTTTTTGATGAAGGATTTGTACAGCCTGCATGTGAGTGAGGAAGATCTGATGGGCTATTACGAAAAAGTGAAACAGGCTTATATAAAGGTTTTTAGAAGGATAGGGTTTGATATATATGTGACGGAGGCTTCCGGGGGGGTGTTTACGGACAAACATACACATGAATTCCAGGTGGTGGCCGATGCCGGAGAGGATACGATTTATATCAAGCCGGGGACTCATGAAGGATTTAATAAGGAAGTGTTTGAGGGAAGGGAGGAAGATTATGAGGTCAAAAGATCTATTGAGGTGGGCAACATCTTTCCACTGGGGGTGGCGAAATATGCCGAGAAGATGGGGGTGTACTTTACGGACAAGGATGGGAGCAAAAAGCCGGTGTGGTTTGGCAGTTACGGCATAGGTTCGACTCGGGTGATGGGGACGGCCGTGGAAGTGCGGCATGATGACCGGGGGATAATTTGGCCGAAGTCGATTGCGCCCTACGATGTGCATCTGGTGAACCTGAGAGCAGGAGATCAGGAGGGTGTAAGAGTGTATGAAGGGTTGCAAAAAGCAGGGGTGGAGGTTTTGTATGATGAAACGGATCGATCGGCGGGGGAGAAGCTGGCGGATGCGGATTTGATCGGAATTCCAGTCCGGTTGGTAGTTTCCGAAAAAACCGGAGATAAAGTGGAATGGAAGGAGAGAGATAAGGATAGAACAGAATTGTTGAGCGTTGAGGAAGCCATAAAAAGAGTGGTACAGTAGAAGAAATGCGGGAATGGGACCTGTTTTGGGTGGAGTTTTTGGTGTATTGGGCAAGTTATGTGGTGATCCGCCCTAAGTTGGGGAGAAAAAATAGATGGTGGAGAGTTGGATGGCTGGCCAACACACTGCTGGCGCTGGGGATGATTTGGTCGTATGGGATGAAGGAAGAATGGATGAGAATACTATCAGTTTTGATGGCGGTGGGAGTAGTAGGGCATCATGGTGGGGTATGGCTGAGATATAGCCGGTTTAATCATCGGTATTCGCATAGATTGCACATGGCGATTTCGCACTGGTTGTTTTTTGTGCCGTTTGGGATCGTGGGGGTTTTTGGGGGAGGAGGATTAATATTAGCCACTGTATCTGGTATAACGGCAGTTGTGGGGGTGTTGGTGGGAATGGAAAAAATAAAGGTAAGTTTCTGAAAAACCGTCTAATGTGGATATGATAGTGTAAGATAGTCAAACATGGCCAAAGCGCAAACTATCATGTTGCCGGCTGGGACGAAGGTACCGGATCATGTGGCCATGATTTTAGATGGGAATAGACGGTGGGCGAGGGCGAGGGGATTGCAACCGTGGGAGGGACATAAAGCAGGGTATGAGGCGGTACATCGGTTGGCAAAGGCGGCCAGGCAATTGGGAGTGCATACGTTTACGGTGTGGGCGTTTTCGACGGAGAATTGGGAGAGGTCGGAGCGGGAGAGAGAGGAAATATTTAGGGTTTTTAGGGTGGCACTTTTCCAGGCCGAGAAAGAGGTGCACGAGGAGAAGGTGAGATTTGTGCAGTTGGGGAGGAAAGACCGCTTGCCTAAAGATATTTTGGAAAGACTGGTGAAGCTGGAGGAGTCGACGAAAGATTATTCCGGGCATTTGTTTAATGTGGCTTTAGATTATGGCGGACATGATGAAATACTGCGCGCGGTGCGCGCAATGACCAATGACCAAATCCCAAGTAATAAAATAGACAAAAATATTTTTGAGAAGTATCTTGATACACATGATCAGCCGTATCCGTACGTCGATTTGTTTATCAGAACAAGTGGTGAACAGAGGACTTCGGGACTGATGCCATGGCAGATGGATTATGCCGAATACTATTTTGAGCAGGATCACTTGCCTGACTTTACGCCGGAGAAACTTAAAGAGGCAGTGCTGGATTATTCGAGGAGGAGAAGGAGATTTGGAGGAAATGATGCCGTGGAGCACCTGAAGTTTAACCCCAAAATTGTGGCCAGGCTGGAGATGGATTTGAAACAGGAGCTGACAAGTGACCGGGCTATCGCTTACGTGCGGGAGCAGTATGGCTTGTCCAAAGAACTAGCCAGGATGGCCGGCGGGCATTTGCTGACGGCCCTTCGTGAAGGCCGACGGGAGGAATGGGAGGAGGCTAAGGTTAATTTGAGGGAGTTATATGGGATTGTGAAAAAGAACTTGGGATTAGCGTTTGAACCGGAGGTACTGGCCAATATCGAGGTAAATTTGTGGAGAAACCCGTCGGAGGAGGATACCCGGCATTTGTTGGCCGAAAAATTTAGGTTCTCGGCCTTCCAAGCGGGGAAAGCGGCACATTTGTCGGTGCTGGCGAATAGAGAGCCCGATGCCAAAAAAGCCAGGGGATATTGGGAGAAGTTTTACCAGGCCTTGAAGGAAAGAGTGGCATGAACTTGGGGCAGAAGGCCAAGAAGACTCTGGAGGAATTTGTACCGGAAATTGATAAGAGGATTGCCAAGTATTTTGATGAGGAGGTAAAAAGGGGTTTTGGGTTTAGCGAGAGGCAGAAAAAAGTCGTCCGGCAGGCACTGGAACATGCCTGTGAGTTGATTACCAGGCCCCAAAAACACTTGCGCGGGTCGTTTGTGAAATATGGGTACGCTTTGGGTGGCGGGGAAATTGGAGAAAAGATTTGGAAAGCGGCTGTAGCTGTGGAAATGACACACGGAGCATTGTTAATGCACGATGATTTTATGGATCAAGATGAACTGAGGCGGGGAGGGCCAACGACTCATAAATATTACCAACAGATATTTGATGGCAACTCACATTTGGCTGAGTCTATGGCAGTTTCTGTGGGGGATGCAGTTTTGTGTCTAGGATTTGAGTTGCTGGAGAGTTGTGGTAGCCCTGAAGCAACCAGGCAAATGCTCAGAGCAATTGCCAATACTGGTCATGGTCAGGCATACGATGTTTCTTTGGAAGCGTTTAAGAATTGGACGGAGGAAGATGTGATGGCACTGCACCGGGCCAAGACGGCGATTTATACGTATGAGAACCCGTTGTTTATCGGGGTGCATCTGGGAGGGATCGAAGATAGTAAAGTCATTAAGATACTAAGAGATTATGCGATGGATGGGGGAGTGGCGTTTCAGCTGCAGGATGACATTTTGGGAGTGTTTGGGAAGCCGGAGAAGACGGGAAAGAGCGCGGATTCGGACTTGAAACAAGGGAAGTGCACGCTTTTGGCTCTGAAAGCCTGGGATAGGCCTGAGGTGCACAAAGTGTGGGGGAAGATGGACGCGAGTCGAGAGGATCTGGATGCGGCTAAGAAAGCAATTATGGATTGCGGGGCGTATGAGTATAGTAAGAAATTGGCGAGAGAGTATGCCGGGAAGGCGGCTGGAACTGCGGAGAAGTTACGGAGACTGGATTTGAATAGAGATGCGATTGACTATATCCAGGGAATTGCGGAGTATATGGTGGAACGGGAAGTGTAGTAATATAGAGTTATGCACTGTCCGGACTGCGGGGAACCGCTGCATGAGTTTTCGTTTGTGGGGAATGACAAGAGTTGGCGGTGCTTTCGGTGCGGGGGGTTTTGGGCGGATGGGTGGGTAATTAACCGGCTGGACTCGAAGATACTGCAGAAGTGGAAGCCGGTAGAAGTGGATCCGGGGTGGTTGAACCTGGGAAGCAACGTCTGTCCGGTGGACGGGACGCAGCTGGTGCGGTATACAGGGGAGATAATTCCCGACAATATGACGGTGAAGAGGTGCGAGCGGTGCGGAAGGTGGTGGTTTCCAACCGATTCATTACTGCGATACAAACCGGCTCAGGAGGCAAAGGTAAATTATTATCGGCAGTGGGGGAAGGCGGCAGATGTGGGGAGCTTGGCCCTGCCGGCGCTAGTTCTTTTGATTGTTTTGGCGGGGTTGGCTACGGTTGTGAGTTTGGTAAAGCGAAATACCGGGGGGAGAGTGGCGGCTCAAGCTACCGTGCGCAATTTGGCCGCGGCGGATGGGGGAAGCGGAGAAATGTGGATAGTGTGGAGTTCAGCGGCGGGCTATAAAGTGAAGTGGAGGAGGGTGGGTGAACCAGAGTGGCGGGTAGGCGAGCCGGAGAGAAAAGAGGAGGGAGTGTATGTATTGAAACTAAGGGATCTGGAGCAGGGGGCGGAGTATGAGGCGGTGGTGGAGGAGAAGGGGATTAAGTTTAGGGTGGATTAATTTTTGGGGGTCATTCCCAGAAGCCAAAGAACCGCCTCTTTTTTGTAGCGGCGGTCGCCGCGGGAATTGATGCGAATGGGAACGAGCTTGCCGCGTTTGCCCCAGCGTTTGATGGTGAGAGTGGAGACGCGAAGAACGGCGGCGACTTCTTTGACAGTGAGGAGATCAGGTAAGGCAGAAAGACTTAGTGATATTGCCATCTGATATATAAACTAATACTTTGATAGGGAGATGTCAAGAGAAATCGGAGAAATAGCGGCGAAGTTTTCTGGCATGGTGGGGATGACGGAGGCGCTTGAGGGCAATGCCTTCGATTTGGCGGATGCGTTCGCGGGTGAGACCAAATTTGGCCCCGATTTGCTCGAGGATGAGGGGGTCACAGTCTATACCATAACGAAGACGGAGGATTTTGGCCTCTCGAGGGGGGAGGGAGTCCAGGACGGCACGGACTTGAGCTTTGAAAATGATTTGGTTTGCTTCATCTGGAGCAGAAGGACTGGGGTCGGGGATAAAATCACCTAAGTCGGCGCCGTCGGAATCCTCTTCGTCCATGGGCTGGTCGAGGGAAAGCGGGAGACGGCTTAATTTTTTCAGATTGCCAGCTTTTTGGGGGGTGATATTCAGGGCGTCGGCTAGTTCTTCTATGGTGGGGTCCCGGCCGAAAGACTGGGTAAGCCGGTTAGCTGTATTGTAAAACCTTTGTATTTGGTCGTGCATGTGGACCGGAATTCTGATGGTGCGGCCCTGGTCGGCAATTGCCCGGGTGATACTTTGACGGATCCACCAGGTGGCGTAGGTGCTGATTTTGTGATGCCGGTCGGGTTCGAACCTCTCGACTGCGGTTATCAGGCCGAGGTTGCCTTGTTGAATAAGGTCCAGAAATGGCACACCCCGGTCCCGGTATTTTTTGGCGATACTGATAACCAGGAGAAGATTGGCTTTGATAAGGTGGTCTCTGGCTTCTAAACCGGCCTCAACTATTTTTTGCCGCTGGGGTGATAAGCGGGGCGATGGTTTGGCTAAAATAGCTTTGGCGGCAAGGTAGCGGTGGCTGAGCTCCTGCTCCTGGTCGTAAGTCAAGAGGGAGGTGGCGGCGGCTTCTTTGAAGTACTGGCTGAGGTGGTCCAGGACTAGGGGATCAAGGTCAGGGTCTAAGATGGCCTGCGGGCGGCTTTTTTTTTACGAGGGGCGGCGGCGGCGAATTCCACATCTGAGATGGGGGTAGTTCTGAGGGTGTAAGTTTTGGATTTTTGGAGACGCTCGTGAAGGTAAGTCAGCTGCAGGAGGGTACCTGATTGGGTTACGTCATTCTTAACTTCTTCCGGCATAGCGTTTCTTAAGCCGAATAGCAAGCTCTGGAGCCGGGTTCGGGTATTGGGGTCGGCGTGGTCGGGAGAAGGATGGCCGTCTGTGGTAGTAATAAGGACGGTGAGGGTGGCGAATCTGGCTAGAGTAGGCTTGCCGTGGTCTTCGGTGGTCCAGAACGGGGGATGGTCGAGGAACTGCTGGATGGGGGGATATTTTTGAAGTAATTCGGGGGTGGTGATTTGAGGCGGGGATTCGGTAGGTCGACTTGGGCTAGACCGGGGTTTCTTGTCTGGTGTAGTTTGGAGAGAAGTTTCGGGTTTGGGGAGGGTGAGGGTGATGATAGATTGGGCGATGGGGCCCAATTCCACGACTGCCTGTTCGAGTTGGGCGTGTAATTCTTGTGCAAGTGCAAAATCACCGCCAAGTAATGCCACGGCTTCTTGCCTGAAGGTGTCGTTGAAGGCGTCGACGATTTGCTGTTTGGCAAGGCCTACTTTTTGGGCGAGGGTTTCGGAAGGTTGGGGGGCCATGAGTTTTTTTGGTTTTACTGCAGAGAGTTGGTGTTGTCAAGGACTACCTTGAGATGGTCCGAATCTAACGGCTGATCCTTCGTTGTAAAGAGTTTTGATTTGGGCGGCAGTTAATGAGTAGTTGTATATGCGCACATCGTCGAGGAGATAGTTACCGAATCGATTTGAAGTTGGGTAACCACCTATTTTTGTGCTGTCAGTAGGAAGGTTTGCCCCCGTACTGGTAAACTTACGGACAGATCGGCCATCTATAAAGCCCTCCGGCGCACCAGTAGGGCTAGTTACCAATGCAACATGGTGCCAACCGGTCCCAATGGTTCTGTTGGTATCAAACCAACTGGCTCCTTCGTAAAGCAATATTAAGTCGTTTCCAGTGTTATCGAATGTTGATGCGCCTACCCCTATCCCATAACCGTTGAGTGAGGGGCTCTCATCTCCCACTTTGACAAAAGCGCCGCTCTCAGTGGTCGAAAATAAGTAAACCCAAGTAGCAATTGTAACTTTTGTAGTTCCTAAGTTGAAAACTGATGAGGTAGTAACGTTGTCATCGCTTCCGTCAAACCCCAGGGCAGAACTGTATTTGCCGGTAGAGCCGTCATCCCACATTTCGGTTGAGACCCCAGAGTTACATGTTCCGACGGTAGTGTTACCTAGAGAGGCGGGATTAATGGTGCCGTTGTTACCAGCAGCAAGTCCCGATGCGGATAATGCGGAATTGTAAGCAGTTGTGCCTTGGCACTCGTCGAATTTGTACCAGCCAACCGGTGCGCCGCGGTTGTAGTCCCAGGCGATTTGAGCGAGAGTGCGGCTGTAATTATATGCAATAACAGTATCAATATATCCGTCGAATGTTCTGGCCTGCGTACTATCATTGCCTATATAAAAAGTTGAAGTTCCATCATCAACTCGGCTGGCGCCGTTTGTTGTTGTGGCGTAGGCGGCTTCGTATCCATTAATAAAAATGTCAGCACTTGAAGCGGTAGTTATTACGCCATCCCAACTTACGGCTACATGATTCCAGGCATTTTGGGTGACGAGCGAGGTATTTGTAGTTCTTACTAAATCAGTTGAGCCGTCGACTGTAAAAGTTAGACTTGTCGTGCTGTTGAGTCTGAAAACCCATCCGCTACTTGGGGTTGTACCGACGTTTTTGGCCATTATAAACCCGAGTGAATTTTCTCCGGCACTTTTGGGATAAATCCACGCTTCGATCGTCATCCCGCTACTGGGCAAATTGTCCAAAGAACTTGCCGTTCCGGCATTTACAACTGTGCTTGAAGTATCGAAGTTATATGCTGAACCGACTTTTCCAGCTGTCCAACCTCCATTTCCGGCTGTAATAGCTCCGGCATTGCTATTTCCAGAAGTATCGTTTGCAGTAAGCCCGGTATTTTCGTCAAATTTCCAGTGACCGACAGGGGGATTGCAGGTGGAGGTGTCGCCGGGGATGCAGAAGGTCATGGCGGCGGATGATGATGCAGTTAAACCGTCGTTGGCGGTGGAGAGAGAGCCGAGGATAGTAGCAGAGCCATGGTTGTATTCGAGCTTGACATCGGAGGCATTTAAGGCCAGGCGGTAGACTTTGACTTCGTCCAGATCGCCGGCCAGCTCTTCGCCGGAGGCGGCGTCGTCGGTATCAATATCACCCAGGCGGAAAGTCCCATCACTGTCCAGTGTGGCTGTGGTGGTGTCGGTGTCTTGGTCTTTCAATATGCCGTCGATGTATAGTTGGATTTTGTCGGCGGTGACGTCCCTGACGCCTATGACGTGGTGCCAAGCGGCGTCGTAATAATCGGCGGTAGTACAGGAGGAGACGTCCGGACCCCAGGAAGTGTCGTCGTCGACGGCAAAGCAAAGCGTACCGTCGGTATTGGCGTAGAGGGCGTAACCGGCAGTGCCCGATGGGCCGCCGTTGGTGACCAAATATTCAATGGCGGCGGGATTAGCGGCGGAATCTGATCTAAGCCACAGGGACAGAGAAAAATCTTCGGCGGCGGCAAAATCAAAATCGGCGTCATTAGCCGAGAGACCGACGCGGGAGGTGCCGGTGCCGTTCCAAGCAGAGTCGAACTTGCCCTGGAGGATCCAAGAGGCAACTGATAGGGTGAGGTCGTTGTTATTTATGGACGAGTCTTGGGCATTAGTGTCGGTGGCGTCGTCCATTTTCCAGTAGCCTACGTAGGAGCCAACGGGTGTACCGATTGCCGGATGACCGGCGTTTAGGTCCTCAAGGATTTGCTTTTGGGTGCGAGCGTAGTTGTAGATGCGGACGTCGTCAATATTACCTGGGAAACTAGAAGAGGCGATGTTGACCGATGTTCCGAACGTGACACCGGTGGTAGCGCTGGAAGTGGTGAGGACGCCATTTTGATAGACAGCGCAGTGAGTGGAATCTGTTGATGTGGCGGCAATGTGTGTCCAGGTGTTTATTGCGATGGCGGTGCCGGTGCAACTTCCGTAGACGGGTCGGGAACTGGAGTCGGAGGTGAGATTGGTAATAAGGGTTTTACTTGCAACAGATGAAGTGGGATATATCCAAAGTTCGACTGAGTTGGAGTAACCAGGATCGGCGGAGAGAGTGGCAGTGACAGCTTGGGAAGAACCATCGAAGTTTAGACCGGTTCCAAATTTGCCTGCGGTCCATGTTGGAGAGCCAGTGAAAGTGCCGGACTGGCTATTTCCAGATGAATCAGCTGGGGATGACCCGCTGTTTTCGTCCAGTTTCCACCACCCAGCAGGCCCGGGAGCCCAGTTGTAGAGGGCGGCGATTTCGGCGGGTGTGAGAGCGCGGTTGTAGATACGAGCCTCGTCAAGTCTCCCCAAAAAAAAGTTGTTGGTGAAGGGTTCTTGATCCCTCAATGCGCCGAACGCTGCCGACGCGCTGGAAGTACCAAGTGCCAACGTGGTTGACACTGAATTCTCTTCTTTGCCATTAACAAAAATGCGAAAAGTGGTCCCATCATAGGTCATGGCTACGTGGTACCAGGTATTTGCAGTTATTGTAGTTGTAGAGAGAAGAGTAATTCCAGAACTTGCTGATCCGGTTGAGATACTTGCTGAAAGTCTGGCAGGGCTTGAATTATCGCTGCCAAGTGAGTATATATTCCAAGGGTCTGCGTTTATTGTGGTCGGTTGGCTTATGAATTTTGCAAAAGCTTGGAGTCCAGTACCATTTGTATATGTTGGGTAGGCCCAGACTGAAAGAGAAATAGGGTAAGATAGATTTATTGAACTGCCTGTAACTACACGATCCAGGTTGCCATCAAAATTTACTCCATTAGAAAACTTAGCAGAAGTACTCGTCGCTTGTTGTTTCCAATCAGCGTCGCGTCCATTTCCGGAGGAGTCGCAGGAATCGTTAACGCCGCCACTACAGGTGCCAGTAGAGGTTTCATCCATCTTCCAATATCCGACCAGCCCATTGGAAAGGTAATTTTGCTGCTCGGGGTCGCCGAACTGGACGGAGACGCCTTTGGTGGTTCCCCGAGCTTGGAAGTCGGCTTTGACTTGGGCGGCTGTCCTGGCGTAGTTGAAGATTTTGACGTCGTCGATTTCGCCTTGCCAATAGCGTTCGTTGACGAATCTTATGCTATTACCGATTCTTAAAGGGGTGGTGGAAGTGCCGGTGGCGCCGGTTTTGGCGCTAGATTGTTTTAGGATACCGTTAAGATATATGTTGACGTTGGATCCATCATATGTACCAACGACGTGATACCATTGATTTTGATTGATTGTGCCTGAAGAAGCGCCAACATAAGCTGAACCGCCAACATAAAATTCTAGATCATCGTTGGCGGTATCTAATCGGAGCATAAACTCGGATTCGTCACTATTTTGACCTTCTTTAGTGGCTATGTTTCGCAGGCCATCTTCGCCGCCACTTAAGGTGTTGGTGCGTATCCAGGCTTCGACTGTTAAAGCGGTAACGCTTTTGAGGATAGTGGTGTCGCCCATGTTGATGCGGTCGTCGGTGCCGTCGAAGCGGAGGCATTTGCCGATAACACACATGTCTTCGGACATCCAGGTAGCGCCGCTTATCGTACCGTCGAGGTTGGTTGAGGTATTGTCCTGGGTGGCCGAGCCCTGGCCTTCGTCGAAATTCCAGTAGGCGATGGGGCCGGGGCCGACCTCATCATTGGCGGTGGGATTGGATTGGGTCGCGGGGTCACCACCGGAGGGAGTGAGAGCCTCGACGTTGGAGACGTTGACACTGGCCGAGGTGGGGGAGGGGTTGGAGTAGTAGGCGTAGCCTACATTGGTGCCGTTGACAATCGAGGGAAAGACGACTTCGAAAGTGTTGGTGGCGGAACCACATGAACCGGTCATTTGGAAGCGGAGGACTTTACCGCTGCCGTCGGTGAATCTGATATCGTCACAATCGGACTGCATGATGTTGGCGGTGGTCAGTTCAAGAGTATCCAGGGTGTAGGTGATGGCCCGCTCTGAGGTAATGTCGGCGTTGTGGGTGAAAGTAAACTTGACCCGATATCCATATGAGTCGTCAAACCAGGCGGCCTGCACCGAAGGGCCAGTAAGCCTTAGAAATATGGCTACAAGCAAAAGGAAGGCCGTTAGGCTGAAGAGGAAAGAAAAAATCCGCTTTCGGTGAATTTGAAATTTCATAATTTTAATTAACTACCCACCATGAGACTTTGAGTGAAGTAGATAACGGTGTGGGGATACGCAGGACGAACTTGCCGGGTTCGGTGGCGGAGGCGGCGACGGGTACCGGGGTGTCTATGGGAGTGGCGAAGATGGCGGAAGTAGTAGAGACGGCAGTTGTGTCAATAATGGTTTCGGTTAGGCCGGCAGAAATGGTAGCTGTGCCGAGGGAGGAGCCGGAGATGTTGATTTTGTCGGCGGTGAGAGAGCCCGTGATTTTTAGATTGCCTGATTCGTCCAGGATGACTGAGCCGGAGTTGAGAGATAAAAGTCCGGTGGCGGAGCGGATGTCAGATGTTAAATCGTCGAAGATAAGAGTGCCGATGGATACTTGGCCGGTGAAGGCCGCACCGGGGGCCATGATGGGGGAGCTGGAGACGAGTTGACCGGAGGCGGTGGCCAGTGTCCAGTTGGGGTCAGCTGGCAGCTGGTAGCTGTTAGCTGTTAGCGGGAGACTGGTTAATTGGGCTGAGAGGGAGGCAACTTGAGTTTCCAGGTTTATGATCGACGATTTAAGATTGATGATTTCCTCGCCGACAAGTTGGAGATTTTGAGCGGAGAGGTTGCCCTTGATTGTGACATTGCCGGAGTCGTCGAAGGCGAAATAATCGTAGGAGTCGGCCCAGGATGGCGAAATGTGGACCATGACTTGGCGGGTGGATGATCCGGGATTCCAGTCTTCCAAAGCTTGGCCGATGACGTGGCCGGGGCGGGTGGCACGAGTGGCGCGGCCGGGCTCGGAGGAGGAGGTGAGGAAGTCGCCTTTTTTGATGGGGGGGGCGAAAGAGGCGAGGTTGACCGGGACTTGGCCGACGAGGCCGACCAGGACTTTATCGGGGCCATCTTGGCCGCCTTTGAAACCAGGACTGGTTGAGACTATACCGATAGCTTTGGTGTCGTACCCTTGGCTGGATTTGACGGCGGCGTTGTGGGAGAGGGAGACGATGTCGCCTTCGGTAAATGGTTCACCGTGGGCTTTGGTGTAGTATTCGGCAAAGTCGATGCCGTCGGTTTGATAGGCTACCCCTAAGGCGGTGGTGGCTTCGATGCGGCCGACGGTGACGCCCATGCCATTGAGGAAGGCGATGAAGCGGTTGGAGGCGGCGCCGACTCCGGTATAGCCGAGCTTGACGACCAAGCCGTCGGCATCATCGCCATTGTAGGAGTTTTCGATCATGGCGGCGGCGGTGGCGGCAAATTGGTCGGAGACGGTAAATTTAAGGCTGGCGGAGCCGGTACCGATTAAAACTTCGCCGGTGCCTAAGAAAGAGAAAGCAGGATTGGTGGTGGCGTTGCCAAAGCTTAGGGCGTCGGTATCGGTAGCTATGGCTAAGAAGTTATTGGTGCCTTCGGAGATGGTGAAGACGGAAGCCACTGAGTTGTCGATATCGATGTCTGTGGCGTTATCGAGATTGATACCGCCGCCGTCTAAGTAGAGGTCGGCGAACTGGTTGGAGGATGAGCCCAAGTCAAGACCGGAGTCGGTACTGGGGAAGAGGGCGGTGGCGGAGAGGGAAAGTTCGCTGCCGCCGGTGATGCCAAAGTCGATCTGGCCGTCGGAGTTGTTGGTGATGGTTTCGCCGTTTTGGAGGGAGATGTCGGTGGTGACACTGGTGTTGCTGATATTGATGGCGGTAGTGGCGGCGCCGGAGAGGGTGATGCCCCCCGTCCTGTCCAAAGTAAAGATGCCGATGCCTGAAGCCGAGGCCACCAGGATATTTTGATCACCTGTTTCGTCGAGGATGGCCAGGGCTTTGCCGGTGGCTTGGCCGCTGATTTGGAATATGCCTTGAAGAGACGCGGCGGAGATATTTGAGGAGAGCGTCATCCCACCGGTGGGAGTGGTGTCGATGATAAAGCGGCCGGAGTTATAAAGCTGGGCGGTAAGGTTGTTGGATTCGAAAATCTCTCCGGCTTGGATGTAGAGAGGGGCGTTGGATTTGAGATATGAGGCGGTTTGATTGGTAAAGAGGAGGTCGTAGGCAAGGGAGACGTCGCCTGCTGCTGTAAAGCTGGTGGGGAGGGTGTTGGTGATGGCGGTTTCGGAGACGGAGAAGAGATTGGAGCCGGAGGAGGTAATGTTGAAGAGATTGCCGGTCGTGTCGCCGTGGGCGCCGATGTTGATTCTCACTAAGTCGCCGGAGGCAGTAGCGACGGTGGAAGGTTCCCAGCTGAAATTTCCCAAGAGTCCGGTGGTGAGGGAGGTGGCAGTGGAGTTGGCATAGAGGAGGCTACCGGTGGTCCAGGTATTGTTGGAGGTGTTGATGTTGAGGCCAGTGCCAGTGGTAACGGCGGAGAGGTTGATGGAGCCGGCGCCGCCGGTTTGGGTACCGGAGAGGAGTTGCCAAGCAGTACCGGTGTGAGCAGCGGAGGCATTGATGCGTTCCAGACCACTGGTCAAAGCTCCAGTAGTTGAAGAGTTGACATTGAGGCCAGTGCCGGTGCCGTTGATGGCGTTGCTAGTAATGTTGACTATATTGAAACCGGAGCCGGTAGTGGCCGTACCGGAGAAATTGACCACATTGCCAGTGTAGCCAGTAGTGACGCCGGTTTGAGCGATGTCTAGAAGGGTGGTAGTGGTTTGGCTGGAGGAAGAATCGGCAATTGATAGTCCGGTGCCGGCAGTGGCGGCGGTGGTAATTTTGGCCGCCGCACCGCTGTGAGCCCCGGTGGCGGAGAGATAGAAAATACCGTTAGTGACTGCGGCGGTAGATCCTGAAGTTAGGGATAGGAGGCTGCCGGTAAGTCCTGTAGAAGTAGAACCGACAGCAATTCCTGCTCCGGAGGTAAGAGCATTGCCGGAGAGGTTCAACAAGGTTCCGACTGTGGAGGAGTCGGCAGCCAGGTTGAGAAACTTGGCGGCACCGGTAGTGGAAGAGGAGTTGATGTTGACTAGATTGCCGGTGTAGCCGGTGGTGACGCCGGTTTGAGAGACATTAACTAAGGTATCGTCGGTTTGGGAAGATGAGGCGTTGGCCATGGACAAAACATTGCCGGTGGTCTGGGTGGAGGTGATGGTGGAGGCGGCGGTTTGGGCGGGGATGGTGAATGAGCCGTCGCTGGCTATGGTGAATTTGGTGGTGCCGGAAGCCGAGGCGGCGAAGATATCTTGGCTTTCGAACTGGTTGACTATCAGGGAAGCCTGACCGCTGGTGATACTGCCGCCGACTAAGGCTCTAAGAGAAGCGGAGGCGGTGGCGGGGTCGCCGAAGATGGTACTCTGGGTGAGATTACCCGGAGCCAGAGTACCGGTACCTAATTGCCAGTAGTTGGTGAGCTGGGAGGTGGTGGCCCAGCCGCAGGTGGAGTCGGTGGATTCACAGACTTTGGAATTGCCCCAGTAGAGATCGTCGGTGGCGGCGCCGGGGCCGGTGCCAAAGCTTAAGACGTTGTTGACCGAGGCGTCGTAGTTTAGGCCGATGGAGGTACCTTGGACGTCTAAAGTGGTGGTACCGGTGATGCCGCCGGTTAGAGTGATGTCGTCGCGGGCCGAGGCGTCGGTAGTGAGACTGATGGAGGTGATGTCGACGGAACCGATACTGACAGAGCCGGCGCCGGTGGGGTCGAGGATGAGGATACCGGAGCCGTTGGGAGCGATGGTCAGGTTGTCGTCGCTTAAAGTGCCGATGGTGGCGGCTGAGCCGTTACCGAGATTGAAAGCGGTGGCGGAGACGCCCAGGGTGGTGGAGGAGGTGAGAGTGTCTAAGGAAGAGGCGGTGATG
>MEXP01000018.1:0-38555 GCA_001773725.1 Candidatus Amesbacteria bacterium RIFCSPLOWO2_01_FULL_49_25
CTGTACTGAAGAAATACTCTGATGTAAACTAATTCGCTGATACTTTAAGACTAACAAGTACATTCTCAAACTACCCAAAACCAAAAAAGTAAATTTGTCCAATGGTCAAGTCAGATGGGAGAAAACCGAAACCGATTATTTGCCCGTTGCCGCCAGGATCGCCTGGTTCAGGAAGGATCATCCGGACTGGAGCATCATCACAAAATGTGCCCAGTTGGCGAATAAAACGGTGGTTATGAAAGCGATCATCAAGGATAAAGACGGAAGGATAATCGCAACCGCTCGAAAGCGCGAGACCGAAATTGGTTTTCCCGACTACATAGAAAAGGCCGAGACGGGAGCAGTCGGTAGGGCATTAGCCATGTGCGGCTATGGAACTTTGCAAGCGCCAGAGTTTGACGAGTGTGAACGGCTGGCCGACGCGCCGGTTGAAAAAGCGAAAAGCAAGAACTGAGTCTTGCAAGTGGCCTTGTGGCTGAAAGACTACAAGGCCACAAAGGAGGACTTGGAAAAGCTACATTATGGGAGACAAAACGAGATTCTCGACGCCGATAGATAGGATTCTGGCTAATCACTCAGGCTGGTCGGGGGTTGATTGTAAGACCTGCGGCAGAGTAACAACTAAAGCGCAGCTTGCTTACAGCATACGGTTTTTTAGAAAGCCTCTGTGCAGAAGTTGTCAGAGTCTAGAGTATTACCGAGCAAGCACAACTCAACAAGAAGCACAAAAGTGGGAGAGGGGGTGATATTTCTTGAGTAATGATTACCATCAATTGACCGTATTGAAGAAAGTCGCGTTGGTGTGTTATTCTAATTCACTATGGCAAAGGCAGACCCGAATGATCCAGTAAATAGGGGAATGTTGGACGAAGCGGTAGATACCCTCTTGGAAGGTATGGATAATTTGTATGAAAGGTTTAAGGGTGAGATGAATAGTTTGAGAAGCGAGATGAATACACGTTTTGACAATGTAGAATATCGATTAAGTAATGTAGAAGTCGAACTCTCTCATGTCAAAGACGAAGTAAACGGCTTGAAGGCCGACCTCTCAACTACCCCTTCACGCAAGGATTTTGAGGAATTGAAGGCCAGAGTTGATAAGCACCACCCGCTATCATAAAGGCTTCTGTTCTTCTTAATTTCTCGTTTGCCTATACTTTTTGCCGCTACCCCCGGGATTTTCTGACTGGCCTCTATCTGAAAGATGCAACTTTCCGGGTTACAAGTTGATGGTGTTTTTCTTCAAGCAATTGATCGAATGACATATCGCCTTTGAGCATGGTGCTAAAGTTACCTGGACCGAACAGATAAATTAAACGGGCGTTAGTATAGTCTTGTACTTGCTTAATTGCGCCTGACGTAAACCCTGACATGGAAACCAGGATTCCTCGGACACTTAAGCGGTTCTCTATCTTACCGTAAAGCTCTCGGACTACTGCGCTCTCTATGTGCTTTTTCACCCATTTACACTCAACGAGGTAGTACTCCCGATTCTTGTGAACAATCACGTCTATTTCTTCATGTGGAGTCCGTAAACTTTCTTCGCAAGACCAACCGTATAGTCCAACTACTTTCGCAAAGAGTTTTTGAAACTCCCGACCCCGTGATTGCGGATTCAAGCTCCCTATTAAATCTAGCTCGTTTACCAGTTTTGTACGCATTCTATAATCTTGAACGGCCTCCGTGCCAAATTCAGTGGGCATGTAGGAGCCAGAACCAGCCAATCGCACATACCCCAAATTATCGAGGACTTTTAGATTTCGAACGATCATAGTAAGACTTAGATTGAGACTTTGGGCGAGTGGATAAACATTCGAGTCCGAAGACCATCGATTTTCGTCATACACCTTGACTAACTCATTCAGGAGTACTGTCCTGGCGTGAATGTTTGTTGTTTTAACTCTTCATCAACCAAACCCTTGTCTTCTGCATGAAGAACGCCTTGCGCTGTGATACTGTGTGTTGGTCCCGTTGTACGTATCCTGATGAATTCCTGTGCTTCCAGGTTGTCGATTATTTGCTGAAAAACAGGTTCGTTTATATTCAAGCGTTTGCGAATTTCAGTCAAATCTACCGGTTGATCATCTCCAAAAAAGGCCAAATACAGCTCTTGAAGGATAATCGATCCGATGTCAGTCTGGTTCATCTTTGCTCATTATTGGGTTAGATGGCTAGCAGAAAGCAAGTCATAGTTTCAGTCTTGCCGCAATAGGACGGGCTTGACCGGCTGGAGATTCTGAATGATTACCAAATTCAAGTATAACAGCTCACAAGTTCGTCAAACCACCAAAACTGCGACCATACTTAAAAGTGCGCGCGCAAAAAAGAAAGGGAATGGGCGGAAAATCTGTAGTTTGACGAACCTATATTTGTGGGAAATGCCGGATTTATGAATATGAGGGTGACTACAGAAGTAGGAAATAGAGGAAAAATATCGGTGAGAATCTGGTTATAGTAAAGCTATAATGTTGAAGGTATCATTACTTTTTTGGAATTATCCGGCCACACCAAGTAAATAAAACCGGAATCGATAAAGTAGGAGAAGGAAAATGGACCCGGACATCGAATTTAAGTTTCAAGGCATTGGTTACACTGTTTCTTCGGAGGCTCTTGAACTCAAAAGGATTGTGCTACCTGATAGGCGAATTCTGAAGTTCCAATACTGGTTTGAATTTGATGATAGACCTCCTCAAATATTTGGTTTGCACGAGGTTCCCTTCTTAAACACAGTTGATTTGTCGTCCGAGCAAATTGCTCAACAGGTAAACGGTGCCCTCGCCAGTCAGATCCCAACCAAAGAAGGTGAAGAGAATTTCTAGTTACTTCATTTTTATAGTGATTTGGAGAGGTGGGCCTTTCACAAGATCCCATAGTTGATTTTTGCTTTCTGTTGTGCTAGTATCCACAAATAATTGGACAAAGTCAGGCGAAAATGCAAGCCTGATTTTTGTTTAACTATCTGCACTTTAATATTTTGCGGAAAGTTTGCCTCCTTACACCTGAGTGGGCAGTACCTTGGGTACTTGGTCATCCTTAAGTATCCAAAGTGCTGTCCATTCAGCAAAAAGAATAAACAGTCAAGTTAGATGAAAGGATTTGGTTAAGGAGGCCAATATGTCCCATAACTCAGATGATAAAGTTACAACACTTCCGGATGGAAACGAGATTTTGATACGTCTTCGTGAAGTGGACGACGATCCAAATCTCGTCCACGACTTCTATCCGCGAATCGCCAAAAATGGCGGAATGAGAAAATCTGCTGCTGGCGTAGCATTAATGTTCATAACTACCATTCAGGATTTGGTAAATGAAGGATACCCTCCTTCGCAAGGTAATAGCCTGCACGAACTGGTTCCACGATGGTTATATCGGTTGATAGACGACTCCAAGGTCTTGGAGGAAGCCAAAGAGTTCCATCGAATATCGTTGTATTGGCTTAAGACCATAGCCTCGCAAGAGAGGCAGGGTAACTGGATAACAAGGTTTATTAACAGGTTTTTCTGTAGAAGGATGGGATTAACCCCGGAGACTCTACCCGCCATTATGGCGGCAGCAGAGCAACCTTATATTTCCAATACTTCTGAATGGCATCTGGCGCGAAGAGTGGACCGTGGGATTCCGTTTCTTAACAGCTCTCGTTTAGCACTAGAAAACCTTGGTTTTAAAATTCTACGAAAAGCTGATAACCTTTTTTACGCTGTTCAACCTCCCAAGGGGTGGCAAAAGCAGACTGAGGGCAATCGGACAGTCATTGTAGACGAAAAAGGTTTGCAACGCATTGTGCAATATCACAAAGATACGCTCTTTGACCCTGATGCTTATCTTTATATTTTCGACTACAACACCGGAATTCGTTGAAATTTCCGCAAGTAAGTAACAAAGCGCTGGAGCACAAAAGTGAAACAGGTTGGGGCGATTTGCGATAAGCGAATCGCTTTGTGTATTAAGCACACAAACCGCCCCAACATATTCTTCTATCCCAGCGCTTTTTTTTAATCTAGAATATTCGTTCCCAATTTTATATTAAATTCTGCATGGAGTATTCTCTTGAGCATTTACCGATGACGCTGATCCTATACACACAATTTGAATACTATCGTCTTCCTGACCACCACCATGGCAAACGGCTTCATAGTAGCAGAACAGATTTATCAGATCCAGAAAAAACCATACTATAATATTGGTATCACGATCTTAGAAAATTATCAGTATAAAAAGTTGAATTTTCTTTCTTAAAGTTCGCATCTCCTCTTTACCATTTCAATCATCGATCTTAACAGAACTTGGTTTGGCGTTGATCCCACCACCAATGAAACATTGAAAATAGCTCCAAAACTTCTATTCTATTAGATCTCAGCGAATAAAGGGTTTACGGAGAAGTGCTGAAATGAGATTTTTATGGAGAATTGTTACAAGCATTTATTTTTGGAGACTTGTAACAAGTGTTATCACTGCTGTCATATCTGGAATTCTAGGAAATTTCATATTTTCCTCAATATTTGAACCGACATCTTTTAGTTTACAAACACGTGCTATTATTATCATCTCCCTCTCATTAATCATAGCTTTTGTATTTTTCCAGTATATCTCGGAAAGGGGGATTATTGCTATTGCTCTTCTGTGGTATCGCCGTTGCTATCTTTGGGAATTGGGTGGTAGAGAACAGACAAAGAGTTTTATTAAAGGCACCGTTTACGAATTTATTAATCGTCCCCCTGCTAGGCAACTTATTAGCAGAAGGGCCTTAGACAAAGTTCGCAGTTTACTCGACTCTAAATGGCGCAATAATCAGTATGTTCAGGAACTTATTCAATTGAAAATTAAGGGGAGGGTGGTTTGGGCATTTGGCGAGCTGAGAGAAAAACTGCAAAACAACCAGGCGGGAAGCAGAGTTCTTATTTTAGGAGAATCGGGTTCAGGCAAAAGCACATTGCTCGAACAATTATCGCAAATTGCTGCATCGAATGCCTATTGGTTTTTCTGGAATAAAGATTGGAATGTATTTCCCATACTGGCCCGTTGCGAGATGTACCCCGGCGGTGATATACCCTCTTTCCTGCAGGAATCGCTTATTATTTCATCTCCAAAGCATAGTCAATTACTTAGCGAAACAATTAACGACCTTCTATCAAATGGGACAGTCGTATTATTTGATGGAATAGACGATGCTCCTACAAGCAACTACGAGAGTCTGATTCAAAATCTTCAGATATTTATACAGAGCCATCCTAAAATCAATATCATAGTGACTAGCAAACCAGGTGGAAACTTCGCTGCTAAACTCGACCTTCCAATATACATGATTCAACCATTACCTGATAGCAGTATCTGCACCCTTATTAGACAACTAAAGCCAGAAGCGCAAGCAGAAAGTGTTCTCGAAAAACTCGAGAGAACCGGCATGCTTGGACCTGATGGAATTGGCAGGAACCCCTTCTGGCTTAAAAACTTTCTCACATGCGGATTTACTCGCTATAAATGGTTCTCTATCCTGAGTTGCGCTGTTAAAAACCAGATAAACCGAGCGCTTTCAGAAAAAGCAAGAAAAATTAGTAGAGATTCATTAAGTTATGAAGCAGTAGCCGAATTGTTAGGATGGTTGGCGTTCACCATGATGGAGAGGCAAGTATCAACTATTCCAACGAGTGAGGTAAGAAAGCTCCTTATTCAAGAGAATCCAAACTTCAGGTACACATTGCTTTCGGATTACAACTTCGTACTTAAAAAAATCATAAATGAAGTTGCAGTTGATGCGTCCATTCTGATTAACGAGAATGAACTGGTATCGTTTCGGCATCGACTAATAAGGGCATTCTTTGCTGCAGTGTATTTGAATAGCGGACAAGTAAATAATAGACTTTTAGAGTTCATAGAACTATACCATTGGTGGGAACCATTAACACTCATGACCGGGCTACTGAGCCCCACAAAACTCATATCCTGGATTAGCCACCTTGAAGATTACGGAAAATCAGACACCAGGATCAGATATTTGGCTATATGCTGCTTGTCAGCTTGGAAAACCGGACACAAGGATTTAGAAAAAAATCTGTTGTTTTCTCTTTCAGAGATCATCGAAAGTCGCGAGAACGAGGAAATCCAACGGTCTGCAATAGCACATATTGCTCGTATTGGTGGTAGATATGTCATTGAATTATTGGCACGTGTCTTTGATCACCTTACTCTTACTGGCCGTATTTGGTTATATGAATTGATGGCTGAAATCCAGAATCCAGAAAGCATAAAACAATTCGTCAGAAGAGGTTTTGGGGACAGAGAGGCACTCGATGATGTAATGAGGATATTAATCAGAATATCGAATGATATTGTAGTTGATCAACTAATCGATGCTCTAAGAGATAATGATTGGCTTGTCAAAATGAATTCTGCCTACGCGCTTGGTGATATTAGAGAGAAGCGATCTGTCAAACCTCTTGTGGAAGTACTGGGTGATGATGAACCTAAGGTACGAGCCAGTGCGAGTGAAGCTCTTGGTCAAGTTGGAGATGAATCGGCAATACCATTTCTCATTAAGAGACTAAACGAAAGTGAACAAGAAGTGAGAGCCGCAGTAATTCATGCTCTGATTAGATTTGGTGATAGATCGATTGAGCCACTCATCGAAGCCTTAAACGACAGACGGTCTATGGTTCGCATAAATGCTGCGAAAGCGCTGGAAGGAATTGGGGGAACAAGCATTATTCAACCGCTCATTCAACTCCTAAAGGAAGACGAACATATTGATGTTCGAAGTGAAATAGCAATTATATTGGGAACTATTGGCGACACAATTGTTATTCAACCGCTTATCGACGCTCTACAAGATTCAGAAACAAATGTACAAAATTCTGCTGTCATGGCGTTAACCAACATTGGTGCGCCAACTGTACAGCCATTGATTGCAGAGCTAAATAGCAATAATACCTCCGTTCGGATTGGTGCCATTAGGGTACTTGGTAACCTTAAACATCAGGATGCCATTGATCCGCTCACTCAATTGCTTGAACGGGAGGAGGAACAATATGAAACCCGATGCTTAGCCGCCACTAGTTTAGGCACGATCGGAGATAGCAAAGCGATTGGCGCTCTCCTCAATGCTCTTAAAAGTGAAATTCCTCCACTTAGGAGGAAAGCTGTCGAGGCATTGGTTATGATTGGTGAACCGAGTGTCGCTGCTTTATATGAATTGGCAGATAGAGACCGGGACTGGAGGGTTCGATGGAGAGCAATAGAATCCCTCGGAAGAATCGGAGGCAAGGATCATCAGGAGATCCTAATTAAGTCACTTGGGGATCAAGATGAAGAGGTTCGGCGCCATTCTGTCCAGTTACTTTCATCTATTGGAAACTCAAATACATCCGAGAGAATTATCAAGGCTTTAGAAGAAAAAAAACCTATCGACTACAGGTATGCAATCGAAGCTCTGGGAAGGATAGGGGATGAAAAGGCCGTCAGGTTTCTACTTATAGTCTTTGAAGACGAACAAATGCGGGATTACTGGCCCAACATTGCTGTGGCTATGAGCCATTCCAGTCCTTATGTTACTGCTAGTCTACTAAAGAAGCTCACTGATCCAGACTTGGATGTATCCGTGAATGCACTAGAAGCTTTGGGAAGATCTGGACAGAAAGAGGTGGTTTCACCGATTGTCAGATTTCTGGTAAAAGAAACACATTCATCAGCAAAGAGTGCTGCAATCGTTTCCCTTGGTCGTTTACGTGCAAGAGAAGCTGTACCCCATCTTATTGATGCCTTGAAAGGCAATGATACAAAGCTTCAGAAAGAAGCAGCAATAGCTTTAGGGGAAATCCAAGATGAACAAGCAATAAAGCCTCTGTTTGATATTTTGAAAGAAGATTTAAATCCTGGTGACAGGCCATTGCGCAAGGAAGTAGTTGAAGCTCTAGGTCGATTCAAAAAAGCACCGAGTAAGGCAATTATCGCACTAGCTGTACCTATCTTAAAAAATAGAGAGAATGAAGACCCAAAAGTTCGCCTAAGAGCTGCCCAGGTTCTTGGTTACTATCCTCAAGATGAAGCCATTCAAACGCTTATTTTTGCTTTAACTGACGATGGAATCGTACGCAAAGAGGCTCTTGATGCTCTCGTTCGGATCGGTAAACCAGCAGTCCCTTTCTTAGTCATGTCTTTAGAAGATGAACGGCCAATCGTACGAGCCGAAGCCGCTAATGCTCTTGGCCGTATCCGTGATCCGTCGGCAGTTACACCACTTCAAGCCCTTCTTCAAGACAGCTATTTTGATGAATTAACCATAGAATTTCCAGTAAGAGAAGCAGCTAAAAGAGCTCTGGAAGGGTTTCCAATTTAATAAATTTAGTTGTTGTGAGATTATCAACCAATGGAGGTCTAACTTTCCTTCCTTCAAGGCTTGACATTTGTATTATAAAATGGAGTTTGACGAACAAAACCCGAAATGCTAGGATGGAAGTGTGGTGGAAATGACACTCAAACAAGCCGTAGAAGAATATAAAAACGTATATATGCCGGCCAGAAATTTCTCTACCAGAACCAGGGTAGAGTATGCGAACGATATTGAAGACCTGACTTCGTTTGTGGAACAAAACGGCATCCACCGGGTAGGGATGATTACATTACCAACTGTAGAGAGATATCTAGCGGAACTGGACCGGCGGGGAATAGCCGGAGCAACAAGGAAACGGAAAGTTGTCTCGATCAGATCATTCCTTACTTTTCTTTACCAGGACGGTTATATCGCAACCAACATCGGTAAACGCATAATTCCACCTCGGACAGATTTTAAAAATCCACGCTTTCTTACAGAAAGGGAGTATAAGCGTTTGCTTGATGCTGCCTCTCAAAACCCACGGGATTTTGCCATAATCCAACTTTTACTTCAAACCGGTATAAAGCTTTCAGAGATAACTCGGTTGAGTTTAAACGATGTTGAGCTGTCGGATACGAAATTGCCAGAACAGAAAGAAGGGGGGTATCTTCACATAATTGGGAGCGAACGGCAAAAAGAACGGACTATCCCTTTGAATAACAAAGCCTGTACTGCGCTTGGTGAATACGTAAAGAGAAGATCTCTTACAAAAAATAATATTCTTTTTATCAACAGATTTGGGAAACGATTAAGTCCACGAGGAATAGAGAAGATTACGAGCAAATACTTTGATCAGACGGAAATAGAGGGGGCTACCGTACAATCTCTCCGGCATACATTCGGGATTCACCATGTAGCAAAAGGGACAAGCCTTAAAACCATACAAGCGATAATGGGGCATAAAGACCCGCGATCAACCGCAATATATGTTTCTCTCATCAGGGAGACAACATACGAGCTTTAAACCTTCCCTTCCACGATCTTTATCTCATCCTCCGTCAACCCATACAATTCATAGACTAGAGTATCAATTTGCCTATCTGTTGAAACGATCTCGCGTTTTACCAACTCTTGTTCCTGCGGCGTACGCGGATTACGCTTATGCAATTCCAACATTCGCTCCACAAGGGATACCATCTTGTCGTACCTCGCTTTATCGGTGGGGTCAGAGAAGTTGATTTTTTTAACAGGGAAACCTTCTAGATACTGACCAAAGAAACGCAAATAAGTATCACCTGTGCCTTCCAATCCTGCGCAAACGATTCTGAAATAGAAAAAACCTAGCTTTGAGTTTAATAATCCAAGCAGATACAAATCTCTTTTGGGAATGAAGTAAATGGTATTGGAACCGTAATGACCTTTTTCATCAAGAACAAACCGAGGAGTAGTAGCGATATCAGGGAAAATGATTTTTGGACTTTCAAAAAACTTTTTATAAGCATACTGAGGCTGTTGCAGTTCATACCATTCCTGTCGTGTCACTCTTTTTATAAGTCTATCTTTGTAGCTATGCAGGTGTTTTTTTATAGCAGGATATTTTTCAATACTGACTCCATGATAGGTGTAGATCAAGTAGATATCTTTTGGCTCAAGGCTATAACGACGTATATCCCGACCATTCACGAATGGCTTTATGATTTCTGCTGAGGTAGAGTAAGATGAAATTAATTGATTGCGGGTTTGTGAATCGATTACAAAAGCTTCCGTCAGGCCCGACTTCACACCCATAAAAATTTGTCCGTCACAATATTCAACTAAACGAGTGTTATCATCTTTGATTTTTGTCATCAAATCGTCAGTTTCTTGTGTTGAAAAACTCCAGATATTTTGAGTTAGAGCTGAAGGAGGAACTTCATAAGATGTTTCAATGATTGCTTCTTTTATAGGTAAGGATCCAGATTGTACTAATTTGAATTTCTCAATTTCAAGAGGTGGAGTGTAGATAATTGCTTTCTCCTCACTTTTCGTTTTACGAGACGAGATAATTACAATTGTGCGAACAGTTGCCCCTTTAAAAACTGGTAACCCTGCAAAGTCAACTACGCGCTCAATGGAGGCTGATTGCCTAATAAATTCTCGCAGAGGTTTTCCATAGTTTGCTCGCAAAAACTTATTCGACACAATCATTCCAAATCGACCTTTTTGGTTGAGAAGCTTATGTTCCTTTTCAATGAAATAAGCATACATATCAGAACGTTCATCATGAGAAACGTAGTTTCGCTTTAGATATGTTTTTAAATCCTTGAATTCTTCCATTCGAATATAAGGCGGATTCCCGATCACCACATCAAAACCGCCCTGTATGAACACCTGTGGAAAAGCTGTTTTCCAATCAAAAACGTTGACACGGTAGCGTTCTTCTTCGTCAATTAACATTGCCAGTTGTCGGCCTTCATAATAGTCAGGCCCAACCAGAGAATTTCCACATTGAATGTTCTTTCCTAAATCAGGCAAAACGCGTTCCTGAAAGAACGATAACTGCGAACCGATAGTTTCCTGATTCTCATTTTCAAGTACCTTCAAAAGCAAGGATAATTTAGTTACTTCCACAGCTTGTGAGTCAATATCTACACCGAAGATATTGTTAAGTAGGATTTCTTTCTTCTTTGCAGTAGTGAGCCTCCAGCCATCCTTGACTTGAAAGATGGCGGGGTTTTTACCTGTCGCAAACTTGTCAGGTTCATGGTGAAGATACCAATCCAGATGCCAATCTAATAAGTATTGAAATGCTCCCAATGGAAAGGTCCCAGATCCACAAGCGGGGTCAAGTATTTTTACCTTTGCCGCTTCTTTTGGTGTTTTCCCCTCCAGTAGTTTGCCTACTGTGTTTTGTACTATGTAATTCACTATATATGTGGGTGTGTAATAGACTCCACCAGCCTTACGAACTTCTGGCTTTTCTTCCACCTTTGCTTGATGTCCTGCCGTCAGTCGAATGACTTTCCCGAGGAAACGCTCGTACACCTGACCTAAAATATCCGATGGAATTTCCCTGAATACATACGGGCTTTCGGGGTAATACAGGTTTTTGAGAATATCATGTAAGGCCTTATCATCGATCTTCAAGCCAAGCGTCAATGAATCGGGGCCGCTAGATTGGTCTTTTTCATTCTTGAAATGGAACAAGCCAGAGTTATAGCGCGCGTCTGCCCGTTGGAATAACTGACGAAGGTTTTCGTATATATTTCTAGCTGCTGAGATTTCTTTGAGTTGCTCATCACGTTCTATGCCGCGATCTTCACAAATGCGTAGAAAGACGATGCGGTCAATTGTCATTTGCACTGCGTAGTTCAGTTCACGAGCTGTCAAATTAGGATTTCGTAAAGCCACATTCTTTGCCAGTAATTCTCGCCAACGTTCAATTTCAGCTAGGAACGCGTCATCTACTTCTGTTGTTCCCTTTTTACCTTTAATACCCTCAGCATAACTATCAAATGAACCTTTTAAGACCGCTTCATGCGAAAAAATTGCAGCTATGGTGTCCCATTTGTCGATAAAATCTTTATACGAAAGTAAAAGAATTCGACCTGTTGATGCTTTATCTCTTTTATCAGGCTTAACCCGGCAATCGTAAACTGCGAACTCTTCAAAATCTGTCAGAATTCCTAGAGGCAGCTTTGTGCTCCAGGCATATCGGCGCAACTGGAAGGCGGGGTGAATGTTGAACTCAATGTTGACTGCCGGCTTCTTGGCTTCTACAAAAAATTTACGTGTCCCGCCGATTCGAAAGGCATAATCGGGGGCTTTGTTTGCCCCCTCAATTTCCAAAGAATCTTCATGAATGACTTCTTTATAGATTTCAGCATAACCTTGTCTATTCGCAACATCCCAACCAAGAGCTTCGAAAAAAGGATCTAAAAACTCACGCCGAAGTTGTGTCTCGTTATATCTTCCTAAACGGTATAAATTTCGGTTCTGCTCAAACCGCTCAACTAATTGGTGGATGGTGTTTGGTGCGGGCATAAGATTACTCGATGGCTTCTTCATAATCCTTAAGCACTTTATCCGAGAGACGGTAAAGACCCTCGTAGAAGCTGACCCGTAGCCTGCGTTAAGCCTTATTTGCCGGACAGCTACTAAAATATATTCAATTATTACCTGTAGAATTCCAGATACAATTGTATTATAGGACTTTGTCGAGAAAATGTCAGGTTACCAAACGATTTTAAAATGTTTGGACGGGAAAATTAAGGGGAAATTAATTAATCTTTAGCAGATCGATAGTCTGCATGATTCGGAAGAGCTGATTTAATAAATTCGCCTGGGGAAAACGCCTGAACATCAAGATTTGCTTTATTCACCTCCAAAGCGAAACCTTTATCAAGCGTTAGAAGAAAAGGGGCATGAATCTCTAAGGCTGCGGCAACAACGTGCACATCTTTCTTATTCACCAGCTTTTCTAACCTGGCAAATTCTTCTCTATTTGGCAATGGAGCCAGAGAGAAGGGGACAATGGAAATTAGGTTGTACAACCTTTTTATTTCCTTGTCTCCAAGTTTTGACTGGATATTTTTCTGTGCTTCCAAAAGCACCGGCTGGGAAACGACTGCTTTTAGATAACCTCTGGCACAAACCGACAATAAAAAACCGGAGCCACCTGTAGGTGATCCGGCTGCGGCCACTAGGCACGATGAATCGAAAAAAAGCAGAGTATCGCGGTCAATGCTCATTGGTTGGCTGATAAGAAGCGCTTAGCAATTTCTTGGGCTTCCTCATCAAGTTCATCAGCTCTAATGAACTCAGCAACCTCTCTTCCGGTATATTCTCTAAGAGTTATATCCTCCCTTGTCCTTGTAGCCCATAAGAGAAGGTCTATGCTTCCTCTGGGAATGCGGTATGTGCGTCCAAGTTTTGACGCGACCAGTTTTCCTTGCCGGATATACCGATAGATGGTCTCTCTTTCCACCTGCAAGTATTCTGCCGCCTGCTCGGGGGTAAAAATTTCTCGTTTTTGTTCCATAACATTACCTCAAGTCGATTCTCTCAGACTTAAGACGACTTGTCAATACTTAGGACTACTTACTTTTTTATTAAGAGCCATTGTCACAAACTAAAAGTTCTACCAAGTCAGACTACGAGTTTGTAAAAACACTGTCACATTTGAAAGGGTATTGTTCCGAAACAACCCTAAAATATTTGTGCGAAAATTAAACGTTTTCGTGTATCATACAGGTGTCAAAAATATACGCAGCTAGCTATATTTGTTGTCCATCCAGGTGGTCAAAATGATTAACGCGGAAGAAGTTGTGAACAAAGCAGAAGAGTTGGGTGTTCACCCATATAACGTCCAACGGGATTACATTTTTGGTTGGGTTCTTATGGGCATCTATACAGCCAGCGATCTTGGCGCTCACCTGATTCTCAAAGGTGGTAATTGCTTTCGTAAAGCCTATTTCGAATTAGCGCGATACTCTCCGGACTTGGATTTTGCAACACCCGAGAGGTTTACTGAAGATTATCTTTGTAATCAACTAAATCTGTTGTGTGAGTTTATTGAAACCAGAACCGGCGTCCGATTTGAGCGGGATCGAACAAGGGTTGAAGAAAAACAAAGCGCCGACAAGGCAAAGTTCATTCATGAAGCGAGACTTTACTTCCACGACTTTTTTGGTGAGGAGAGCCAGATCATTATCAGTATTCGAATGGATATAAGCGAGCTTGAAAAGATATTTCTACCTGTTCAATCGCGTAATCTTATTCACACATATTCAGATCTGTCTGCCTGCCAGTGCCAAGTTAAATGCCTTAAACTAGAGGAAGTGCTTGCGGGCAAGTTGAAATGTCTCCTTCAGCGGCGCCACTCAGCGGATTTATACGACTTTGTCAATGCAACATTCATTTCCCCCTCCATCGATATAAATCAAGCCGAAATTGTTTCGACGTTTTTGAAAATGACAATCTTCGGCTCTGGACCCGGGATTGTAAAGGAACTTCTTACTAACCTCCCTTTCCAGGTAATACGCGCGCTTTGGGATAAATATGTGGTTTGTCCGCGAGCATCAATCATAGATTTTGATGGAGCTGTAGAGGGATTTAGAGGGGTTGTAAATACCTTGTTTGGCTCCCTGCAACGGGGATGGGGTGATATAGCTTTCTTTCCTGCTGATCTTCGAAATCCAATTATGGAGGCAGGCTATTCTCTTACACTCCTACGAATAGTTTACGATGGAGTCGAGCGTGAGGTTGAACCATACTCACTAAAATATAAAATAAGGCGAGACGGTGTAGGCCGGGAGTATCTTTACGTTTTTGATCAGACAGGAGGGAGAGGATCGGGACCAGGAATTAAATCACTCGTTCACAATGGCATTCAAGCAATTTCAAACACAGATATCCAATTCGAACCACGCCACGAAGTTGAATTGTCTAAAGCGGGACAGTTCTTTCAGGAAAAATACTTTCATTCAGTACCGCGTAATCAAACCATACGAAGTATTTACTCGAAAAGTTCTCATAACTACACAATTGAATGTCCAGTATGTGGCAAACGCTTTTATCGGGAAAAATACAGCTCAAAGTTAAATCCACATAAAGACAAGTACGGCAACCGTTGTTATGGAAGGATCGGTTATTTTGTATAAGCCATCCTTTATTGAAGATGATCTGTTTCGAACTTATAACAAATATTTGATTTACTTCTGTTATAGGGTATATGTAGGAACTTGTTAGGTTCAAAACTCCACACGTTTTTACAGTAAACCCCAGTCTTGAACCTAATTTACAGTCGCAAAAGGGAGGTTGTGCGAACAATAAGTACATTATTCCCCTATCCGGGTGTAACTCCTTTTTATCTTATAATCTTAGGAAGCGCTTATGCAAAGTAAATCTTCGAGAAGCTTATTACAAACGAGTCAGCATATGAATGCTCAAATACAGTCTAGGCTCGATAAACTGCGTACAGATTATGACCAAGTAAGAGGATATCCATTTGCTCACTTTTTCTGTCCGATTCTATTCAGGGATGAAGATACTCCCCTTTGCAAAGCTCACATAGTAAATCGCTCCTTTTCTGACTCGTCTCGAAAATGGACGGTACAACGAAAAGATGTCGATGAGTTCTATGGCTCAAATTTTGAAGCTGATTTTTCCTCCATCCAATACAAAGAAAGTCGATCGCTAGGAAAAACTCTTACTGACAAGGCACTCTATAAAACATTTACCCCGAAGATTTCTATTGATGATAAGCCGGTGGATTACTTTATCGCTCGTGGCGACATCCCCGAACAATTTACTCCTGTCTTGTTTGAAAATGACGATGGCCATTCCGTTTTTCTGGGACTGAAGATTTCACCTGAAGAATATCAATCTTTAGTAGGACAGAAAATAGAAATCGAAATTTCTAAAGATGTACGAATGCCATCTCTGGTGTCGCTAATCAAAACCGCACATCTCACTCTCTTTGAAATGATAGGTTATCGTTATGCATTTTCGGCAGCAGGGCATTTCACTGGTTGGGACATATTAGGTAAGTTTTATTGGCAGAATCATAATAAACCTAAGTCCGAAATTCTTGCAAATGCACAGCTCTTTTTTCGCGAATTTACCCATATGGCTAGGCCTATTCAATCGCAAAGCCCCGGCATCAAAGGAACAATCACCGATGGACTTCTTTTCTTGTGCAGAAGCACTAAGGGCTTTCCGTGGGCCTTCATAGTATTCGTCAAGACATCCCAGTTGTTACACGCTGTAATAATTCCCATATTGGACCAGGTTGATAATGCCGAAAGGTTCTATAACTTTCTACGAAATGAAAATGAAATCCTCGAAGCAACACTTTGTCGATTCAATAAAGATCATTGGGAAATAAGTAAGGAGTCGACTAGATTACAGTGGCCTAAGAGCGGAATTTTATATCCAGATTTTTAATCCTAGGAAGAATAGCAAGGTATAATCCTCTCCAATAGATCCCGGATAACTCTGTAAAGCCTGGTTCCCCACTCGCTTTGTCTTCCTAAGAGAAATCCGTTTTCATCTTTTTGGATAAACTGCACATGCCATTTACTTCCCTTTCTTTCGATGAGGACTATTCCTTTGGTTGCCAGTTGTTCTAAAGCCAATATTCGCATATTATTTGGCTCAGTATAGAAGAAGTAAGGGATTTTTCAACAGGATGGGAAGTTGTGCCCCCCGCTAAACAAATAAGCTGATTATTATTACTAGTAGAATAATAATTAATGCGCTCCACCCCACGAAAGTTAATAGAAATTTTGTCCAGGCTATTCGTTTAGTATTTTTCTTTCTTTCGAGTGTAACTAGAGTCGCAAATACTGATACGAGAACAACATAAAAGATAAGCAGAAGAAAATAAAATGAATAGGAAAACTCATAATATGCATTTATAGAACCAATAATTAATCCAATTGAAAGAGCAAGTGTAAATAGCAGAGGATATTTTAATAATTTTAACGTGTTTATTTTCACAAAGGGATTATTAATAGAATAATGGAAAAAGAGTTTATGTTCAAGAGAAATACAAAATAGCAAGGAGTCCTTTTCCTCCCTGCTATTAGGTCTTTTACTAAAGTTTGCTAAGTTTCTCTCTGCTCTTTATGGATTTAGTATCACCTTTGCATAGCTGCTAGAACAGCGACTTTTGCGTTTATTATCCCTGCTCCAGCGGAACCATCGGGGAGAGTAGCAAAATCTGTAGCAGTATCAGTAATAATAAACTTAATATCAGCAGGTTGGAGAGTTGAGTTAGCCGATAACATCAACGCCACAACTCCAGTTACGTGAGGAGCAGCCATCGAAGTTCCCTGATTCTCAGCATAGCTACCGTCCAAACCTAGGCTTAGAATACAATCGTCCTCCCCACCTAGACAAGAGGTTCCCGCACCACCTGGTGCAGCTATGGTGATGAATGCACCAGTAGTCGAGTAGGGAGCTAAAGTATCACTTGGAGTTGATGCAGTCACGGCGATGACGTTATTGTATATGGCTGCAAACGCTGCGGGGTATTTATACCTCTCCTTTTGATATTCAGGTGAGGCAGCAACAATTACTACTCCATGTTCAGCGGCATACTCTACAGCAAGCCTAAGCTCACCTCTACAACTTGGTTTGTCCGGATTACAAAAAGTAAAAGCTTTCTTTCCAAGGGTTAAATTAACATCATACGGAACACCGGTACTGATACTTATCACCTCGTCACCATTGTCCACCGCTTCCCTAATCAAGAACGCGATATCATATGCATGTTGCAAAATAGTGTCACGGTTCAATGCTCTTTTAACCAAATTTAAGGGTTGATCGCTATACTTATAAATACTTAATCTGGCATGAGGGTGTATACCAGCAATCCCTATACCATTATTGGGAATTGCTGCAATAATTCCCGCTATATGCGTTCCATGCCCATTGATATCATTTGCATTATCTCCAACTAATGTAGCGGTTCTGTATATACGTCCTGCCAATTCAGGATGGTCTAAATCTGCACCTGTATCTATTATTCCTATGGTAACCGGAAAGGGAAAGCAACCAGGAAATTGATTAAGAGCCCCTGCAAGATCAATCCTTCTCATGTTCCATTGCTGGGGCCATTGGGGGTCTGTTGGCTCACAGGTTGGCAAGAGAGTGGGAGTCGGCGTTGGAGTAGGTGTTGGAGTCGGAGGTGGTGTATCCTCTATCACCACAACGGTGTTTGTGCTTGGGCTAGCCACGTAGACACGGTTTGTCGTCTGGTTAACAGCAACCCCGCCACCAGTAACTGGAAGAGGGTCACCTAGAAAAGTATTGGTGGCGCCATCTAAGACATAGAGGCCGTTCATTGCGACATAGATATGGTTTAGGTCTGTATTGACTCCTATGCTCCCTACCAAGGAATTATACAAAAGCGGTATTGAGGCAACTGTTTCTTGAGTGTCCAAATTAATAACTGATAAAGGTAGATTGAGACGGATATTCGAGCCGACGTATAAGCGTCTGGATATTGGATTTAGACCTAGAGCATAATCATTGCTCCCGCCTCCAACACCCGTTATTGCAGAGACCACAGTGTCCGTATTATCTATAACAACTACCATTGCATTATAGTCATGAACATAGACCTTACCGGTTGTCGGATCGACGACTACCTGGGTTGGGCTACAGTAGCTACCGCTTGTTCCTCTAACCGGATCGGTTGCAATGCCACAGTTTATTGTAGAGACAATGGTATCGGTTGCCCCATCAATGACATCAACGTAAGGGCCATGTGAGCTGCCTGGGTGAACAGTCACATAAATTCGGTTCGTACTTGGATTTATTCCTACACCAAAAGCATTAATATCAACAGGTATTTCAGCGACAACAGTATTTGTCTCACCGTTAATAACCGAGAGCGGGCTACCAGCGTTGTGATTAGCAACATAAATCCTATTGGTTAAAGGGTTCACGTCAATCCCTGATGGACCCGGACCAACAGGAACGGTTGCGATAACCGAGTTAGTATTGCCATCGATAACCGAAACTGTGTTATCGGAATAATTGGTTACATAGATACGATTTGTGTTTTCATTAACGGCAATTCCGTTGGGCCCAACCCCAACCGGTATTGTGGCAATGATAGAAATGGAGGAAGCTGTTTGTGCGCTTGTGCCTGTCCTCGGACCCAGATTTAAGACCAATAAACTTAAAAGTATTAAAACGTAAAATAGAAATGAAGCCCATTTGGGAAAGCGTTTGGCATGCATGGCATTCCTCCCCTATCTGAAAAGAAGTGGTTTTTGTTCCCACCGGGGTACGATATTGGAGCATGGATGAGGATGGGGGTAAATCTTTGACCGATTACTCTGATTATTATAGGTTAATTTACTTGCTAACGCAATAGTCGAAAGTCAGATTTGATCTGGACAATATGTACCAAACCTCAAGTTTCATTTCTTGGACCATGAAGACCTGATTGAGCGGCAAAAAAGCTCTTTAGAGGAGAACACGTCAGGATTTTGACGGTTGACTTTAATTCCAAAAATGACTACTCTAAATTCAATAAAAAGTGTGACGAAAAACCCAAAACTGGCTTCGTCGGTAATTCTCTACTCTGCAAGCGTTACCTTCTCCAATAGATCCCGGATAACTCTGTAAAGCCTGGTTCCCCACTCGCTTTGTCTTCCTAAGAGAAATCCGTTTTCATCTTTTTGGATAAACTGCACATGCCATTTACTTCCCTTTCTTTCGATGAGGACTATTCCTTTGGTTGCCAGTTGTTCTAAAGCCAATATTCGCATATTATTTGGCTCAGTATAGAAAAGGGCGAAGGTTTTTCAATAGTTACAACGGTTTGGGAAATATAATGGTCTTTACTGCCCATAACTACTTTTTGGGTAAAGCGCAAATGTATTAAGTATTGGCAGTAAATGTTTTTCATCTTTTTTATCATACTGGAGCCATAAAAAGACATATTCCTCCTCGTTAAACCATTCGAGCCTCTCAGGGTCTGACTGCCAATCTACCGTAATTGGTATAAATAACCAAACATCAATACCACTTCCACCTTCACTATACTTTGGATCATTTCTCCAGGCAATCTCATACTTATATGCAAGAGCTGACTGACTATCCGTAGCATTATCCCCGATCGTTGTTTGTATAGGACCTGTTACTTTATTTAGCTCGGGAGTTAGGTATCGACTCGTGGAAGATTCCCAATATCCAACAATTTCGTTGAGAGCTTCTTGCTCATTTTTTAGATATCGTCCTGTTGGTGAAGTGGTGAGTTCTATAGACATTAATCCATATTTTGTTGCTTTATCATCAATTACGATTATGTCAGATTTTTCTGGCGGACCTTCATAACCTCCTGCTGAGCCTACCGTTTCCTTTGACGAATACTGAAAAGAGTAATTTGCAATTTGGTTCACATATGTGAGCGTTCCTAAAAATTGAGGAGTATCTTGCTTTGCTGTAGTACTTTTAGAAAATCCTTGATATTTTATCCCCCAATAAAACAAAAAAACCAGGACTATTATTGTCAGTAATATTGATAACTGAGCAACTTTCGACAGCCTTCGCGGGGAATGCATGAATTTATTCTCTCAGGAATAAATTCAAGAATCAACTAATAACTTATAGTAAATTTACAGAAGCAGGAGCTCTATCTTACACAAACTTAAGGTGAAGAAAAAACCAAAATCGCATTGGCTACAGGTCGTCCTCCACCAATTATACTTTGCAGATTTGCCGACTTGAACCAGACTTGAGTTGAGCCTCCACCATCGAGCTTAATAGCTTTCCACGCTCCTTCGGCAATCAGCACAGCAGCAGCTTGATCCATTGTTTTGTCAATGTCTGATACCACCACGATGAGGTAGCGTCCGTCCTGTGTCATACCTACGGCTGTCCATTTAAAGCTCGTATTGCAGTACCATGTAGAAAGTTTTTCATTCCGGCACGGCCTGACACTGTTTGTTCCGCCGATACGTTCACTATTGTCAACGAACAGAGGTCCTCCTCCAGCCGTGTTGTGGTAAGCACTGTTAGGGATCCAGTCATAGCATTTTTTGGCATTACACTCTGTCAACTTGCCAATACGCAGTGTATTAGACGTGGAGATCGATAATGAGCTACGCTTCCACTCATTACCATCGTTATCGGCCTCAGGTGGGTAAGCGTAGCGCCCAGTATTCTGTACTTTAAGTATTTTTTCTAAAATGGTGAGAACGGACTTTCTGTGGACTATGTATTTAGCGAGATTGGCTTTACCAACGTCATTCCAATCCTGCAACCATCTTGAAAATTGTTCTTCGATATATTCCTCATCTAGGGTCTCTTCTTCAAGAAGCTCCCCCGTCTCATCTATGAACTTTTCCTCTATTTCTCTGTGAATTTCATGCAATTTAAGATCCAACTCTCGTTTGGAAAAATCAGGTGGAATCTTGTCCAGCTTTTCGGGATAGTTGGCTACTATATATCGGTATTCTGGAGCTTCCGAATTCGCGTAATTTTTGATCTCTTCTTCTTTTCGGACTTTGACTTCCTCGGTATAGGGTTGCAGGAAGGCTTTAGACGCAGCCAAAACATTTTCGGTGATCTCGCTCCACTTTAATTCCTCGGAAAACAAGCTCCCGTCTTCTGACATCGTATCAAAGCCTGTTCTCTGCTGGTCTGCGTGCTTGTCAAGGTAATCTGAAGAGACGTATCCCGAGTAAACAAACGAGCCGTCATTTCCTGGTTTAGATAGCGTAGATTTTAAATTGGGAATGAGGTTGCTGACTTTCTCAGCCAGAACAACACGATGATCACCACAATAATAAACTTGGTGTTTCAGATCAGCGTGTGCATTTAACAGTAGATGGACAATGTCAAATTTTCTACCTTTGATCTCAATGGATTCGGATTTATTTTCAGAAACCAAACTCTCATATAACCTTTCAAGAAGTATAGGGGCATCTTCCGAATCGTCAAAAACTTGTACCGATGGCATGTTTCCCAGGATAAAATATTCCAAACAATGCTCTACAATTCTTTGAGCGATTGATGTTGCACTCCGGGGAATATTTTCTTGATATAGAGTTTTAAATCCATCCAACCGGACGACCGTTCTGATCTCCGAATCGTCCGATATTTCAACCAGGCTATGGTCTCGAATCCCAGAAGGATTAGCGAGTGAAAAGACGAAAGTTCTTTGCCATGTTTTACCGCCATCCCGAAATGTGCTATCAATTTCAACTTTATCAAAGGCTTTTAACCAGAGGAATCTTCCTACTCCCTTTCCTCCTCTTTTCTGTTTATAAAGCGTATCCGATTCGTTAAAAGCTTCGTAATTGGGACCAGTAAATCCGATCCCATTGTCTGTTACCTCAAACCCAATTATTTGGCTGAGCACACGGGAATCATTTTCGTTTTCTTCATTCAGCATAGACTTGCTCGAACGCAAGATTTTTACCTTTATAAAACCTTCATCAAGATTTTTTTCGGCATCTTCTATTGCGTCAATGGAGTTAATAATTGCCTCAAACAGCGGAAGTAAACCCTTAGAATTTGGAAGCGTGATGTTTCTCACCCGCCCTATCACATTTGAATTCACACAACACCTCCTTCGAAATCTTCAGGTCTAAAGGTTATTGATCGTGTTTAGAAGGTAATGTAAATGTATATGAAATTCCAGAATCTCACAAGTGATTTTTATCCTTGTTCTGCCCTCTTCGAACTTATCGTAGAACGGAGGTTGTGAAGAGTGGCCGATTTGTCTCCATTCTCCCCTCCTTTACCCTGTAGTACGAAACATAATACGTTGTATAAGGGTAAGCCCAGAAAGTTGACCGGCAATTGACTGCGAGTTATCCTGTATTAAGTGGCCCCAAAATCAATATCTCAATTCTTAAGACCAACGCCTTTTAGGATCATTTTAGCAATCCTAATATATACGCTCTTGGGTTACTTGTATATCTATGTTACTAGTACTTGCCAGGCCTTTGAGGTTCGGGGCCCTAATTTCAATGGCTGGATATTTCCGTGTGGAAATTACTCCCATTTGCTAAAAACTATCGCCACCAAAATGTGGCAGCTACGTTGGATTGTACGCATCATACAATTTGTCTCAGCATACATACTATCCTGCGTTATTACATGGTTTAGTTCTCGTAACTAGATATAAAGAATGACTTTCCAGAAGCTGGGGCTTTTAGTTGTTGCGAAGAATGACAGGCATGAAAATCCCGCTTAGTACACTGAAGGTGTCATCAGAAATATCTTCACCGGTATTAACGCCATCTGTTACAAGAATCTTTATACGATATTGTGCCCCTGCAGGTAGGGCTGAAACATCCCAAAAATAACCGGTCGAAGTAAGATCCCTAATAATCATTTCCCATGTTGCTCCGTTATCGGTACTGAAAAGTACTGTATACGATAAATTATCACCGTCTGCATCGCTGCCGGACCACTCAATTTCTGCTGAGCCAAATAGTCTTTCACCACCATCAGGAGAAAGGAGAGTAACACTTGGTGAGTTTGCACTAACAACCTTTTGTCCCAAGGAAACACTATTATGCTTAATGACGATCCTTGTGGTGTCGGCAATATAAGGAATTGTGTATACAAAAGGTGATTCGCTCAATGGTCTACCTTCTGTTTCGAATACGACGTCAAAGTTTAGCTGATGTAAAACTCCACCATTTATATCTTGATATTCAAAAACATAGGGTCCTGATGGTACAACACTTAATTCAGCCTCCGGCAAGACATACCAGTTATCAAGTGTCACGTTACCTCCGGTGTCGAATATTCCCAAAGCCAAAATAGCCGGTGTGGTTTCATCAGGCATTGTAGCTACATTTGTGGCAGCTTTATGATCATTGATAAGCTTCGAATAATCCTCTCCATCAATCCAATACTCCACATCAGCAGCTCCCCCCATAAAACAGTAGATATCGCGTTGTAAAGGAACTTGGATAGGAATTTTCTTGTCAACCCATAAGCCAGGAGAGGCAAATAACCCAATGCGGTCTGGAACACCATCGCAGTTTTGATCATACTCCTCACATCCAATATCCAATTGGTAAGAATGACCAATTTCGTGTGCGACAGTTGAAGCGCTACTGAGATGCCCTGGTACGCTTGCTTCAGCGATAACGAGTTCCCTCGCTAGAGGGTAAGCGATCCCTACAGCATTAGTCAAAACACCTGTGGTGTTTTGCGAGAACCATCCTGGCGGGACCGTTGCTACAAAACGGTCGGCTGTAGGGTGTGCAATCCGCATATCACCGAGTTTATCAAAAGCCCAACGGCCCAATTCTGATATATCCAGTTTCCCATCTCCACCTCGAAAGCGTGTAGTATTACCCCCTAGAATGGTAGAGATGCTCGGGGTGAATCGTTGTGCGGAAACCGGGTAAACACCCCTGAAAAAATCATTGGTGGTTTGGTAGTAAGTGTCGAAAATGGTGAGAGGCGTGTTGCCCCAATCCGTTCGGAAGTAATGGATGTATAGATCCGGAAATAGTATCCCAGACCATTTCGTATCATACACAGGTACAGGAGACGGTGTAACTTCGTTATTCGTCTCATTGGTCTCAGTTATGTCTTCTAAATAGTCCACTTTTATAGATACTTGAAATGTGCTGCTAGTAGGAGTAAACCTGTCACTGAAGAAATAAATTGCCTTTACAGTCTCATTAGGCCCAAAAGAAAGCGGATATATGGAATTATCGTTGCGCAGGGCGTGTTGTGGGTCCAGATTCGCCGCCTCAGCAACATAGAAGCGACTTGTGATATAACCACCAACACTAGCCCGAGCGGACACATTTCCTGCTGTCCCACTTCCACTTTTGCGAATTACAGCTTTGATTGCTGTTACCTTACCCCTGACAAGTTCCTGCCCCTCAAGGACTTGAACAGGTGATACGGAATCAATAGAAAGATCAAGGGGTAGGATTTCCTTATCATGAACAAATATATCTTCTACCCCATTTGTGTCGTGGTTCACAAGGTTTGAAGCTAAAGAAGTGAAGACAATATATCCACCATCAGTAGAGATGGATGGACTCAATGACAAATTATTGGCCTCGACGCCACTAGAGGAAATCGACACACGAGTGGTTTGGCTCGTTTGCCGGTCGTGAACGAAAACATCTGGACACGGCTCCGGGAAACCTTTGTCAAAAACGCAAATATTTGTGTCCCCACTCACCAGATTGTTAGCCTGAGACCAAAATGTCACATATCGCGCATCGGCTGAAAAGGCCCCACCAGCTGAGACATTATTGCCCTGAATACCGCTTGACGAAACCGACACACGAGTGGTTTGCCCTCCCTGCCGATCATGAATAAAAACATCCCAGACACCGTTTGTGTCACCGCTTACCAGGTTACTTGCCTCAGACGAAAACCCTATGAAACGCCCACCTGATGAGATAGTAGCATAATTAGATGACATTCCATTTGCTTCCGTTCCGTCAGAAGCTACTGACACACGGGTTGTCTCGCTTGTCTGCCGGTCGTGGACAAAGATGTCCATGGCGTTATTTGTATCATTGCTTACCAAATTGCTTGCCTCCGATTGAAAGGCCACATAGCGGCCATCGGCCGAAATACTTGCACCTGTTGAGAAATCATTGCCCTGAATACCGCTTGACGAAATCGACACACGAGTGGTTTGGCCCGTTTGCCGGTCATGAATAAAAACATCATCAGTGTTATTAGTATCGCCATTCACAAGGTTTGAAGCCACGGAGGAGAAAACCACGTAGCGACCTTCAATGGAAATGATGGGATAGCCACTATAACCAGTATCAGAATGTGAATTCCCCTGTGTGCCATCAGAGGCGACTGAGACGCGGGTTGTCTCGCCTGTCTGCCGGTCGTGGAGAAATACGTCTTCCGAGTCGTTGGTGTCACTACCAACAAGATTTGAAGCATAAGAACCGAAAACCACGTAGCGACCATCGGCAGAGATTGATGAGTTGAATGAAACGTCATTCCCCTGCGTGCCATCGGATGCAACACTCACCATCTCTGTCGTTCCGTTCGGAGCCGCCACACTAAACATAATTGCCCGTCCAAACGTTGAAAAGAGTACGATGATAATTATCTTCAGATAAACAGTTTTTTTCATCTCAAAACTCCGTTATTTAAGTCATTTACTGATTTTCTCCTAACTAAGAAATTTACCTCAATCATTCATTATTCGGGATTACATGATAGATACTGGCTGATAAGACACCAGTTTATTTAAAGACTATGCAGGATAGTTGAACTTTTCTTTATTATCGCGCAAATTGAACTCGATGGATAAATACTTTTTAAGAAATCGTCTCTCCCGGTTATCTCTCGAAATTGAATTTGACAACTGATCCACAATTATCTATCCTAAATTCAATAGAAAGTGTGACGGAAAACCCAATATTGGCTTTCGTCGCTACTTACCATGATTATCGCAATTGCCTCACAAAAAGGCGGTGTTGGAAAAACCAGTACTGCTATCTCGCTTGCCGCAGGCCTGGCCCGCAAAGGAAAGAAAACGCTTCTAATCGATATTGATTCGCAAGCTAACTCCTCCAAAGTGCTTATGCCCAATTACCCGGAAGTACCGGTAGAAAAAACCATTTTTTCCACCGTACTTGATCGCAAACCCCTGGTAATCCATAAAACCAGTATCCCGAATTTGTCTTTGGTTCCCTCTCATATCCTACTTTCCAATACCGATATCGAATTGACGACGGCAATCGACCACAGGGAAGCCCGCCTCAAGACCGAGCTTGACCCGATAGCAAACGAGTATGAACATGTTTTTATCGACTGCCCCCCTACTCTTTCCTGGCTGACCATAAATGCCCTCACAGCAGCAGATAAGGCAATCGTCATCGTATCCCCTGGTTATTTTGAACTCGATTCAATCGTCCAGATCAGCAAGACCATCAAAGAGGTCAGGGGATATTTCAATCCAAACCTGGAGCTGTTGGGATTTCTCTTTACCATGTCGGATCCCACCATCAACACCTCCACATCGCTTCAGATATTGAGGCAAACCTATACCGACAAGGTTTTAAAAACCATCATTCCCCGAAATACCGATCTCCGGGACGCCCATTTCTCAAAGCAGGATATTTTCGCCTATAACCCGAGAGCAAAGGCCGCGCTTGCCTACAATAAGCTCATACACGAGCTTTTCGATATATGAAAAAGAAACTGAATACTGAAAGCATCACCAACGAACTCGAAGGAGCGTCCTTGTTTTTTACAAAATCCACCACTCCCCCATCACTCCCAGAACCCGATAAACAAATATTTGAAAAATATATTAGCCCTACACCTGACTCCCCCACTCTACCAAAGGATAAAACTCCGAACCTTCAATCGCAAAATGAAGAAAATCAAGATCAAAAACGTTCGAACGACCGAACGTTCGAACGACCGTCCGAACGAACAGAGAAACCGAAAAGAGAAAAAATTCGGCATACTTTTGACATTTACAAGGACCAGCTTATGGCTCTCCAAGTAATCCAGCTTGAAGCGGTCCAATCCGGCAAGAAGAAGCCCAAACTCGGGAGTATGGTTTCCAAGGGTATCGATCTTTTTATCAAACAATCAGCTTTTAAAAAGCAACGTGCCTAAAAACGAACGAACGTTCGAACGAACGTACGCACGAACGTACGGACGAATTTGACAAGGATAACTCCATTGTTTACTGTGAAGTACCGGAGAAGAACGTTTGAGGTTGTACCGCTTATAAGAGCGATAAATACGGGATATTTTTGATCTTGACTTTCGCCTATTATTCGGTATAGCTTAAAGTCTGTCCGGTATGGACGGTTTTTAAAAGCCCTGCCAGTTAGTAGGAGATGTCGTCTGCTAAATCCACCCAAAAGGTGTGTGGTCTACAAGTGCCACTACGACCTAGGAGCAATCCGAACCGAATCGGCTGTCAGGCCGGCGCTGCCGGAGAAAAAAGAACGGCAGGATAGGGGAGACAAAAAAACGCCTCGGAAGGATCCAAGGCGCCGCATTTATCTATTTGTTGTTTTAATTCTTGGACAACCCATTTATTCCCAAGAATTTTTAAATAACGAATTTGCGTCAGCAAATTAAATATAGATTTTAGGGTGGGTGTGTGTCAAGACCTAAAGGGATGTGTCGCACAATTATGTACTCGGAAATTTGATTTTGCTTCCTTAAGGTTATATACTATCGGCCATTATGGTAGAAGGAGAGCCAAAACAACTACCTGAACAACTAAGATCTGAACAAGTCAAACACGAAATCCTTGAATATTTTGTTGGTGAAAAGGCAGATTCAGCAAAATTCACGGCTTTCTTTGATTTCTATGAGGAAATGTGGCTTCGACATACACGCGATAGGGATATTGAAGATTTAGTAGATGCCACCAAGTTAAATCCTTCGCAAAGGCTCATTGCGGAAAGTAATTTACGCATCGACGAGATAAGGCTTGCACTCTTAGAGAATAAGATTGCAGACAACACTTCACAATTACCAAGATACAACGAGGCACTTAATTTTTTTGAGGGGATATCAGAGGATTTCCATATCGCGTATACAGAAGAAATTGGAGCTAAAAACCAAGGGGTAAGCGATCAACAACTGAGTCAATTAATAGGGGAGCGGTTTGTCATGGCTTGGCACTACGTCCGGAATACACTTCTAAAGAATTTAGAGTGATTAGCAATTCGGAGAGGCTTGTTAGTAAAAAAAAGAGATTTTACCCAGAGGACTTCAAGGAAGAGCCATAATTTTAAAGTTATCGATTTTCATATTCCCCAAAAGAAATATAGCAACTTTTCCTTGAGTATATTTGGGATCAATGAAATCGTAACCGTTCTCGCTTGACCAATGGTTACCTTTGACAGAGATTACTAAGTGATCGCTTACCCGATTATATAAAGTGTCACCCCAGACATTGTTTGTTCCATCCTTTCTTTCCCCCCAGAAAGTTGCACAGCCATTAAACATTAATCCATACATATTGTTTAAATCTTTGATTCGAAGGCCGATTATGCTGACGTTTCCATCAAAAGGACAGTCTATTTGAATTATATCTACTTCGACTCTGTAATCTTTCCAGGTTTCCTCACCGACTGACATCCATGCAAATCCGTCTCTTGCCCAAAGTTGTCCTTCACCAATCACCGGACGAGATCCCGTTATTTCCCATCGGTTAGATAATCCGCTATCGAAGTTATCCTCGAATAGGGGAACAGGAGTAGGGACTGATGTTTCAGTAGGAACTAAAGTGTTTGTTGCGGAAGGGACAATTGTATCTGTAGCCGTGGAAGGAATGGAAGTGTCGGTTGGGGAATGAATAATGGTTGGAGCCTGAATCGTTGCCCGTACCGTTTGTAGCGCAAGAGCCGGCTCAACCGTATTTGTCGACAGAACCACGACTGCGGTTTCAGATGCTCCCTTGGATAAATCAGGAGTCTGGGTAACGGCATTTGAAAAAAGAGCCACAACCGCGGGACGGTTAGGCAAAAACCTCCTGATAAGTAAGATAGAAATAATAATAAGGATTGCTGTTAAGATCCAAATCAACCTCCAATTGACTCTACGTTCTCCTAGACGTTCAGGGGCTATAGGAGTGGCTGTAGCATTATCTGGAGGCCATAGACCTCGAACAATCATCTCCTCAGTTGTTACCTCCCGAAGTACTCCGCAGTACTTATTCTCCACTTCTTCCCACTTCTTTTCCCTGGAAAGTTCTCCTGAAATCCCCAGTTTGACGTAAGCTGAGTCTAAATGTTTATAAAAAGGCGTTTCTGAATATCCGCTACGCCTAATAACCAGGCGATTATTCCTGTCCCGTGGCTTGTAATACTTGCAACGAAAAAAGAGAACGCGCGCTTCTTCTTTTGATAAGGTTAATAACTTTTCCCGCTCATCCATCGAAGAACCCAAAGAGAAGTGCGAAGAAGTTAACTCGGTTTATCCTCATGCTCGAACCTTATCGGCTTTATACCTCCTGCTGTAATCGTAAAGGGATGTCAGCAGGGCGGAGCATGCCCGGATAAGGAACCAACCAACAACTTCCTTAATAACTGAAAGGAGAAAAACAATGTCAGTTCCAATCGATTTACAAGACCGTGTAATTGCCCTGGGAGACGAGCATCTATATAAGTTCAAACCGCTCCCGAATTGGGGCATGATCACCGAGGCCTTCTACCATGAAGACAATTACTACGAACCCATTGATTATTCCAAGCTCGCCTCAATTATACCCGCCAACTTCATGGCGAGGGTAAAGCTTCTTTTAGACAATGGGATCGAACCAATCGGATACATTATTCGACACGATCCAGAGAAAGAAAAAAAGGAAGAACCGAAAAGGAACATTCCTTTGGGAAAGATCGCCTTGGCAATCAGTGCGGTTATTTTGGCTCCGATTGTGCTTGTGGTTTCCTTTGCCGTGGTCATGATGCTGGCTATGCCTTTGTTAGCTCTAGCCGTTTTGGTTATCACGGGTGGCATGGTCGATCCTGAGTTGATTGCGGTACTTCCGGATGGATCATGGATCTCTCTTGGCGAATACTACGCATAAAGGTGAAATACATCCTATCCGCGATTCGGCTAATTACACCATGGGTACTTCGGGTAATTTGGTACACCATAACTGTGCTATTTGAAACATACCGTGATTGGTGGCTCGGAGTACCCAAATTGGTGAGACGGATAGCCGATTATTGGATGGAAAAGGCCGATGTCAAATCGGGATATTCTGAGTACTTTTACTACGCCGTTTGCGTTGCCTCTCTTTTCACAATTATCCTCGGCTGGATTGTCGTTTCATACATAACGGTTTGGACCATTAATTTTCTGATCCGTTAATCTTGACAGGAACTATGTTCACAATTGAACACTTCTATCACCCTTGGGAGGTACATGTATGGGTTGTCTTGGCCGATTAATCGGGCTAATCGCACATCTTACATTCACCGTTCTCGGCAGATTACTTGTGCTGTTTCTCCGGTTGCTTCAACATATCGTGGCCATCCTCATCGGATTACTATTCAATCTTATGAGGTTATCACTTCAGGCCACTATCATAGGTCCAAAGCAATTCGTCGAACGTCGCGCCGCCGACTGGACCAGACAGCTTTTGATGACCGGTATGTCCAACGATCATTTCGACATCGCCCATCGTGTTTCCCGAATCATTGTCGGGGGCATGGTCGTGATGGGATGGGTGTTGATCGTTGCCGGGACCGTGTTGATCGTGGTAGCCATCGTGAGGATTGTGACTTAATCGGCGTTGAAGGCTCCTATCCCCACACCGGGTGTGCAGCTTTGAGATAGCAGAACGTGAAGGGAGCCTCATTTTTCAACCTTATAAGCTGGTATAGGTGAACCGAAATGGACGAAAAAGGAAGTTTAATTACGAATTCGATTGAATGGGTGGACAAATTTATGGCGCTTTTCACAGAGATCGTCTCCAGAAAGTACACGCTTCTTGAGATGTTTCTTCTGTGGATGTTGTTCACCATCGTCAATGCCTTCTTCTCTGTTACCGTAGCCCGAATCGCGCTGCTCTTGTTTGAGAGGATGGGGTATCACCCGGTGATGGTATTTCCATAAAATCCCCCGCCTTTTCACCGATTTACTGAAATCAATCTTCGGGTTGTATTCGGTTATTCCATTTGATAAAGTGGAGTCCGGGTGGAAACAGGGGGACAGCCATTCCACCCGATATAAACGAGGTTTAGCGGAAAAATGGCACGTCATTCTATCATAACAAAAGATCAGATTTTAAAAACGGTAAAGCTCTTAAGATATGTGAGCCGGAGGCAATTGGCGGTGAAATTCACGGGGAAGAATGAGAGGATGAAAATCCTCGAGACGGCGCTTCCCGAGCTTGAGCGGGAAGGACGGCTGGTTGTCACCCGGCACGATGGGGAGAAAGTGTATTCGCCGACGAGGAAAAACCGCGTGATCGGCATGTCCATCGACCACGAGCTCGGTGCAACCGAAGGATTGATCCGTTTTTGGCGATGCCGCATGGAAGAAAGCGAAATTATTCCCGAAAATGCCTTTCGTGGATTTGCCATCGTCCCGGAATGGGGAATACGGTACTCCGATAACCGGGGAACGATGCTGCTTTACGAATTTTGCACCCAGAATAACTTCAAGCACGGAGGCGTGATGAAAAGCAAGCTTACCCGGTACAGGAAGTATCTACCCGATATCGAAGCCAAAGCCAAGCGGGAGATCACGGTTTTATTCGTCATCGACACCGACCGAGGGAGGGTGAAGGATTTTGTTCACTGGATGGATACGTTATTGGATGAGCCGATCATATCTGGTATCACCGGCGAAGCCCGGTATCCATTTTTCTTTACCGATTACCAGACATTTAAATCCGTGCCGATTGGGAACGCCTTGACAGCAAAAATTAATTTTTGGCACGACGGAAAGGAGTGGTCATTAACTAACCATGCTTAGATTTCTTTTGGACCTTATTGCAAGCCTAATACTCAGAGGTGGCTGGATGATGCCGGAATTTGTCATCCGGCCACGTCGGTTTTTATACGAACCGGGGTTGGTCATGTCGACCGTGTTCGTGGGCCGGCAGGGCGTCGGCAAAACATTTTCTATGGCATTGGAGCTTTTGGAGCAGATCAAAGCCCATCCAGAGCAGTCGTTTTTCGTTTTCGATTGGTCGGGCGGGCTTATCAACGTACTTTTACTGTTGATCCATTCAGATACCATGAAAGACGGCATTGAGCCACGTCTTGTATATGACGCGATGGGCGGCAGGTCGATAAACGACCAGGTGTACGTCATGCCCATGCCTGAATTTTCGGAGGAGTTTGACCCCGAGAAACCCTGGCTGGAGCGGGTTGAGGATCAGGTTGATAGGGTACAGAGAACCTTTGAAGCGATTAATCCCAACCTTGTGGAGCGCAATCCCACCATGGGCGGGCGCCCGATCAAAAGCCTGCTTCCAAATTTGCTTCTTTTGGCAAATGCCGTTACCGATGATGGTGGCAATGGCTGGCAATTAACCGAAGCGATCAAGCTGCTTAACCGTGATGTTCGGGAGCTCGCCCGCAAGCAATTCGGCGGTAAGGTTGGGAAAGCCCACGAATACTTTACCTTCCACTTTACCGGTAGGGAAAGAATCGACAGAGAATTGGCCCACGCTTTAGTGGATGTTCTGGATGTCATTAAATCACGGCGAATCCGTGCCCGGGTTGGTTACCCCAATCCAGGGTGGACACCCAAAGAGGCGATCCGCAATGGTCTTATCGTGCTATGCGACGGCTCAGGGTTAAACAATAACCACATGCAGAAGGACTACGCATTTTTGCAGCTTTTCCATCTAGTGCTGGATGAGATAAATAAGCGTGTCCCGTCCTCACCAGGATACTACCCGATAAATTGGGTGATGGATGAGGTATACACATTTACCGAAACCCCAAGTGTAGCGCGGATTTTGGCGCATCTGCCGTCGGAGTACCGAAGCCGCAAGTTGCAGCTATTTTTGGTGCTTCAATCGTTGAAACAGCTTGCCGGCGAGGAGAACGGCAAAAAGGGCTTGGAGGACGTTTTCTTCTCCTTCGGAAATATGGTGGTGTATTCGTTGCTCGATATCGACGATTGTTTCACCGTCGTCAAGAATTTTTTCCCGTTCAATCCTCAGACGGTCAAAGTTACTGCACGCCGCGAGGACCAGCACGACATCATGGAGAACAGAGACGAGCAGTTGGCGGTACAGGCATATCAGCTTCAACACCTGGCACAGAGGGAGTGCTATGTAAGGCGCTTCCAAGATGAAGCCAGGATGGACCGCATCGTTCACATCGGAAGGACACGCGAAGTTCGGATCACCGCATCATACAAAGACGTCGAAGCTCTGAAAGACAAACTCATGCTCATGCGAGGCGTATCGCTTCAAAGAGCAGAGGAAATGATCAACCAGCGAAAAATCTCAGTTCAAAAAGGGGCGAGAAGCCCGAAGTCAGTTTAAATGCACCTTATCAATTGAGGCTTTTACGGGCTTGACCCGTTTAAGCAGGCCTAGGCCAGGAAAGGGGGTGGTGGTCGTGTACACCAAAAACCGTGGTTGCCCGATATGCAGGAACAATCTTTCGGCACTTATGCGCAGACACGAAAACGGTAAGGACTGGGAAGTTTACGAGTGCAGAAATTGCGGTTCCGAGGTTTGGATCCTGCCTTTTAAAAGGATATTGGAAGGCAAACGGTAATGAAAACACGGCCAGCATCTTCATTCTTGGCCTGGCCGTGGATTAACAAAACTATGAAAGAAAGACTAACACCCATCGAAAAAATAAATATAGCCAGCGAGTTTGCGAAGAACTTCGTCCAGCGATGGGATTTAAAAGCCATCCAGAGGAAGGACGGCAGTTATTTGTCCATCAAACACCCTTTGACCCATGATGATATTTTGGATCATTTAAAAGGGGAGATTACTTTGGGTGCATACGTGCTAAATCCAGACAGCATGGCGCATTTTACCGTTATGGATGCAGACGATGAAACCAATTTTTCTGGTTTGATCGGCGTTTCGATGGTTTTAATGGCTCGAAAAATACCATCCTATATCGAAGAATCCCGTCGTGGTGGCCATCTATGGATGTTTTTTGATCCGATGGACGGATGGAAAGCCCGATCATTGGGCAATACAATCGCTGAAAAATTCGGCGTCACCTGCGAGGTGTTTCCCAAGCAGGACAAATTGGGGGAGGGGCCTGGTTCTTTAATAAGGCTCCCATTTGGAGTGCATCAAAAAACCGGAAAAAGGTACGGTTTTATTGACCGTACTGGTAATCCTTTGGCTCCGACCCTTTTGGAGCAGCTAAAAATTTTGTCCTATCCTGAAAAAGTCCAATTGAGCGACGTTGAGTCGTATCTGCCAACGAAAAAACCGGTAAACCTACCCGGAAATTCAATCCAGGAAGGTTCAGGAACTTCCTGGAGCCAGATCAAGGAGAAGATCAATATTAAGGACTTCATCGGTCAATACGTGGAGCTGAGGTCGTCTGGGGGCGGCGCAATGGGGAAGTGCCCATTCCACGATGACACCCACAACTCTTTTGGGGTAAATGAAAAAGGTAATTACTGGCACTGTTTTGCCGGCTGTGGTGGGGGATCGGTTATAGACTTTTACATGAAGCTGAAAGGCGTTGACTTTAAAACCGCTGTTGAGGATTTAAGACAATGGACGAAATAATGACAATCCCAGAGGTGGCCAGATACCTCAAAATATCAAAAAGCAAAATCTACTACATGGTGCAGAAGAAACAGATACCACATATCCGCTTGGGAAGAAACGTGCGGATTAAGGGTTCCGAGCTTCTCAACTGGCTCGAAAAAATGAAAAGCGGCTATAGTTGGAAAATGGAGGATTAAACAAATGAAAGGCAAACCCATTACCATACGGGATCTTGAGTATTATCAGAAAAATCCCCGTGAACTTTACGAGACTTGCGTAAAGCTCCTTGAAATTGCGACCAGACTTCAGGAACTTAAGCTCAAAAAAACTTTGTCGGAAGCAGAAAAAATTCTTCGAGAAACTTCACGCAAAGTATAAATACCGGTCTTTTGCCGTCCCCAAAGGCGTTTTTGCCAACGGGTCTTAACTGCTACACATTTGCTACTGTTTTAACAAAGAAATTGACAGGCACCGCCATATTTGGGGTGGCTTGCCTGTCAATTGCTATTTATTGCCATATATGGGAGTGACCCCGAGAGGACTCGAACCTCTAACCAATTGATTAAGAGGCTGGAGGCTTAAGCCTCCACTCCCCCAAATATGGCAAATAACTCCATTTAAACGGAAATTGGGGCATATATAGCCCCAATATCTCCGCTCTTTCCAACTGTTTCTGTGTGTCTGCTACAGAATTGCTACATATTACCCATCAGTTGATCCATCTTGTCGGCAGCTTCCAATTGTAAACTGGGTATAACGTGGGAATAGGTGTCCAGGGTCAGACTGATTTGTGAATGCCCCAACCTTTCCTGGACTATTTTGGGATGAACGCCGGCAGCCAAGAGAAGCGAGGCGTGGGTATGTCTTAAATCGTGGAAGCGGATATTGGGTAGCCCCGTTTCTTTGATGGCACTTTTAAAATGCCTTACCAGATTCCTTGGGCTTATGGGTTTTCCAGAGGAAGTCGTAAAAATGAGCCCCTGATTCCTTTTCTGGATGTATAGGTAATCCGTCAGGATCGAGATTATTGACGAGGGAATTGAAACCGCCCGTTTTGAGCTTTCCGTTTTGGGTTCGGTCACAACCAAACCACCTTTCAATGCCTGGACAGCGTGTTTAACGTGGATCGTGCGATGGAGAATATCGACATCTTCAAAATAAATCCCCAGAACCTCGCCCTCACGCATACCCAGGTACACGCTCAAAAGGTAGATGACGAAAAACCTGTGGTCTTTTACGGCATTCAGGAATTTTTTTACTTCCTCTATAGACCAGACTTCGGGAGCCTTTCGTTTAGGGTTAGGGTGATCCACCAGATCGGTGACGTTTCGATAGACCAGCCCCAACCGGAGAGCCTGATTCAGGGCTTTGTGAAGAATTGAATGGATGAACTGGACAGTCCTTTTGGACAGTCCGGCATTTAGTTTGTCCGAATAAAACTTCTGGATGATTAAGGGGTTTAAAGCGGATAGTCTGTAATGGCCTAATCCTGGTTTTATATGTATCCTTATCAGGGATTCATAGCTTTCAAGAGTCTTCGGCCTAAGATTATGCCTGGCCACATCGTTGAAATAGCGGTCAATAAATTCGGAGACGGTCACTCTGTCATCTACGACCAGATTGCCTTGTTTCAGTTGATTAATTGAAGCTTGCAGCCATTCTCTGACGACCTGCTGGCTTTTGCTGCGTTTGCGTTTACGTGCGCCGTCAGGAAGCGATATTTCTGCTACCCAAGAGCCAGTTGAATTCTCTTTAAAAATACTACCTTCGTTATTCGATCTTCGCTTACTCATCGCCGACCGTCCTAAAAATCAATTCCTATCCGAGTAAGATCTATCCTTCCAAACCGATATTTGTATCAATTTTATCACACATTGAACAAACGTTCTGGAAATAATGGACACAATATATTCAAACCACTACCACTTAAAGGCATATTTCTTCACAACGAAGACCTATCCAAAAACACCGGATAGTTGGCAAAAGTCTCGCAGCTGCTGTGTCTTATAATCGGCCCTCCATACGATTACCGAATACCAATCTAATCCGGTGGGTCAAACCCGTAAAAACAAAAGCAAGGTCGATGTTGTGTTTCAACTAAATGGGAGGTATAAGAAATGAACCGGTATCATTGATAATGTACTACAATTATCAGCGTTGTTCACGATTCTTTTTAAACTTCGCCTGGAGATAAACACTCTCGACGTAAAGAAGTGCACAAATGTTTCGCAAACTGTTTTTTTCTTGTTGACAGTATCCCAGATCACCGCTTGCAGTTCTTATGGAACAAACACTCCTGCTCCAGAACCGTCTAGCCAAACCTTCTCAGAAACTCTGATGCCTACCGCGACCTTAATGTACACGCCAACAGCCGCCCCAACACGTACATTTACACCCCCACCAACTGCTACCCCCATGCCCGAATCGTCTCCAACTCCTCTACCAACCTCCATCTCCGGGGAGTTTGAATTTCCATTTCAGCCGGGATCTATTCCTGTCGAACTGGTGACCGCCGGTCTTGGAGAGGTTATGTTCGGAATCGCCGAAAGCGCCGGTGGAGAAATCTCAACCGAAGGGATGAAGTCTCAGAATATTATTCCGTTGGTTAAAGACGGCAGCATTCTAAATGCCGTCTCGGGAAACGTTGTTTTTCTGCCGTTCCCGGAAAAAATGTTGACCGAAGATGGTCAGGAAGTTTCCTACTCGGTCGATCAATCCGGTCAAGGATGGGCAGCCTACATCGACACTAGCGGAAATCTTCTTCGGAAGATGATCACCCGGATACCGAATGCTGCCACGATTGTCGCAGGAGTGAGTTTTAACTCCTCCGATCGTGGTACGGTGTACGCCGTCAAACTCAGTGAGTCCGGAGAAGTCCAAGGAAAAGCCCGTCTGGTCTTTGACGCACAAACTACCCTCTCAGTCGTATTTGAGGCCGGCGAAGTCGCGATCGACGTCAACAACCAACCAGTAGCTCCTGATTATCAAACAGGAAACTGGGAGGTAGACTCACTTCAAAAATTATACAGCAGGTTGAATGCTGCAGGTTTGATTTTTCCTCCAGAAACAACTACCAGAATCACTCAGGAACACTATGGATTTGTATTCAGTCTTTCGACAGGAATACTTAAAAACAGTGGTTTAAAGTATATTCACATTCCCGATGATGTAGCGGACAAGATGTTTTTACAAACAATGGGAAGGTTTATGTACTTCCTGAGAGACTTCTATCCGGAGAGATACTCTGAGTTCTATGATCTTGCAGAAAAGATTAACAATGGCACAATCAACGTATATGGTGCTGAGTATACATTACACTCGGAGTTAGCCCAGAAAGAGTACGGTGAAGGACCAATTCCCATTAAATTTAACAACTCCGATATTTCCGGTTTAATCACGGGATTAGAGGTAAATTTGGTTAGCAAACAGGAGTTTACTGATATAGTTATTCCTGTGTTAGACAGGAATGCGATTGTTTATTCAGCTAAAGCTCCATGGATTCACGAAAACTTTAGCGGAGATTCAGATTTCGCTGCTTTTATTAGCAGAGAGAGATTGATTATTTTCGCTTATAGTCATGGCACTTCCGGA